>CALGOA010000163.1 GCA_937958015.1 uncultured Acidimicrobiales bacterium | reverse complement strand
TCGAAAGTAGGTGCCGTGCGCATCGGTGTCAGAGCCCGTTACGTGGGCCAGATCAAGCATCAGTTCGAGATCGCGGCGGGTGTCTGACGCTCCGGGCCGGTCTGCTTTGTTGACCACGAACACGTCGGCCACTTCAAGGAGACCGGCCTTGTTCGCTTGAACTGCATCACCCATTCCGGGTGTTGCCACCACTACGGCGGTGTCGGCCGCTGCGACCACGTCGACTTCGACCTGACCAACACCAACCGTCTCGATGATCACCGGCGAATAGCCGGCCGCGTCCAGAACCCGAACGGCACCGGGCACGGCCAATGCCAGCCCTCCCTGATGACCCCGGGTCGCCATCGAGCGGACGAACGTGCCCTCGGGGACCACGTCGTCCATGCGGATCCGGTCGCCCAGGATGGCTCCCCCCGAAATAGGTGAGGATGGGTCGATCGCAAGGACCGCCGGGGTGTGCCCACGACGGCACCACTCGGCCAGCAGTTGCCCAACCAGCGTCGACTTACCGGCGCCAGGCGAACCGGTGATGCCAACGACGTGGGCCCCGCCCCGCAGACGATGGGTGTGAGCGGCTACTTCCTCCGCAGTTTGACCGCCGCGTTCAACCAGGGTGAGAAGCCGGCCGACGGCGCGCCCATCCCGGGTCTGGGCCTTCTCAACCAGCTCCGATACCGACAGGCGGCGGTAGTTCACGGGCGCGCTGCTGCGACCGCGTCGCGTACCGACTGCACCACTTCCTCAGCCGACGCCCCCGGGCCCAGTACGACCGCCACCCCATTCTCCAGTAGTTCGGCCTCGTCGTCGGGTGGAATGATCCCGCCGATAACGACCGGAACGTCGATCTCGGCATCGGCCAGCGCCCGGACCATCTTCGGTCCCAAAGTCAGATGACCGGCGTTGTGCATCGAGAGCCCAACCGCGTCTGCGTCTTCCTGTTCAACCGCGGCGATGATCGAGGAGGTCGTCTGACGCAGTCCCAGAAAGATGACTTCCATACCGGCGTCTCGGAGAATTCGGGCCACGACCTTCAAACCGCGGTCGTGTCCGTCCAATCCGAGTTTGGCCAGCACGACCCGCAGTCGTTCCGGTTCGTGCGTCGCAGGATCGCTCACACGATCGCCTGTTCGGTGTACCGACCGAAGACGTCGGCCAACGTCTGTGTGATCTCGCCCTCGGTGGCATATGTCTTTACGGCCTCGACGGTGGCGGGCATCAGGTTCGCATCGGGCACTTCTGCAGCCGCCCGAAGCGCCGCCAGCGATGCTGCGACGGCGTCGCTGTTGCGGTTCTGCTTGATCTCGCCCAGTCGCTTCAACTGGATCTCCTCGACGGTGGCGTCGATACGAAGCAGCGTTCGGTCATCGTCGTCGCCTTCGGTGAAGTCGTTCACGCCGACGATGATTCGACGCTTGGCGTTCACTTCGCGTTCGAATCGGTACGCGGCGTCGGCGATCTCGCCGACGAAGTACCCGTTCTCAATCCCTGCGTAACAGCCCTCCAGGATCGAACCGTTTCCGATCTCCATCAGGTGCGCGAAGATGTCTTCGGCCTGCCGCTCCATCTCGTCGGTCATCCACTCGATATAGGGGGCACCACCGAACGGATCGGCGACGGCGGCGACGCCGGTTTCGTGAGCCACGATCTGTTGGGTTCGCAGGGCGATACGCGCCGCATCCTCGGTCGGAAGAGCGTGGGCCTCGTCATAGCTATCGGTGTGGAGGCTCTGGGTGCCACCAGCTGCGGCTGCGAACGCCTGGATCGCCACGCGGGCGATGTTGATCTCGGGCTGCTGTGCCGTCAGGCTGACGCCGGCGGTCTGGGTATGGAACCGGCACTGCCAGCTCTTCTCCTGCTTGGCGCCGTAGTGGTCTCGCATCCAGCGAGCCCAGATCCTTCGAGCGGCCCGGAACTTGCCGAGTTCCTCGAAGAAGTCGCTGTGGCTGTTGAAGAAGAAGCTGAGCCGTTTGGCGAAGTCGTCGATGTCGAGTCCGGCCGCCACCGCCGCTTCCACGTAGGCAAAACCGTTCGCGATGGTGAACGCCAGCTCCTGCGCCGCAGTACTTCCCGCCTCGCGAATGTGGTAGCCGCTGATCGACACCGGATGCCAGCGGGGCATTTCGGCCGTCGTGTACCGCATCATGTCGGTGATGATCCGCATGCTGGGGCGGGGAGGATAGATGTACTCCTTCTGCGCCTGGTACTCCTTGAGGATGTCGTTCTGGATCGTGCCGCTGAGTCGATTGCGATCGACGCCGGTCTTCTCGGCCACTGCGATGTATTGCGCAAGTGCAACGTTGGCAGGACCATTGATGGTCATGCTGGTCGAGACTTCGCCCAGGTTGATATCGGCGAACAGGTCTTCCATGTCGGCCAGTGTGTCGACGGCGACGCCGGCCCGACCGACCTCACCCTCGGCCCATTCACTGTCGGAGTCGTAGCCCATCAGGGTTGGCATATCGAAGGCGGTCGACAAACCGCCACCACCGTTGCGAAGGATCTCCTTAAACCGGGCGTTGGTGTCCTCGGCCGTTCCGAACCCGGCGAACATGCGCATGGTCCACAGCCGACCCCGGTACATGCCCGGGTGAATGCCACGGGTGTACGGGTACTGACCGGGGAAGGGAGCATCGCCGTACACCGGATCCACCGGGACGCCGCTCATCGTTTCGAACGGCACCGACCGCTGGGCCGAGGCGTCGAAGGCCTCCTGCCACTTCTGGCGGGCCTCCTCCGAGCTGTCGTTATCAGAAGAATCGCGGCGCTGGTTATCTTCCATACGCATCGAGGGTACTTCGCTCTCTATGGCACAGATAAATGTTGGAGAAGAGTCGTTCGAAGTCGCAGACGGGATTCGTCTGGTCCTCGCCCTCGAGGACAACGGGGTGGACATCCTTCACCGCTGCGGCGGCAACGCAGGATGCACCACCTGTCAGGTGAGGTTCGTCGACGGCGAACCCGAATCGATGCGCGATGCTGAACGGGATCTGCTGGAGAAGCGAGACCTGATGGGGTCTGTCCGACTGTCCTGTCAGATCCTCACCGCAGGAACTATGGCAGTGGAACCCGTCATGACCGTCAGCGGCACCGATTTCGACGACGCCGGTGGCCGCCCCACCGACGAAATGGCGCCGTAACTTCGCCTGCAGCGGGCCCGTTTGCCACGGAGGTTCCGTTGTCTTCGCTCGTCCTACGCATGACATGTTCTCACTCGGCGCTGGGGCGCCTCGCTTCACGACATGCTTCGTCCTCGCTCGCACCGGGTGCGTGAACGTCGCGTTAGGCGAGTTCTCGGGGCGTGGCTGGCTCTCGCTTCATCACCTTCTCCGGCGTCTACTCGCACCAGGTGCGTGAACGTTGTGTGCCGCGAGTCGGCGGGGCGTTGGGTGAGGACCTTCCTAGAATGTTGGTATGGCGAAGAATGTGTTGGGCACCGAACTTGCGACCTGTAGCAATGACCCGCTGACCGGTTTCTTCCGGGATGGGTGCTGCAATACCGGGGCCGACGACCACGGCGTTCACACCGTGTGCGCCATCGTGACCGAAGACTTCCTCGAGTTCTCGAAGGCTCAGGGCAACGACCTCAGCACCCCGATGCCTCAATACAACTTCGCCGGGCTCAAACCGGGCGACAAGTGGTGCCTCTGTGCGGGTCGTTGGGCCGATGCACGAGATGCCGGGATGGCACCCGCCGTGGACCTCGAAGCAACCCACGCCCGTTCCCTCGAATGGGCGTCGCTGGCCGAGTTCGAAGCTGCCAACGAAGCGGCCGCTGGCGGCGCAAACGACTGAACTACCACGGGCCAACTGCGGGAGGCCGTGGAAAGAGCAGATAGAAACCACTCATGGCGAGCACCCATGAGTACGAGGCAGATCCCCGCAACGAGTCGATCAGGATCTGGATCAATGGTGAACTGACCAGCCGAGCGGAAGCGATGGTCAGCGTGCTCGACAGTGGTTTCATGTTGGGCGATGGCGTGTGGGAAGGCATCCGGGTCCACAACGGCAAGCTCGCCTTCATCGATCAGCATCTGCAGCGGTTGTTTGAAGGGGCGGCTGCGCTGCGGATGGACATCGGAATGAGCGGAGCGGAACTGACCGACGCGATCTACCGGACGCTCGAAGTCAACGATCAGACCGACGACGTGCATATCCGCCTGATGGTCACGAGAGGTTTGCGTGCCACTCCCTATCAGAGTCCGGCGGTGGTGGTCGGTGCCGCCACCGTGGTAATCCTGCCCGAGTTCAAAGCGGCGAAACCCGAGGTGCTCACCCGCGGCCTGCGATTGCAGTCGGTCTCCACCCGTCGGGGTCGACCCGATGTGCAGGACCCGAAGTGGAACAGCCACAGCAAACTGAATTGCATCACCGCCTGTATCCAGGCGGAGGAAGCCGGTGCCGACGAGGCGTTGATGCTCGACCCTCACGGGTTCGTGTCCACCTGCAACTCGACCCACTTCTTCGTGGTCGTCAATCCGTGGGGTCTCGATCGCGACCCCGAGGTGTGGACCTCAACGGGCGACTACTGCATGCCGGGAATCACGCGCTCGAACGTGATCGCTCTGTGCCGTCGCAACGGGTTGACGGTCAGGGAGAAGAACTTCTCGCTCACCGACGTCTACGGGGCGACCGAAGCGTTCGTAACCGGAACGTTTGCCGGTGTGGCTCCGGTTGCATCGGTCGACGGTCGAACGATGGGTGGCGTCGCCGCGGCCCTCGCCGGTACCAGTGCAAACCACGGGCGCGGTCCGGTGACCGAACAACTACAACGTTGGTACGTCGACCTGATCGATCAGAACACCCGATAGCAGCGACGCTGAGACCCAGGCTGGCTACAGAAGTGTGGCCATCACGTGACCATCGCGGAAGACGGTGATCTCGCCATCCTGGCTCACCTTCAGAACGGTGAGAGCGATCAACGAAAGGGTCTTGGCCGCCGCGGTGCGGGCGCCCTCATGTTGGCTGTCCTTGCTGGTCAGGATCGCCCCATAGGCCAGAAGATTCCCATGGTTGTCAACGATGGTGGCGCCATCGAGCGTTGCAAGCCGGGCCAGCGTTTCGGCATCCATATCGCCGGTTTCGATCAGGTGGTGCAGTCGAGTCTCGGACTGCATCGCGCTGGGGTCGAACTCGTTACGAAGGTCGTACCGATCCTTTGGAGCCACAGTGGTGGCCAGCGCGTCGGTGGAACCGACGATGCCGAAGATCGCCCCCTTCTCCTGAACCGACACCATCAGCGCCGCCTGGACGACCAGTTCGACCGCGGAGCCATCACCCACCGTTTCTTGAAGTGCGCTGGCCAACCACACCGGGAACGCCTTCCAATGTTCGCTGCGCCGAATCACGACGGGTCGCCCGTCGACGAAGGCCCAGATGCTTCGATCGGCTCGAAGATAGAAACCGATCCCGCCCAGCTTTCCGCTCGCCACCGACACCAGTGAGCCGCTATCGACGAAGGACTTCTGCCGGTGACTGAGGCGTGAGGACTCGGGGATCAGTTTGTCGAGACGATGGGCCTGCATTTCGGTGCGGGCCCGGCCCTCCTCATCGACCACCAGCACCGAGCGGCGGCCGTCGAAAAGAAGTGGGCTCCGCTTGGCCGAACGCAGACCCGACGGATACCGAACTGCGAGCCGCGGGTCGTCGGTGAGGGAGTCGGTGATGACGACCCCGTGGGTGAGGTCCTGCGCCTCGACCCTGGTGCCGCTCAACTCGATCAGATACTCCAGAGTTTCGGCGATCAGCTTCCGGGGGTCGTGTTCGGTGCCCTTCCAGATCGGATGCTGTGCGAGGAACTCGACGATGATCGTGTCTCGCAACGCCCGAAGCAGGGCCGGTGAAAGACTGCTGCTGGCCGGACCCGTGTGCATCGCCTGAAATCGGTCGGCGGCGGTGAGGGCGGCTTTTGGTAGAGAGTCGAGCGTCTGACCCAATGCCGACTGCGCCTGGGCGATGGAACTGGGGATCCGGTCCTCGAAGTCGACGATGAGGGTTGTGACCCAACCGTCGATGATCTGCAGGGACTCAGCCGCCACCGGGTCGGTCGAACAGTCCGGCTCCTCGTCGGGGCCGGGCTCCCAACCGATCGGCCGGTACCGAAGTTTGATCGTTGCGAGTGTGAGAAGCTCCCCGATGAATTCCGCGACGGCGATGCCGACGGGGTCAGGTGGAACCGAGCCGGTGGGGGAGGAGCGGTGGATCATTGCCTGCAACGCTACTGAAACTGCGAGTCGGTCCAATCGATTGGATCTTCACAGCTGGGTTTTCTTTGGGGCGGTTCGGGGTACAGACGAGACATGGTCGCGACCAACGGTTACATCTCCAATCCCGCCGCGGATGACCCCGAGACAATCGAGGTCTCCGCATCAACTCTGGCGAGCCTACGCAAGCTCAACATCGGTGCCGGCACGCTGCACCTCGTCTCGGCGATCGTGATGCTGATCATTGCGGCTGATTTCACACTGCCGATCACCACGTTCAACCTGAACGGTCCGCCCGGGACCCCGGTGTCTGAGGGGACCCTCAGCACTTTCTACGACATCCAGCTGGCGCCGTTGACCTACGGGTTCCTGTTCCTGTCGGCGTTCTTCCACTTCCTGATCTCCACCGTTGGGTTCAGCAAGTACGGCAGCGAACTCCGGCACGGCCGCAACCGCTTCCGCTGGGTCGAGTATTCGATCAGCTCGACCCTGATGATCATCACGATCGGTTTGATCACCACCATCACCGACCTCGCAGCACTGATCGCCGTGGCGTTCGCCAACATCTCGATGATCCTGTTCGGCTGGATAATGGAAATGGTCAATCGCAAGGGCCAGAAGGTGTGGTGGAGCCCGTTCTGGTTCGGTTGCATCGCCGGAATCGGACCGTGGTTGGCGATCCTGGCCTACCTGTTCACCGGAGAAGGCGAAGCGCCCACGTTCGTCTACGGGATCATTTTCTCGATCTTCTTCTTCTTCAACACCTTCGCCATCAACCAGTGGCTGCAGTACGCCGAGGTGGGCAAGTGGCGCGACTACCTTTTCGGCGAGCGCACGTACATCATCCTCAGCTTCGTCGCCAAGAGCGTGTTGGCGTGGCAGCTGTACGCCAACGTCCTCATCCCCGAGTAACCCAACCGACGAACCCGCACCCAAGGGTTAGAGCTGGTGGGCGGCTTCCATGATGGCCTCGGCCATCGTGGGGTGGGGATGGATCGTGTCGGCCACGTCGGTGATCGTCGCCGCCATCTCGATCGCCAACGCCAGCTCTGACACCAACTCGCTCACGCCCCGACCCGCAAGCTGGGCGCCCACCACGGTCCGTTCGCTGTCGATAACAAGCTGGACGAAGCCGGCGGCGTCGCCAAGGGTTTTGGCCCGGCCGTTGGCGGTGAAGGGCACCCGCGCACTGGTTGCCCCCGAGTCCACCTCCTTGGCTGCCGACGGCGTGAGTCCAACCGACGCCACCTCGGGGTCGCTGAAGACCACCTCGGGGATACAGGTGGGATCGAAGGCAGCGGGGAGGCCGGCGATTGCGTCGGCGGCCACCCGGGCCTCTGCAGTTGCCTTATGAGCCAGTGCCGGACCGGCGGTGATGTCGCCGATCGCCGAGATCGACCCGTGAGCCCGACGGTTCGGTCCCACCGGAACGAGACCGCGGTCGTCAACGGTGATCCCCGTGGCCTCCAGGTGAAGCTGGTCGGTGTTTGGGCGGCGACCCACACAGACGATGACGGTGTCAACGCTCAGATCGGTCCGGTCCTGCGAGCCGTCCTCGACGATGACTCCGGTATCGCGCAGGGCACTCACCTTCGTGTTCAACAGTACGGCGACACCGAGATCCTTGAGCCGCCGGCTCACGACCCGACCCAGGGTTGGGTCCATCCCCGGCAGGATCCGATCGCCCATTTCGACGATGGTCACCGAAGCACCCAACTTGGCCCATGCGGTGCCGAGTTCGATCCCGATGTACCCACCCCCGATCACCACCATCCGTTCGGGAACCTCTTCGAGGGCTAACGCACCGGTGGAGTCCAACACGTTCACTCCGCCGCGGTGGCCCGGTTCGAAGCCGGGCAACACGATTGGCCGGCTGCCCGTCGCGAGAACACAGTGGTCGAACTCGAGGTGTTTGACGTTCTCACCCTGTTCGATCACCAGTCGGTCGGACCGCGCGAAACGAGCCGCCCCGGTCCACACCTCCACCTTGGCTCGTTGGAGCAGTCCGCTGACCCCGCCGGTCAATCCGTTCACGATGTTGCGCCGATGGGCGAGCATCGCAGTTCCGTCGATCGTCGGCGTCAGCCGAACACCGGTGTCGGCTTCGGTGACCGGCAGATACGCGAGTTCGGCCTGATGGATCAGCGCCTTGCTGGGGATGCAGCCGATGTTCAGGCAGACGCCACCGACCGCGTCGCGCTCGACGAGAACCACCCGTTTTCCGTGGTGGGCCAATCGCAGAGCTGCCTCGTATCCACCGGGTCCTCCACCGACGACGACGACCTCGGCCCGGTCGGCGATCTCACCAACGACCATCTAACGGGCCAACAGCGAGACGGGATCGCTGAGTTGTTCGATGAGGTACTCCTGGAACGCGGTCATGAGATCACCGTCGATCAGTCGGTGATCGACGGCGATCGATAGCGGAAGCGTGGGTCGGGCCAGGATCTCGCCCTCCACCACGAACGGCCGGGGTTTGATCGAACCGAATCCCACGATGGCGACCTCGGGGGCCCGAATGATCGGAGTGGCGAATCGGCCGCCCAAGGATCCGTAGTTGCTGATCGTTGCCGTACCGCCCTGAAACTCAGCGGTGGTCACGGTGCGGTCGCGGACCGCAGCGGACAATCTGGCGATCTCGGCGGCCAGGTTGAAGAGCGATCGCTGATCGGCATTGCGGATGACCGGGACCGACAGGCCCTCGGGTGATGCCACGGCTATCCCGACGTTGACGTCGTTATGAACGGTGATGGTTCCAGCCTCGGGATCGATCGAACCGTTCAGCAGGGGGAATCGGCGCAGACCGTTCGCCACCGCCAACACGAAGAACGCCAGCGGCGTGAGCTGTGCGGCACCTTCGGGATCCCGTTCCTTCATTCGTTTGCGGGCCTGCAACAGTTCAGTGGCATCCAGCTCGTCGTTGCCGTGGATATGCGGAATGGTCCAGCTGCGTTCCATCGCCTGCGCTGTCACCCGACGGATCCCGCGAAGTGGATGTGTGCCGGTTTCCATCCAGCCGATTCTTCCGGTTGCCGCGGGCGCGGTCTGGAGCGACTGGGCGCTGGAAACCAACGCGGTTGACAACTCGGATGTTGGCGCCGGGGCCGTTGCTGCAGGCGCCGACGTCGTGGGGAACGCAGCCGAGGCGGGGGAGAGGGCCAGGTCCAGATCGGCGTTTGTGATGCGCCCGCCGGGTCCCGTGCCGGTGACGGTGGCCAGGTCGAGCCCGGCCTCCAGTGCCCGTCGACGCACGACCGGGGCTGCCTTGGGGCGGCTGCCGCCTCCGCTCGCCGGCGCTCGTGCCTCGCTCTGGGTCGCCTCGGTTTCGTCGGAGAACTCGACGAGGACCTGACCGACCTCGGCCATGTCGCCCTCGGCGAAGCCAAGTTTTGAGATCACACCGGTCCGGGGTGAGGGCAACTGGGTCTGGCTCTTGTCGGTGAGGATCTCAACCAATGGCTGGTCCCGTTCAACCTCCTGACCCTCGGTCACTAGCCACTCGACGATCTCGGCACTCTCCAGGCCTTCGCCGACATCGGGCAATCGGAACGAACTCATCAGGCCTCCGTCTCCACGGCACGACGGATCGCCGTGCTGATGCGTTCCACGTCGGGAACGTAGTGATCCTCGAGCATGCCAACCGGATAGGGGGCGTCGTACCCGGACACTCGCTGCACGGGGGCCTCGAGCGAATAGAACGCCTGGTCGTTGATCGTAGCGATAATCTCACTTGCGAAACCGTTGGTCTCAGGAGCCTCCTGCACGACCACCACCCGACCACACTGTTCGACGGCCTCAATGATGGCTTCGGTGTCCAGAGGCACGATCGTGCGGAGATCCAGCACCCTCACCGAAATCCCCTCATCGGCCAGCTGCGCCGCGGCCCGCCGGCTCAGTTCCACCATGAACGACCATGCGATCACCACCACATCGGAGCCCTCGGTTACCGTGCGGGCCTGACCGAATGGGACCAGATGTTCACCGGTGGGAACCTCATCCTTGATCATGCGGTAGCCCCGAAGGGGCTCCAGGAACAACACCGGATTGGGGTCTCGGATCGCCGTGGTCAAGAGACCCTTGGCGTCCGCAGCACTGGAGGGCAACACGATCTTGAGCCCGGGGATGTTGGCGTACTGTGCCTCCAGCGACTCGCTGTGCAGTTCGGGGGTTCGAACGCCGCCACCGAAGGGTGAACGGATGGTGATCGGAACCTCGAAGCGGCTTCTGGTGCGGTATCGCAATCGGGCGATCTGGCCTGCGATCTGGTGGAAGGCCTGATAGGAAAATCCGAGAAACTGAATCTCCGGCACAGGGACCATGCCGGCCGCCGCCAGACCAACTGCGGTGCCGGCGATGACCGCCTCGGCCAGCGGCGTGTCCACAACCCGTTCGTCGCCGAACCGCTCGAGCAACCCCTCGGTGGCCCGAAAGACACCGCCGTTCTGTGCCACGTCTTCACCGAAGACCATGACCCGCTCATCCCGCTCCATCTCGGCGATCAGGGTGTGGTTGATCGCCTCCAGCATGTTCATGACGTTGCTCATTTGGCTTGGAACTCCGTTCGTTGCCGGGCGAGCCGGGGGGTCGGTTCGTCGTAGACATGGTTGAACATCTCGGCGGGATCGAGACTGCGAGCTTCGCCGGCAACCACGGCCCGTTCCATCCGGGCGTCGGCCTCGGCCAGGATGGCGTCCTCACCCTCCTGGGACCAGAGGTTTCGTCGTTTCATCTCGTCGCGCATCACGACGATCGGATCCCGTTCTTGGGCCGCGGCCAGTTCGTCCGAGGGGACGTACCGGGTGGGGTCATCGGCGGTGGTGTGCGGGCCCAGCCGGTAGGTGACGGCTTCGATGAGCGTTGGGCCAGCTCCTGCGATGGCTCTGGTTCGTGCGTCCGCCACCGCCTCGTACATCGCGATGGCGTCGGTTCCATCGACGGTGATTCCGGGAATTCCAAAGGCATGCGACTTCTCGGCGAAGTTCTTCGCTCGGGTCTGAGAGGTGATCGGGGTGGAGATCGCCCACCCGTTGTTAACGACCACGATGATGACCGGGGCATCGAGAACGCCGGCGAAGTTTGCGGCCTCGTAGAAGTCACCTTCGCTGGTAGACCCGTCGCCCAGGAAGACCAGGGCGCACCCCGGCTCCTTCGCTCGTTTCATACCCCACGCAAGGCCCACTGCGTGGGGCACCTGGGTGGCGAGGCTGATCTGCGGCGGCCAAACCCTAGCCGGTTCAGGGATATGTCCACCATCGGGATGACCGATGCAATACAGCACATAACGGTCCAACACGTCAGAGCCGAATCGTTCCAACCCAACCAACTCCCGGTACTGGGGAAGGATCCAGTCCACCTCCGGATCGAGGGCGAAGGACGCCCCCACAACAAGTGCCTCACTGCCGTCGATCGGAGCGTTGGTTCCCGCCCGGCCCTGACGTTGCAGATTGAAGATCCGTTGGGAGAACAGTCGTGCTCCCAACATGTTGGTGTACATCGCTGTCACCACATCGTCGGGCAGTCCGGTCGATGCACCATCGGTCATGCCCCCATAGTGCCCGATGACGGGCCCCAGCCAAATTTGACCCTGAGGTCCCGCTGGGGGTTGGCACCATGTTCGTGCAACCCGACGCGTCTGGCGGACGGGGCCAAAACGGCAACCGCCCCGAACCGAGTGGTACGGGGCGGTCAGCGGATCGTTGCCGGGGAAGATTATTCCTCGACCGGGTCCTCTTCGGTTTCGCTGTCCTCCGCCGGAGCGTCCGGATCCGACACGTCGGTCTCGGTGGTGTCGGCCTCAACAAGAGCACCGGCGGAGAGGTTGTCCCAGATCGACTGGGTGACCACCGACTCGAGCGTGCCGGAGGAGCGGGCTACCACGGTGTTGTCGCCATCGAGGTAGACGACATACGGGAAACCGGTTCCGCCATAGGCATTGAATGCTCGGTTGAAGTCGTCATCACGAAGGATTTCGCCGGTCCAACCTTCACGCTTGAGCCAGGTCTCGGGCGGGAAGTTGCCACGGCCGGGGTCGACGGAGGTGACGATCGCATAGACATCGACGTCGTCGGGTTTGGTACCAGCGTCGATCAGACCCTGAACCTGAGGGACCTCGTCCTGACAGTTCGGACACCAGTGCGCCAGGAAGTAGAGCGCCTTGTTGCGGCCGTCGGCTTCGATCTTCACCTCGGCCTCGTCAAAGTTAAGGCCGGTAAGGGTCGGTGCGGTGACCCCGATCGCATCGTCGGTCTGCGCGCTGGTAACCGAACCGACGCCCTGTGGGTACTGAGCCAGGGCGGGACCGGAGATCTCGACCGCACCGATCTGTTCACCATCGGGCACGTCGCTCTCGCGCTGGGTTGCCAGGAAGGCGATCGCGCCGAGGCCGACCACGACGAGCGCAATGATGGCCATCGTGAAGCCGCGGCCGGAGCTGTCGTCGGCGCTGATCGTGGGAGCCGCATTGGACTTTTTCTGGTTCACGTTGGTCGTGAACCCCTGTTTGTTCTTTGGGCTTTGTGTGGACGCCATCAGGCAGCCTTTCGTGGGTTGATCGAATTGACGAGAATCATTGCGAGGACGCCGGCAAAGCCGATCGCTGCCATCGTGGGAATCGTGATGTAGCCGAACTCCTTGACGAAGATGTCCGAGCAGGGGTTGGTGGGGTCACAGAATTCGCCGCTGTGGCCGACGGCCTGTTCGTAGCGATGGAACACCGCCACGCCGAAACCGGGGACCGATAACAGGAACGCCACCCACTTGAGAACCGTGCGTTTGGTGAAGACGGCAACCAGGAGGATCAGCGCGGCCGGATACATGAAGTACCGCTGGATCCAGCACAGCCGACACGGGTTGTATCCGGCGATCTCGGACATGTACAGCGAGCCGAGCATGGAGGTGGTGGCGATCGCCGCCGCCATCTCCAACGAGAGGGGACGGATGAAGTCGAGGATTCCCAGGTTGGCCGGTGTTACGGCGTCGACGATGAGGGCGATAATGCCAGCCACAACCAACAGGCTGAGGAGCGCGAAGAAAAGCGACATGGCCTCGGTACTCATGCGTCGACCATTGTGCACTACATACAGGGAGAACGGCGGTCGCGGGCGAGACGATTTCTCCAGCTGCAAGCGGATCGACACATTCGTGTCCCGTGGGCGTCGGGCCGGCGCGATCGGGGCGCCGGATA
Source organism: uncultured Acidimicrobiales bacterium (assembly GCA_937958015.1). Classification (GTDB taxonomy): domain Bacteria; phylum Actinomycetota; class Acidimicrobiia; order Acidimicrobiales; family SZUA-35; genus JABDIY01. Next base: position 15,234 of record CALGOA010000163.1, on the reverse strand, counting down.
GGACCTTCGTCTGCGGTACAAAACCCCAACATGCTCTATCCTCAGCCGGGTGGTTGACTCATCGTTGCAGGCCAAGCTCGCAGATCTTTCTTCGAAGAAGGCTGAAGCGCTCAAAGGCGGATCCGATCGTGCCATTCAGAGGCAGTACGAGAAGGGAAAGATGCTCGCTCGCGAGCGGATCGACTACCTCCTCGATGACGGTTCGTTCCACGAACTCGATCTTCTGGCCCGGAGCAAGAATCCCAGCTCGAAGGAGCGGCCCTACACCGACGGTGTGATCACCGGTTGGGGCACGATCGACGGCCGGAAGGTGTTCGTCTCCAGCCAGGACTTCACCATTATGGGCGGTTCACTCGGTGAGACCTTCGCCTCGAAGATGCACAAGCTGATGGACCTCGCCATCAGCGTTGGCGCCCCGGTCATCGGACTGAACGACGGTGCGGGGGCTCGAATCCCCGAAGGAGTCGTAAGCCTCGACGGGTACGGCGGGATCTTCTATCGCAATGTTCAGGCATCGGGCGTGGTGCCCCAGCTCAGCGTGATCATGGGTCCGTGTGCCGGTGGCGCCGTTTACAGCCCGGCGATGACCGACTTCATCTTCATGGTCCGTGAGACCAGCCATATGTTCATCACCGGTCCCGACGTGGTCAAGACCGTGACCGGCGAGGAGGTCACGCTCGAAGAGCTGGGTGGGGCCGGCAGCCACAGCACCAAGAGCGGTGTAGCCACCTTCACCGCCGCCGACGAGAAGGCGGTGCTCGATGACGTTCGGTACGTCCTCAGCTTCCTGCCGTCGAACAATCTCGAGTCTCCGCCGTTCGAGGTCGCCGGCGACGACCCTTCCCGAGAATGCGACATGCTCGACTCGGTCCTGCCCGATTCGCCCAACCAGCCCTATGACATGAAGGCGGTGGTGCGCGAGGTGCTCGACGATGCCGACTTCTGCGAGTACCACGCCAACTGGGCGCCCAGCATCGTCTGTGGCTTCGGCCGACTGGACGGCCACTCGGTGGGTGTGGTCGCCAATCAACCGATGGTCCTGGCCGGTGTGCTCGATATCGAATCGGCGTCAAAGGCGGCCCGGTTTGTTCGCACCTGCGACGCCTTCAACATTCCGCTCGTTACGTTCGTCGACGTACCCGGTTTCCTCCCCGGCGTCGATCAGGAGTACGGCGGCATCATTCGTCACGGCGCCAAGCTGCTCTACGCATACTGCGAAGCCACGGTGCCTCGCATCCAGGTCATCACCCGCAAGGCCTACGGCGGTGCGTACGTGGTGATGGACAGCAAGGGAATCGGCTCGGACCTGTCCTATGCCTGGCCCTCGGCGGAACTTGCCGTCATGGGGCCCGAAGGCGCCACCGACATCGTGTACCGCCGTGAGATCCAATCCTCGGCCGACCCCGCCGCTCGCCGGGCTGAACTAATCGACCAGTACAAGGCCGACTACGCCAACCCGTGGATCGCTGCCGAACGGGGTTATGTCGACGACGTCATCGCCCCGCGCGACACCCGTCGCAAACTGATCGCCGGATTCGAAATGTTGCGCACCAAGAAGGAAGAACTCCCGGCCCGCAAACACGGCAACGTGCCGCTGTAACGTCGCTCCGCTAGACCACTAGCGGGTGGTGCGGGAGCCGTATCGAGGCGAGGACCACCAGCGGGCGCTGAAGCGCCACGAGGTATCGATCGATGGCGGCTCTACCGGGGCTGCTGCGCCGCTGCCGAACGCAACCGTCAGAGCGGCGACGATGGCAGCCGCCTCTTCATCGGTTGGTGTCGGCGTCACCTGCATAACGAGCGAGCGTAGCGGATCAGCTGACGACGTCGGAAAGGCGGGTGAGCCAATCCAGGGTCACCATGCCGTCGTCCAGCTTCGGGCCGTCGCCCACGATGAAGGCCTGGGTGTCGGGGTCGCCCAGGCTGGTGACGGTAACGGCGGCACTGGAGAAGTTCTGATCGACCGCATAGTCGCCCGGTGTTGCCACGATCGTGGCTCCTGCGATCGAGGCTGAGGCCACGCTGTTTTCGGTGTCCTCGATGGCGATGGTGTTGCCGGCGCCCACACCGAGCCGTGACATGCAGACCACGTGGGCGTCGGGTGCCGGTTTGCCCCGATCGAGATCGTCGATGGTGATCACCGAATCGAAGTCGTCGAGTGTGACCAGGCCATCGAGCGAGGCGATGCTGGCGTCGATGTTGGCCCGTGACGTGGAGGTGGCAAAGCCCAGTTTCAGTCCAGCCTCCTTCACCGAGCGGATCAGCCGATGGACGCCGGGTCGGATCGTGGAGGGGGCCTCGGCCACAAGATCGGCGTACAGCTTGGTCTTGTACCGGTGCAGTTCGGTCGCGGTCGTGGTGGTAACCGAATCGTCGCCGTGGGACTTCGCGAAGGCAAGAATTCGGTTGGCTCCGCCGATGTGGACCAGCAGATCGGTGTAGGTCTCTTCCGACCACTCCCACTCGAGGCCGAGTTCGGAGAATGCCTGATTGAAGGCGCGACGGTGAAGGTCGGAGGTCTCGGTCAGAGTGCCGAGTGAGCCAAAAACAACCGCATGCAACGTCACAGTTGTTCTTCGTACCCGGCGACGACCAGTTTTACTCGCGCCGTGGAGGATCAGTCGTGGGCGGCGACGGCCACTTCGATGCGATCCTGACGCCACTCGCGAGCCGACTCGAGTGCGGTCTCGGCTGCATCCATGATCTCGTTCACGCCGAAAGCGTGAGCGGGATAACAGGCGACACCAGCCCACAACGTGAAACCACTGCGGGTCGTGAGGATCTGACGACGGATTCGCTCGACGGTCCAAATGGCACCGTTTTCGGGGGTGTCCTCGAGGAGTAGAGCGAAGTAGCCATTGCGAAGGCGACAGGCGGTGTCGGCCTCTCGCAAGGTGATCCGCACGGCTTCGGCGACCAGTTCAGCGTCGGCTTCGAAGGGCTCGGTGTCGGGCAGACCTTCGACGACCTCCAGTAGCACCACGGCCACGGGACGGAGGTGACGGCGGGCGGCCGCGATGCGGCTCTCGATCGCGACGTTGAAAAAGCTCTCGGAGAAGAGGCCGGTGGAGGTGTCGGTCAGTGCGTCGACGTTTGACCCGGCGGCGCTCTCGACATCGCCGAATGCGACGGCGTCGAGTTCGGACCGGAGGCGTTCCTCGGTTTCCTGGCTCTCGGATCGTACGGCCCGCAGCTCGTCCTCGACGAGACGTTGGATTGCGGCCTGCTCATCGAGCTGTTGAGCCAGACGAACACCAGCGACGCCAGCGGCCAGGCCGAGCAGTCCGGCGACACCGGCGAAGATCTCTTGCTCAAAAGCGACCGCGATAAGTCCAGTGATCAGCGAGAGTATTCCGATCGTAAGACCGGGCAGGGCGGATCGACCACTCATCGCAGTAACCATCGGCGGTTCAGCACAGAACTGTAGGTTAGTCCCGGTCAGGTTCGATGGGCTTGAATCAGCCGATACAGCTGCTCGATGATCGCCCCGATGTCGTAGTCCTTGGGAGTAAAGACTTCGGCCACTCCTGCCTCCCGTAGGGGCCCATGATCTTCGGGTGGAAGGATGCCACCGACGACCACCGGGGCATCGACACCCTCGGCCCGGATGGCGGCGACGGTCGCCGGCACCAGCTCGCGGTGACTTCCGGACAGAATGCTGAGCCCGATGGCGTCGACGTCCTCGTCGCGGGCGGCGGTGGCGATCTGGGCCGGAGTGAGGCGGATGCCCTGGTAGATGACCTCCATGCCGGCGTCGCGGGCGGCGATGGCGATCTGTTCGGCACCATTGCTGTGGCCATCCAGCCCCGGCTTGCCAACGAGCAAACGGGGCGGCCCCAGTGGATCGGCCTTGATCTCGGCCGCAAGGTCTCTCAACGTGCCGCTGGTGGCGGTTCCGGTCGCTCCCGAAACGCCGGTGGGGGCCCGGTATTCACCAAAAACCTCCCGTAGGCACTGGGCCCACTCGCCGGTGGTTCCACCGACGCGGGCCAACTCGATCGTGGCCGGCATGATGTTTTCGGTTCCCTGTGCTGCGGCAGCGAGATCCGACAGCGCCGACTGAACGGCGGCCTCGTCGCGCTGTTCCCGCCACGCTTCAACATTGGCCACCATTTCGGCCCCCACCGCGGGATCGACCACGAGGATGCTGTCGCCTTCGCTCAGTGGCGAGTCGGTGGTTTCGGTGAAGCTGTTCAGTCCAACGACGGTCTGGTCGCCCGACTCGATTCGGCGGATTCGAGCGGCGTGGCTCTGGACGAGCCGGGTCTTCAGTTCACCGATGGCGGCGAAGGCGCCGCCCATTTCGCGCACCTCGTCGAATTCGGCCATGGCGGCGTCCATCAGTTCGGCGGTCTTTGCTTCGATGACCACGGAGCCGGCGAAGATGTCGTCGTACTCGAGAAGGTCGGTCTCGTGGGCGAGAACCTGCTGCATCCGTAGCGACCACTGCTGATCCCACGGCCGCGGTAGACCGAGCGCCTCGTTCCAGGCGGGCAACTGCAGCGAACGAGCCCGAGCGTCGGCGGAAAGGGTGACCCCCAACATCTCCAGAACGATCCGCTGCACGTTGTTCTCTGGTTGTGCTTCGGTGAGGCCGAGGCTGTTGACCTGCACGCCGTAACGGAAACGTTTGGCTTTCGGATCGGTGATGCCGTAGCGATCGGTCAACAACCGATCCCACAGCTGGGTGAAGGCCCGCATTTTGCAGACCTCCTCCACGAAGCGAATACCGCTGTTGACGAAGAAGCTGACGCTTCCCACGATCTGGGTGAAGCGGTCGTCGTCCACCTGATCCGACGCCTTCACCGCATCGAGGATGTCGATCGCGGTGGCCAACGAGTAGGCGATCTCCTGAACGGGAGTGGCGCCCGCTTCCTGCAGGTGATAGCTGCACACGTTCATCGGATTCCAACGGGGAACGTGTTCGGCGCAGAACGCGAACAGATCGACCGTAAGTCGTCTGCTGTGCTCGGGGCCAAAGATGAATGTGCCGCGACTCAGGTACTCCTTCACGATGTCGTTCTGGGTGGTGCCGCGTAGCTGGTTCCACTCGGCTCCCTGTGTCTCGGCGGTCACCAGATACAACGCCAGCAGCCATGGCGCCGGGGCGTTGATCGTCATCGAGGTGTTCATCTCGCCCAGCGGGATCTGATCGAACAGGGCCGCCATGTTGCCGCGGTGGGCGATCGGTACGCCGACTTTGCCAACCTCACCCTGGGCCAGGATGTGGTCGGGGTCGTACCCGGTCTGGGTGGGGAGGTCGAACGCCACCGAGAGCCCGGTCTGGCCCTTGGACAGGTTGGTCCGATACAGCTCGTTCGAAGCCGCGGCCGTCGAGTGGCCGCTGTAGGTACGCATCATCCAAGGTCGGTTGGCCATGGTTGATCACCTTTCTGAGTTGTTGCAAACGGGGGAGGACTCGGCTGCTGGAGGGCGGTATCGAGTAGGTCTGCGTAGTCGTTTCGGGACACGTCGAATGCACCCAGGGACACGAGGTGATCGGTGGTCCATTGGGTGTCGATCAGCGCATGGGGTACATCGGACATGATTTCGCTGAGGGCGACCAGCGCCACCTTGGACGCATCGGTGCGGCGATGGAACATCGACTCGCCGGCGAAGAACCCACCGATCGAGACGCCGTAGAGGCCGCCGGCCAAGCCATCGTCATCCCAGGCTTCGACGCTGTGGGCATACCCGGCCAGATGCAGCGTCGTAAACGACTCGATGATGGCCCGGTTGATCCATCCCATGGGGCGGGCCGGGTCGCCGCAGGCGGCGATGACTTCGCCGAACGCGGTGTTCACCCGAATATCGAAGTTCTTCAGGGAGCGGCGCAGCGACCGCGAGATCGACAGGTGACCGGGCAGAAAGATGCCCCGGGGATTGGGAGAGAACCAGGCGATCCGGCGGCGCACCGGCATCGGAAAGTATCCGGCCGAGTAGGCCCGAAGGAGAGAATCGACGCCGAGATCGGCCGGGACGCGGATCATTTCCACCGGAGCGGGTAACTCGGTGATAGGCGGGAATCGCCAGTGTGGGGATCCGGACCGCTGGCGGATGTCGACACCTCTCAATTCGTCGCGTCAGTCGTAGGTGAACAGGCCTTGGCCGGTCTTGCGCCCGAGGTGACCGGCTGCCACAAGATCACAGAGTAGGGGGACCGGCTCATAGTTCGAATCTCCGAACTTCTCGGCCAGCGTCCTGAGGATCGAGACCGATGTGTCCAGGCCGACGAGATCGAGCAGAGCGAGCGGTCCCATCGGGAAGTTGCAGCCGCCCTTCATGGCGATGTCGATGTCCTCGCGGCTCGCCGTTCCGGCCTCGGCCATCCGGGCGGCGTTGTTGAGGTAGGGGAACAGAAGTGCGTTCACCACGAAGCCGGCTCGGTCCAGGACCGTCACCGGCTGTTTGCCACATCCGGCAACGAACTGGGTGGCAGCTTCGGCGATGGCGGCATCGGTGACGTCGGGAACCACGATCTCGACCAGTTCCATCACGTTCGCCGGGTTGAAGAAATGGATCCCCAACACCTGGGTGGGTCGACCGGTAGCGAGAGCCAACTCGGTCACCGACAGCGTGGAGGTATTGGTCGCGATGATGGCTCCGGCCTTACACACCCGATCGAGTTCGGCGAAGACCTCACGTTTGATCGCCATGTCCTCGGCCACGGTTTCGATCACGATGTCGGCCTCGGACAAATCGTCGAAACTCATGGTCCAACCGACCCGACTCATGATGGCTTCAGCGTCGTCAGCGGTGATCCGCTCTTTGGACACGCGACGATCAACCGACTTCTGAACGACCGCCACAGCGCCCGCGGCGCTCTGCGCGGACCGCGCCTTGATGACAACGTTGTGGCCAGCCGTAGCAGCGACGTCGGCGATGCCGCCGCCCATGATGCCCGAGCCCACCACTGCGATGTTCAACGATTCCGTTCCCATTACCGAACGGTAGCTTAGTTAGTTAGAACCTCTAAATCGCCGGGATGAATCGAGGCGATTTGCAGGGTGGTCCTACTGCTCGGTGATCGTGATCGAGTTGATGATCACTTCTTCGGTGGGGGTGCCGCCGGCGCTTCCGGTGGCCTCGATATCCATCACGATGTCCAGACCCTCGGTCACCTGTCCGAACTTGGAGTAGAGCGGTGGAAGGTTCTGGCCGTTTTCACCGGTCACTACGAAGAACTGGGACCCGTTGGTGTTGGCGCCGCTATTGGCCATCGCCACCGATCCAGCGTCGTAGGCCCGTTCGGTGTCGGGATCGATCTCGGGCAGCTCGTCGTCGAACTGGTAGCCCGGATTGCCGGTTCCTGGGTTCGGGCCGACGGCGTCGCCGCCCTGGACCACGAAGTCGGGGATGATGCGGTGGAAGGCGACACCGTCGTAGTAGTGGTACCGCGACAGCACCACGAAGTTGTTGACCGTATTGGGAGCGGCGGAAGCGTCGAGCTCGACGGTGTAGTCACCCTTGGTTGTGGATACCTGAGCGATGTACGTGGCGTCGGTGTCGATACAGATCGGCGGGGCCGACTCGAACGAGGTCACGCGTTCGGAAGACCCATCCTCGGCGGGGCAGGGCGTCTCGCCGGTGATCGTCCCGCCGGGTTCTGGCACGGTGACCAAAACGGGAGCGTCGGTGTCGGGTGCTGCCGAGTCATCACCGACCGTCGTGGTGGTGATGGCATCGGGATCCAGTTCCGGTGCGGCAATCTGGCTGTCGTCGTCGCCTCCGGCAAAGCGGAACAGCAGGAGCAGTCCAAACACGAAGAGGGCGATGATGCCGAACAGGCCCAGCCGGTTGCGGCGCTCGGCTGCTTTCTCCGAACGCTCCAACTCGCTCAGGCGTTGCTGTCGGTTGGCCTTTTGGCGTTCGCGTTTCTCAGTACCCACGGCGCAAAGATTACTGGAGGCCGGCCCAAAACCGATGGAGGCTGGGTGAGGCGACTGGGCCCCGCGCGGTCAGAGCAGGGCGGCGATCTGAATGGTGTTGAGCGCTGCGCCTTTGCGAAGGTTGTCGCCACTGCAGAACAGGGCCAACCCGTTTGCCACGGTCTCGTCTCGACGGATGCGTCCAACGATGGTGGGATCGATCCCGGCCGCCTTCAGCGGGGTCGGCACGTCGTCGACGACCACGTGGGGCGCATCGGACAACAGTTCGTACGCTCGCTCTACGCTGATGGGGCGTTCGAACGAGGCGTTGATCGAAAGCGAATGGCCCGTGAAGACGGGCACCCGGACGCAGGTGCCGCTCACCATCAGATCGGGAAGGCCCAGGATCTTGCGACTCTCGAACCGGAGCTTCTGCTCCTCGTTGGTCTCGAACGACCCGTCATCGACGAGGGCGCCAGCAAACGGCAGAGCGTTGTAGGCGATCGGTTCGACGAAGGCGTCGTGGGGGCCAAGGTCAACCGACTGGCCGTGGGTGGTGAGGTTGCGGGCATCGCCGCCCTTTGCGATCTGGCCCGCCAATTCTTCGGAGCCGACGAGACCCGCTCCGCTGACCGCCTGATAGGTGCTGGCGATCATCGAGACGAGACCGGCTTCGGTATGGAGCGGACGCATGACCGGCATGGCCGCCATCGTGGTGCAGTTGGGATTGGCGATGATTCCCTTGGGGCGGTTCTCGATGTCGGCGTCGTTCACACCGGCCACCACGAGCGGAACCTCGGGATCCATCCGGAATGCCGATGAATTGTCGATCACCACGACGCCCTGTGCGGCCACCTTCGGGGCCAGCGCTAGAGATGTGGAGCCTCCGGCGGAGAACAACGCAGCGTCGAGGCCGCGGTAGTCGGCTTCGGCGGCGTTTTCGACGGTGATCTTCTGACCGTTGAATTCGATAGTTGAACCCGCGCTGCGGGGACTGGCGAACAGCCGTAGTTCGTCGATCGGGAAGGCGGTAGTGGCGAGGATGTCCAGCATCACTCGACCGACCTGTCCTGTTGCGCCAACGATTCCAAGTTTCATGCCCCAAGGATACGACGCCGCCACAGGGGGTCCGACCGATTTTCGCCGCTGTCGTTTGTCACGCCTCCGTGCTGGTTGTGATCGGTCGGGGCCAATGGGATCGCCCGCCTGAGGCAATATCCTTGCGGCGGTGCGCGTAGTCCAGAAATTCGGAGGCACCTCCGTCGCTGACCCGGACCGGATCCGAACGGTCGCCGACCATGTGGCCCGTTGCAAACGCAGGGGTATGGACGTCGTCCTCGTGATCTCTGCGATGGGCAAGGAAACCGACGAACTGCTCCGCATGGCCCGCGAGGTTTCGAAGGTCCGTCCGGGCCGGGAGATGGACATGCTCATCACCGCGGGCGAACGCAAGGCCTGCGCGCTGGTGTGTATGGCCCTCGCCGACGTCGGCGTGCCGGCCCAGTCGTTCACCGGTAGTCAGGCTGGTTTCCAGACCGACACGAACCATGAGAACGCCAAGATCCTGAACATCACGCCCACGAGAATCCAGGAAGCCATCGAAAGTGGCATCGTCCCGGTGGTGGCTGGGAGTCAGGGTGTTTCATCCGAGCGGGACGTCACGTTCCTCGGTCGGGGCGGGTCAGATACAACAGCAGTAGCGCTGGCTCAGGTGCTCGATGCCGAGATGTGTGAGCTCTACACCGACGTCTCCGGCGTGTTCTCGGCCGACCCGCGCATCGTTGATGCGGCCAAGAAGATGAGCCAGATCACATTCGACGAGTTGCTCGAGATGACCGCCACCGGTTGTCCCAAGCCAGCCATGCGTTCGGTCGAGGTCGCCCACAATTATGGCGTGCCCCTGCATGTGCGGTCGGCCTTCACGTGGGAGCCCGGCACGCTCGTCGTTCGAGAGTATTCAGAAGAGGAGTCCGCTGTGGAACGTCCAATCATTCGAGCCGTCACCCATGACCTGTCCGAGTCGAAGGTCACGGTGGCCAACGTGCCAGACCAGCCGGGTGTGTCCGCCCAGCTGTTCCGAGCCATGGCCGACGCCGAGGTGAACGTCGACATGATCGTTCAAAACGTTTCCGAGGCCGGACGAACCGACATCTCCTTCACGGTGCCAAGTGAAGACGTTGAACGGACCAAGGGATTGCTCGAGGGCGGGCTGATCGGCGCCATCGGAGCTGAAGGGATCACCACGGATTCCTCGGTCGGAAGGGTGTCGGTCGTCGGCGCCGGCATGAAGTCGAATCCGGGTGTGGCTGCCACGATGTTCGAGACGTTGGCCGAACACGGCATCAACATCGAGATGATCTCCACCAGCGCGATTCGGGTCAGCTGCGTCGTCGCCTCCGATCGGGCGGAAGAAGCGGTGCAAATTCTCCATACCGCCTTTGGTCTGGACGGCTGACATCTCCACCCCCGAGACGATCGGTATTTCCGCTCAGGAACTGACCGACCATCTTCTGGGTGTAATCGAACCGCTCACGGGACCAACCTGCATCGTCGCCCGTCCCCGTTTCGAGCCGTTGGAGAAGAGCGTGCAGGCGATGGTTGGTCAGAGCGGCCACACGCCCGTGGTTGCCGATCGCATTCGAGACGTTGCAAATTGGATGAGCGAGCAGACCGAACCGGTAAACGTCGTGAGCCTCCTGGCGCTGTGGCATCGCGACGCTTCGTCAGACGTGCTGGCCGAATTGAGCGAGCTCGCCGCGATTGACACCCGGATCGTCTTTGCCGAGCCGACCCTTGGGCTGGGAATCTCCAGTGGTATTCAGCGACTCGGTCGATCGCTGTTCTCGCGCCGCCTTGGGGTTTCCTTTCATCGGGACATTCCGACCATCCTGCGATCGGCCGGATGGCAACCGACCACGGTGAAGAGAGTGTCGGTAGGTATGCCAGCTTCGATCATGACGTTCGTTGTTGGGGAAGCCCGGAAGTACGCGGCCTGAACACCAGCGGTCGCGTTGGGTCCGTTTCGGCAGGATCTGCGACCCTTAGTCGACGCTGAGAGTTCGACCTGTGAGCTGGGCACAACTGCTCTCTCGGGTGCACGACGGTTGCTGCTGGAATGCCTCAGTAGAGAGTTCCGCCGGCTCTCGCCCTCCAGTTCTGTAAGTGCAAATGCAACGAGATCTCCAAACGTTAGTTCGTCGCACCGCAGCGACCGGCCGTACCGGGCCATTCCGTTCGCTCGTCGCGCTGCTTGCGATTGTGCTCCTCGGCGTCGTTCCGGTCGCCGCCGGGGCTGAATCGGCTGACGAAGTGCTCGGCGACGGCGACGCCATCCTGAGCGATCTCGTGTTCGGGAGCCCGCGGGTAGTCGCCGGCCGCGGGATCTCCGCTTCCTACGAACCCGGTGTTCCCGCATCGGCGCGCGAGGTGGTCGAGGAGGTCCTCACCGAACTGGATGGACTCCTGGGGTTCCCCGATGATTCGGTTCAGATCGCCGTCGGCTGGCGCAGTATGGCGTCGCTCGGCACCGGTGGACCGGTCCTGGTCCAACGGAGTGGGGTCTACTACCCGGCCGCTCTGGCCGACACGCTCTTTGGCGGCCAGCACGCCAAGGGTGCAGTCGACGGCGTGGTGTCGATGGGGTCGAACCAACCGTGGTACTTCGGCCGGGCCGACGCGGTGCCCGACGGCCGGTACGACTTCCGAACCGCCTTCACCCATGAGCTGATTCATGCCCTCGGTTTCACCGTGGACACCAAGGTCGACGCGGCGGGTCGAACGGTGCTCTCGGGCCGGACCCCACAGATGGACCGCAGTCTTCGTTCCGGGGGACGAAACCTGACCGACCTCAGTGCGTCGGCACAGTCGAGAGCGTTCGCCAACGCCGACGTCTGGATCGACGTTTCGGGCGGTCGCCTGCTCCCCATTCACTCCGAAGGTTCCGGGGTGTCACACTTTGGAACCGCAACGTCGATTCACGACAGCGAACCCGGTGCTCTCATGTACGCGGGTCTGGTGAACGGCATCCGACATCCCATCGATGCTCCGGTGATCGGTGCCCTCGCCCGTCTTGGATACCCCGTGGTTCCAGCGCCGGTGGCTCCCTCCGCCGTGACCTTTGACGGGAGCGTTCTTCGCTGGACGATCGACATGAACTCGACGGCCCCGCCACCCGCCACGATCACGGTTCGGATCACTCGACGAGGATCGGTCATCTCGTCTACTCAAATGCCGGGCGCGGTGCAGCGGTTCGTCGTGCCGGCATCGGCCCGCTCGGGAGCGATGACGCTGATCGCAACCTCAACTACAGGTGCGACTTCGTCGACCGCGGGCCCCGCAGAAGCGATGACCATGGCGTCCGCCACCTCGCTCGAGGAACTGGTCAATGCCACCGACTATCAGCCCCACTATTCCGATGTGTTGCGGCTCTATTGGGCGTTCTTCAACCGCCAACCCGATGTCGGCGGTGCCAAGTACTGGGTTTCGGTTCGCGCCCGTGGCGCTTCGCTCGATTCGATCGCCAATGCCTTCGCCGGGTCCGGTGAGTTCAAGGCCCGCTATGGACGACTGACGGATGAGTCCTATCTTGAGGTGATCTATCTCAATGTGCTCGGTCGTGCTCGGGACAATGGCGGATTCGACTACTGGTTAGGTCTGTTGCAGTCCGGCCGATTGAGCCGGGGTCAGGTGGTCCGCTGGATCGCTTCGGCACCAGAGTTCACAAACGCCCACCCCTACTAGTGGCCCGTCGCACGCATGTGCGCCCCGCCGTGCGACCAGACATCACCAGACCATGGCCAAGTACCGTCACATCCCTATGACCGTTCTGGGTGAGGCGCTTGGCGTGGCGCAACGGCTTGGCGGCCAGGCGTTGTTTGGTTTGATCGCCGGGGACGAGGCGCTCGATCGATCCGAGATGGCCAGCATCGACGACCCGGGCCTCTTCGGTCCCGCGTCGGTTGCGTGGCGAATCCACGGAGACTCGGCCATGTTCATCGGAGGGCTGCGAAGCCTGCTGTTTCAGTCGCTTCATCCGCTGGCGATGGCCGGCGTGGATCAGCACAGCGACTACCGGGAAGATCCCTGGGGCCGGCTCAATCGCACCGGGCGGTTCATCGGCGCCACCACGTTCGGATCGACGGCCACCGCCGAGACGACCATCGAGATGGTGCGTCGGGTTCACACCCGCGTGCGAGGTGTCGATCCGAAAGGCCGTGAGTACTCGGCCAATGACCCACACCTTCTTCGGTGGGTGCACATCGTTGAGGTCGACAGTTTCCTCGATGCGTTCAATCGGTACGGCGCCGGACGGTTAACCGACGCCGAGCAGGATCGATACGTTGCCGAGATGGCGGTGGTAGCCGAGGCGCTCGGCGTGATCGACGCTCCGGACTCGGTGGCGTCACTGCGGGATGCCATCGACTCCTACCGGGATGAATTGGAGTCCACCGCTGCGGCTCGCCGGGGGCTGCGCTTCCTCGCCGTCCCACCCGATCTGCCGCTCGTCGGTCGGGCTCCCTACGGAGTTATCTTCTCTGCCGCGGCAGCATCGTTACCGGCGTATGTGCGCCGGATGCTGATGTTGCCCGTGCCGCCTCTTGCGGAACCGCTGATGGTTCGGCCCGCGGCCACGGTTCTGACCCGCAGCCTGGGCTGGTTCATGGCGGGGACCGATCGCGACGAGTCGTTACAGGAACGACTTCACCGGGGCTGACAGGCCCACCCCTGTTCCCCGCTGTCTATGCGTAGGTCTATGCGTCGAGGAATTCGGTCATGACCACGCGGCCGACCCGAGCTCCAGCGTTTCGGAGGGCCACGAAATCTCCGGCGGCCTGAGCCGACTTGAGTGTGCCGAAGGTGAACGGTTGACCCGGGATGGCGATGTCGGTGCGATCGTCGCCGACGATCTGAACGGTCACGAATCGATCGGGCTTGCCCTTGTGAAGTTGGCCGGTGGAGTGCAAGTACCGGGGCCCCACACCAAATGTGGTAGCGACGCCGAGCCGCTCACCGAGATGGCCCAGCTTTCGGCGCAGGCGGTCCGCAGAACTGGATCCGGGATCGATATACGCACAGAGGTTCAGGCAATCGCCCGGCCGGACCTGAGCGAGAAGTTGGGGAACCGGATCCAGCGGTACCACCGGCACCCCGCTCTCTAGGATCTGAGCCGTCGCTGATTTAGCAGATGCAACGTTGGGTTGATCGAAGGGGTCGATTCCGAGCACCGCACCGGCCATGGCGGTCGCGAATTCCCACAGCAGAACCTGAGCGCCGATGTCGGTGGCGGACTCGAGCGGGATCCGAATCGACGGCGCGTCGTCCGGAATGGCGGCCGCCGCTTCTGGAGAACCGACGACAACGAAGAATCGGTCATCGCCATAGGCCGAGGAAGAAGGCGGTTCGTTCACGATCGGGATCACACCGAGGCCCTGTTTGCCCGTGCTCTCGGCGAGAAGTTGTTCGATCCAGACCCCGAGCGATTCGATGCGAGGGTCCAGCAGGATGGTGGCCTTGTCCCGACCCTGCATCGCAGCCACCGCCAGGGCCGCACCCAGTAGGACACCGGGATTGTCCGGTTCCGACTTGCCGAGGGCGGGCACGAGATCCTTGGCGGAGGCCAGGATGGCGGCGATCGGTGCGCCGACCAGAGCGCCCGGAACCAGACCGAAATAAGACAGGGCGGAGAAACGGCCTCCGATGTCGGGGCGGCTCTGGAAGACCCGTCGAAATCCGCTGCGGTCAGCGACGGCGATCAGTTCTGATCCCGGGTCGGTGATCACGGTGAATTGGGGTCCGCGTTGCAACCGACTCCAAAAGGTGTCGAGTTGGCTTCGGGTCTCGATCGTGGTGCCGCTCTTCGACGCACCGATAAAGAGGGTTTCTGTGATCTCACGATCGGACAGAATCCGGTCGATCGCGGCCGGGTCGGTCGTGTCGAGGATCGAGAGGGGCAGTCCGTATTGCGATGGAACGAAGGTCTTCGCCAGTACCTCGGGAAAAAGGGTGGAACCACCCATGCCACAGACGACGACCTTGGTGAGCCCGTCCGCCTGAACGCCGGCGGCGAACATCTCCATTTCCGAGACCGCTGCGTCCATCTCGTCGATGCCAAAAAGCCAGCCCAATCGGTCGTCGGCCTCGGCCGGTTCCCGGCTCCACAAACTATGGTCGCCGTCCCAGATTCGCTCCACTGCTTGGGTGGCTGCGAGGGACTCGATAGCCAGTGTTACCGGTTGGTGTAATGCCCCGAGAGCTGGTGACAGTTCCATGTTGAAGAGCCTACGCTTTCGGGTGTGTTCAAGAGCCTTTCGCGCCGGAGAGTCGGTGCGTTCATCACCATGCTCTTGGCGGGTTTCGCCCTAACGAT
>CALGOA010000162.1 GCA_937958015.1 uncultured Acidimicrobiales bacterium | reverse complement strand
CACCACAACCAGCGTGCTCCCCGAACGCAAGATCAGCGATTTGTAGTTTCCGAACGACAGATGGGCGCAGCACCCCGGGCTCGAAACTCGTTCGACACGTTCCGAAACCCATGCAAGGGTGACGGGCTGTGACCGCAACTGAAACCGTCAGCGCCGAAGACGTCGTGCTCATGCAGGGATTGGCGCAGCGGGTCATGGCTCGACGGCTCGAACTGATCAACGCCGATGCCTCCTACGGCGAGCTGGCATGGAACTGGGGAAAGGGTCACGCCAACGACGGTTATGCCTGGCGTCGTGAACTGTGGTTCAACGGCGACGAGTTGGATGCATGGGCCTGGGTCCAGCTGCCCCGACAGGTCACCAGAAGTGATGGGTCGGTCGGAGATGTCACCGATGCCTACCTGATGTATCTGGTGCACCCCGATCGACCCGACCTGATCGATGAGGTAATCGACTGGTGCGAATCGATCGCTGGCCACGTCGATCGATTGGTGCTGCCCTGCGAACCCGACCGGGTCGCACGAGAACGATGGGCCGGCCGTGGGTACCAGACCGATCCCGATTCAGCGGGCGACGAAGGCGAGTGGACACAAATGAACGAGCGGGAACTCGATCACATCGAGCAACCCGAACTTGCCGAGGGGTATCGCTTCCGCACCGCAGATGAAGCGGGTGCCAAAGCAGCCACGCAGGCGCATCTTGACGCGTGGGCACCCTCGACCTACTCACTCGAGGCGTATCTGGGCGTCCGAAGTGCGCCCGGCTATCGCGGCGACCTTCACGTACTGGTGGAGGCACCTGACGGCACCATGGCCGCGTCGGCCATCACGTGGCTTGATGAGGTCAACAACATCGCCGAGTTCGAACCGGTCGGAACTCACCCGGAACATCGTCGCCGTGGCCTGGCCCGCGCCCTGCTGTTGCATGGCATGCAGCTTGCGAAGGCGGCTGGAGCGACCCGCATGATGGTGGCATCGGAGGGCGGCCCCACCGAGGTTCGGGCCCGCGAGCTCTACTACAGCCTTGGCTTCAAAGAGATCTCCCGCGACGCCCCCATGGTGAAGTCCGCCAACTAGGACACTTCGTCGAAACGGCGTCGTGGGAGCACAAACCGCTGTAACTGCGTCGTGGGAGCACAGCGATTGTGCTAGTGGAACGATTTTTGGGGGAAGGGGTTATTCGAAGAGGGCGTTGACGAAGGCGTCGGGGTCGAAATCGACGAGGTCGTCGACCTGTTCGCCCAGTCCAACCAACTTGACCGGCAGGCCCAACTCTGACTCGATCGCAAAGACGATGCCGCCCTTGGCTGATCCGTCGAGTTTCGTGAGCACCACGCCCGTCACGTCAACCGCCTCTGCGAAGATCTTGGCCTGGCTCATGCCGTTCTGACCGGTGGTGGCGTCGAGCACCAGCAGGGTCTCGGTGACAACACCCACACCCTTTTCGGCCACCCGACGAACCTTCGAGAGTTCATCCATGAGGTTCGACTTGTTCTGGAGCCGACCGGCCGTGTCGGCCAGGACGATGTTGCAGTTTCGAGCTGCCGCAGCCTCGACCCCATCGAAGATGACCGAGGACGGGTCACCGCCCTCGTTGCCTCGCACGATCTCGGCCCCCGAGCGTTCTGCCCACAGGGTCAGTTGCTCGGCCGCGGCGGCTCGGAACGTATCGCCCGCCGCCATCAGCGGTGCGTGACCCTCGGCCTTCAGGCGTTTGCCCAGCTTCCCGATCGTGGTGGTCTTTCCCACTCCGTTCACCCCGACAAACAGCCAGACGTTCACTTCGTCGTCGGCAATCTTCAGGGACCGATCACCATCCGCGATCTCGGCTCGCATTCGCTCCTTGAGCAGATCCAGGATCGCAGCGCCGTCTTCGGCGCCGGCCGCCTTCGAACCGGCTTTCACGTCTTCGATGAGGCGCATCGATGTCTTCACGCCCACATCGGCACGGATCAGAGCTTCCTCCAGATCCTCCCAATCATCATCGGACAGTTTGCCCAGCCCGACGAGACCACCGAGCATTCCCGTGAATGCGGTACGAGCCTTCGTGAGCCGATCGAAGAAGCTCGGCTTGACGACCGGCGGTGGCTCGAGAACGACGGCGGGACCTTCGTCGAGGTCAACGTCGACATCCTCGTCTTTCGTCGGGGCCGACGGCACCGTGGCCGCTTTTTCGGTCCGACCCGGGAGGTCGGCCCGTGGCGGAGGCGACATGAGTTCGGCGTCGCCGCTCTCGCGACGCATGAGGAACATGGTGGCGGCGCCTGCTCCCAGGAGACAGATCAAAACCACGATGACGAGTGCGATTTCCATTACCGGAAAGCCTAACGTCCCCAAAAACCAAGCCGCCCGATCAGTCCCGGGGGAAGGACGTGATCGGGCAGCGGAACCGTGGGCCTCGTTTTACTTACGGGCGATCACCAAGGGTTGCGGTGATCGTCAGCGGCTGCTCGCCCCGGAAGATCTCCAGTTCGATCTGGTCACCCGGGAAGTTGTTGGAGATCAAACCGGCCAGCTCGATGAAGTCGGTCACGGGTGCCCCGTTGACGGTGAGGACCCGGTCACCGGACTGGAGGCCTGCATCCTCGGCACCGGAGCCAGCGGTGATGTCTTCGATCACGACGCCGACCTCCCCGATAGCGGATTGTCCACGACCCACGCCGAGGAACCCAGGCTCTAGGCTCTCGCCAGCAACGATCCGTTCAGCGACCCGGTGGGCGGTGTCGATCGGGACCGCAAAGCCAACGCCGACATTGCTGTTGGAAACGCCGTCGGTCCGGATGGCGGTGTTGATACCGATGACCTCGCCGAGACGGTTGGCCAACGGTCCGCCCGAATTGCCCGGGTTGATCGGGGCGTCGGTCTGGATCATCGACGTGAAGCCGCTTCCCTGGTTTTCCAGTGGACGGTTCAGCGCCGAGATGATTCCGGCGGTCACCGTGCGGGTGAGGTCGAATGGGCTGCCGATTGCGATGGCGGTCTGGCCAACCGAAAGCTCCTGGCCCAGAGCGAGATCGGCGACCGGCAGATCGAGCCCATCAACCTGAATCACGGCGATGTCGGCGCGGGGGTCAGCTCCGATCAGGGTGGCGTTGAGCGCTCGACCCTGGAAGTCGATCACTCCGATGTCTGTGGCGTTCTCGATGACGTGATTGTTCGTCATGATGTAGCCACCCTCCCGGTAGACGACACCGGATCCGGTTCCGAAGTTGGTGCGGACCTGCACCACCGAGGGACCGAGATCATCAGCGACGAACGCTGCGGGGTTCTCGGCGCTGGGCGCTGCGGGCTCAAGCCGTGGTGTGGGCGTGTCGTCGGTGGCGACGACGGGCACGGTGGTGGGGGCTACCGCTTCGGTCGTGTCGTCGGCAACCATGGTGCCCGCGGTGAAAGCGGCACCGCTGATCACTGCGCCGGCAACGAAGGCTGCAAAGGCTCGCCATCCCCATTTCCGGGACGGGCTGGGAGCCGGGGCTGCGGCGGCGGCAACGCGAGCGGTCGATTCGGCCTGGGTGGGCGGCATCGCAGGAGGGGTGAAGGTGGGCATGCCGGTCCCGGCTCGAGCCGACGACGCCGGGGCGATGGCGCCCGGGGCGATGGCGCCCGGGGCGATGTAACGGTCCTTGACCGGTGGGGTGGGAAGCGGCGGCGGAAGGATTCCGGTTCGGTCGCCCACCGGTCGGGACGGGGAACTTGGAGCGGCAAACACGGTGCGTCCGAGCGGCGGTCGCGCCGGTGCGGACGTCACGGGTGCGGACGTCGCAGGTGCGGGCGTCGCTCCTACCGTGGTTGGGGTGGGTCCTGCGACGGGCGCAGTCGGCGCCTGAGGAACGGTTCGAACCGTCTCGCCGGTCTGGGGTCCCGACGGGACAGGAGCTGTCTCGGGGGGTGTGGGCTTTGCAGCCTCGAAATCCCAGCTCGTATCGCTCATTTGTGTGGTCAACTCCTCGATCGCAGTGTGTCTGCCTGTTGTGATACTCGGCATCTAACTACATCAACCTGAAAGCCAGGTTAAAGGTCGGTTATTCCACCGTACGCTCACCCGATGGCCTCACCCTCAGTCGGACGAGTAGTTTCTGCCGCCCTCGATGCCGGCCTTGAACTGGAAATCATCGAGTACCCGGACGGGACCCGCAGCGCCGTCGATGCTGCCGCGGCGGTGGGATGTGACGTTGCCCAGATCGTGAAGAGCATGATCTTCAGCGCCGACGACGGTCTGGTACTGGCTCTCACCAGCGGTGCACATCAAGTGGATCCAAAACTGCTCGCTGCGGCCATCGGCGTGAACAAGTGTGGACGGGCCGATGCCGATCAGGTCCGCGAGACGACCGGGTTCGCCATCGGCGGTGTGGCACCCTTTGGCCACCTCTCGCCGCTCACGTCGGTGATCGATCCTCATCTGTTCCAGTACGAGCAGGTGTGGGCGGCAGCTGGAACACCACGGCACGTATTCCCCATCGATCCCAATCGGCTACAACAAATCTCGGGCGCCACCCGCGCTACCTTCGTCGTGAAATAGCGCAGGGCTGGGTTAGCCCTCGGTCTTCTTCGAAAGCCGTCGACGGGCCCGCCACCCCAACGAGGCTCGGGTCTCCGCCGCCTCCGAAAGCGCCAGCGTCTCGCGAGCTAGCGCCTGTCGCCGTTCGTACCGCTCGGCCTCGGCGTAGGTGATCTCCCGCTGAAGCTGGTCGCGCAACTCGGTCACTCTTGCGTCTGCGATCGCCCTCGCCAACGCCTCGTCGTGAAGCCGCTCGGCCAGTTGTTTGCGCTGCACCTCGGCCACCTCATACCGGCGCTCGACCTCGAGCTGGCGAGCTGCGAGCGACTCGTATTCGGTTCGTTGCCGTTCGGCCACCACGAGGGCCTGGGTTTCGGCATCCTTGGCCCCGAGGAGCTTCTCGAGCAGAGCGGTATCGAGAACATCGGCCAACGACGGAGCTCCGGATGCCTCGACCGTCTCCACTTCGGCGGTCGGGCCGGCCGACTCGATGGCGGTGGTTGCCGGCTCGACAACCGGTTCGACCGGCGTGGGCGTCTGCACCGGTGCCATCGCCTCGGAGAGAGCGGCCGATTCAAGTTCGGTATCGGCCTCGGTCTCGAACGTTTCAGAAGGCACCGGTTCGAGGTGGCGAACGGGCGCGGTTCGAACCTCGGGTTCGGTGGCGAATGCTCCGGGCGTATCGGTGTCCGTGTCAGAGTTCTCGAGTGGTGTGTCCTCGGCTTCGGCGTCGGCCACCTCGGGGTCTCGCAGATCGATCGAATCGGTTACTGAGAGAACGAAGCCGGATCGTTCGGCGATGCTCCGAATCGACTCGACCCGGATCGACCAGACCCGGCCCTCGATCGTTCGTACCTTCTCCGCTTCGGGGAGACGACCCTGGCGGATCATCTTGCGAAGGGTTGTGGTCGAGGTTCCGAGTGCGTCAGCCGTCTGACGCAGCGTCAGCGCTCCGGCGGGAAGCCCCGTCTTGGCGGACATCGTGTCGTGCTGAGTCATTGCTGCCTCCTGGCGCCGAATCCCCGTCGAAACGGAGCCTGCGAACCGCAGGATCGAACGAGAGCCGACGATAGGTGCTGATACAAGCACAGTGGTGGATACTGCTCTCCCCCACCCGGGAGCTGGATTCTTAGGCCGAAGTCGGCAGCGTGACGGCGAAACGGGATCCGCGGCCAGCCGGGGTGACCGACGCATCCCCGCCATGACGTTCGGCGATTCGTTTCACGATGGCCAACCCGAGGCCGGCGCCGCGATGTTCCTGACCGGCACCCTGCCAGAAGCGGTCGAAGACCCGGGTGCGGTCGTCATCGGACAAACCTGGTCCTTCATCGGTCACCGAAAGGCTGGCGGTGGCACCGTTTTGTTCCACGCCGATGGTGATCGTGGATCCCTCGGGGGCCAGACGGATCGCGTTGGCCAGAAGGTTGTTGGCGGCGCGGCGCAGCGCCAAATGGTCACCCTTCACCGCCAGCGGCTGGGCTGTTACGACCAGCCGAATGCTGCGTTGGCGGGCGGCGGCTCGGTGTTCGGTGGCGACCGATTGGGCCAGCGCGGTGAGGTCGAGGCGTTCGGTTGCCACGACGGGCAGCGACTCGCGGGCGTGGCCCAGCATTTCGTCGACCATCGAACTCATTCGTTGCGTGGCATCGTGGGCGATGGTTGCGGCTTCCCGAATCTCTTCCTCATCACCTGAATAGAGGGCCAGCTCGAGATTGGTTCTAGCCACCGCAAGCGGATTGCGAAGCTCGTGAGAAGCCTCGGCCACGAAACGACGTTGATCATCAAATGCGACTTCGAGCCGGTCGAGCATCGAATCGAAGGTGTCACCCATGTCCCGCAACTCGTCCCGCGGTCCCTGAAGTCCGATGCGCTGGCCGAGGTCCGACCCGGTGATGCCCTGCGCCACGTTGGTGATTCGACGGACCGGACGAAGCGCCCAGCCCGACAGGAACCAGCCACTGGCAAATGCTCCGAAGAACAACACCGTCAGCGCCAGATACGAGGACGACCGAAGCGAACGCAGCGCTTCGCGATACGCGTCCAACTCCAGCTTCTCCAGCATCACCCGCTGCTGCTCCTCGGGAAAGATCACGTCGATCTCCATGAACTCACCCGTGGTGGTGTCGAGTTGGTAGCCCTTCTCGGCCATGATGACCGGTTCGACCAGCGTGTTCGTTTCGTAGAGGTAGAGGCCGGCAATAACCAGCGAACCGACGACGAACACGACCACCGCGAACGCCAGCGACAGCCGGAAGCGAATGGTTTCGACGAAACTGGGGAGACGAAGAGCAGACATAGGCGAGGTGGCTACACAGCCTCTGGTTCTTTCACGAATCGGTAACCGGCACCGATCACGGTTTCGATCCATTGACGGTCGGTGGCGGTGGACAACTTGCGGCGAAGCGTTCCAACCGTCACCCTGACGGTGTTGGTGAAGGGGTCGGCGGCCGCATCCCAGACATGCTCGAGCAGTTGCTCCTGGCTGTGGACATCGTCGGCGTGGGTCATGAAGTACCGAAGGAGTGCGAATTCTTTGGCGGTCATATCGATCTCGCTCTCCTTCCAGGTGACTCGATGGGCGGTTGCATCGAGGGTGAGTCCAGCGATCTCCAGTTCCGAACCGGCGGAAGCATCGGTGTCTCTGCGCAACAGCGTGCGCACCCGGGCGAAAAGCTCCGGTAAAGCGAATGGTTTCACCAGATAGTCATCGGCACCGTCATCGAGGCCGGCGACGCGTTCCTCGATGTCGTCGCGGGCGGTGAGCATTAACACCCGGGGTTGGTGGTCGTGTTCGGTTCGGATCGTTCGACAGATCTGACGCCCGTCCCCGTCCGGAAGGGTCAGGTCCAGTGTGATGAGGTCATACGGCGTGTAGCTGGTGACATCGAGGGCCTCGGCCGCGGTGTGGACCACATCGACCGCGTACCCCTCGCGACGCAACGCCTTACCGACGGCCTCGGCCAGTTCGACTTCGTCGTCTACAACAAGGATGCGCATGATAGAAACAGTACCGCTCTCTGTGAATCTGCTGGCCAGTGGGTCCGGCAGATCTGTCAACGGTACGGAGGCTCCAGTAATTCCTGCTTTCATCCAAATTGACTCTCCGAACGACCGCTGAGCTGGTTTTCAGCCAACTTTCGGTTTTCGTCGCCACAATGGTGGTGTGACTACCGAGCACCAGACCGCCGCGGCCGAACTCGAACGGGTGGCCTTCGAGGTCAAGAAGGTCATCGTCGGCCAGGACCACATGGTCGAGCGCCTGCTGGTCGCCGTGCTGGCGAGGGGCCACATCCTGCTCGAAGGCCTGCCGGGACTGGCCAAAACTCTGGCGGTCTCCACCATGGCCGAGGTCATCGGCGGATCGTTCTCACGACTGCAGTTCACGCCCGATCTGCTCCCCTCCGACCTCACCGGCACCAGAATCTGGCGCGGCAGCGACGAGTCGTTCGATATCGAGTGGGGACCGGTCTTCGCCAACTTCCTCCTGACCGACGAGATCAACCGGGCCCCAGCCAAAGTTCAGAGCGCATTGCTGGAGGTAATGGCCGAACGCCAGGTCTCGATCGCCGGCGAAACCCGCCCGATGCCCACCCCGTTCCTGGTCCTCGCCACGCAGAATCCAGTCGAGTCCGAGGGTGTGTACACCCTCCCCGAAGCGCAGCGGGACCGATTCCTCATGAAGGTGGTGGTCGGATACCCCTCCCCCGCTGAAGAGTTGGAAATCGTCCGTCGATCTGGCGCCGCCGGTGTGCCTCAGGCGCTCTCCCGAATCCAGACGGTGATGTCGACCGAACGATTGGTCGAGATTCAGGATCTGGTCCAACACGTCTACGTCGACACCGGCGTCGCCCAGTACGCCGTCGACCTGGTCATGGCCACCCGCGAACCGGAACTTCGTGGTCTTCCCGAGTTGTCCAGCTTGATCGACTTCGGCGTAAGCCCCCGGGCCACGCTGGGCCTGATCGACGCCGCCCGGGCGCTGGCGCTCATGCGGGGCCGCGGCTACGCCCTGCCCCAGGATGTGTTCGACGTCGCCCGCGACGTGCTGCGGCATCGCCTCATGCTCACCTACGAGGCCCTCGCCGAGGACCGGTCGGCCGACGACATCCTGAACCGGCTTCTTTCGGTGGTTCCTGCGGCCGATCTCACCACCGCCCGGCCCGAGCAGGCTCCCGCCGTGGTCCAACCGACTCCAGCTGCTTCGGCCGGACCCTCCCCGTTCGGAGCTCCAACCCCCTCGTTGCCCGGCGACCCCGTGCGCAGCGGGAGCACCGACGTCACCCAGGACCTTTCCAGCATGGTGCGACCGCGGATCTCGAACGAGACGACCGACGAGACCCCCGCCAACAACATCCCCCTTGACGGCGAACCGCGCATCATCACCGCCCCCAACGACCATCCGGCTCCGTGACCAACTCGGTCGAACAGGTCGCAGCCGACGCCCGGTCCACGTTGCGCAAGCTGGAACTCGACGTCACCAGACGACTCGACGGACTGCTGCACGGGGATCACAAAGGTCTCGTTCCCGGTCACGGTTCTGAACTTGGCGAAACGCGGCGCTACGAACCCGGTGACGACATTCGCCGGATCGACTGGAACGTCACCGCCCGACTGTCCGAGGCGCACATTCGCCAAACGATCGCCGAACGCGAGTTGGAATCGTGGATCATCGTGGACAACGGGCCGCGGCTGAACCTCGGTTCTATCAACCGGGAGAAACGAGAGCTCGCCCTCGCTGCGGCGGCATCGATCGGGTTCCTCACCCAACGGGACGGAAACCGCCTTGGCGCAATCCTCACCGGCCCAACGGGCGAGAAGGTCATTGCGCCCCGAGGCTCGCGCAAACACCTGATGCATGTGTTGCATCAGGTGGCGGCCGCTCGCAGCGATGAGGGCGCCGGCATCACCGACCTCGCCGGTTCGATGACACGAATCGGCGCCATCGCAAAACGGCGCGGCATGATCGCGATCATCAGCGACTTCCGAGTCAACCCGGGGTGGGAGGATGCTCTCAGCGTGCTCGCCCGTCGACACGACGTGATCGCCTGCGAACTGATCGATCCACTCGAACTGACCTTGCCCAACGTCGGCCTCCTCCCCGTCGTCGATCCCGCCACCGGCGAACTGATCGAAGTTCCCACCCACAGGGCCAAGGTTCGTCGTGCCTACGCCGACGCTGCACAGCAGAGACGTGAGACACTGACGGCCCGCTTCCGACGAGATGGGATCGACCACATCGAGATGCGAACCGACCACGCTTGGCTGGACGACATCGTGCGTTTCGTCGCGCAACGCAAGCATCGACTCCTCGCCACCGCAGGGAGGAGGCGAGTATGAACGACGACATCAATCCGGTGCAGATCTTCGACATTGGCTTCCTCAGCGCCGAACGACTCTGGCTGTTGTTGATCATCCCGGCCCTCGTCGCCATCTACCTGGTGTTGCAGCGCCGGCGGAAGGTTTTTGCCGCCCGTCTGGCCAGCGCCGACATGTTGTCGTCGATCGTTCCGAAACGATCCGGCTGGCGACGCCACGCCACCTCCGCCGTGTTACTTCTGGCGCTCACCACCATGATCCTCGGTGTTGCCGAACCAGCCCGGGAGATGGAGGTCGAACGCGATCGGGCGGTCGTGATGTTGGCGATCGACGTGAGCCTGTCGATGGAAGCCAACGACATTCCTCCGACCCGTCTTGCAGCTGCTCAGCAGGCCGCGATCGCCTTCGTTGAGGAACTCCCGCCGGGGCTCGATGTCGGTCTGGTCAGCTTTGCTGAAACTGCGAACGTCAGGGTCTCCCCCACCCGGGACCGGACCCAGGTCATTCGATCCATCCAGAACCTGCAGTTGGCCCCCAGCACCGCTATCGGCGAGGCCATCTTCACCTCGCTCGATGCACTGCTGAACTCACCGCTGGATGAGACCGGGCGCATCCCCCCGGCCACGATCGTTCTGTTGTCCGACGGCACCACCACCGAAGGTCGGGCCGAATCCGAAGCCATCGCAGCCGCCAACGAAGCCGAGATTGCGGTGTCCACCATCTCCTTCGGCACCGCCGACGGGATGATCCTCTACGACCGCCCCGAGACCCCCCAGGTGGAGCAACTGCCCATCGACGTTCCCGTCGCCGAGGAAAATCTCGAGGCCATCGCCGATCAGACCGGTGGACGATATTTCCAGGCGTCCTCGCTCGAAGAGCTGGAAGAGGTCTACACCGACATCGGCTCGGCCGTTGGTTCGGGTACCGAGTTCACAGAGATCGCCGAGTGGTTCTCGGCAGCTGCGGCGGTGCTGACCCTCCTGGCCGCAGGCCTCAGCCTGTGGTGGTTTCAGCGGCTGGTGTAGCCGGCTCGGAGTCCCGCAGATCGATGATGGGTTCGGAAGTGGACCGTTTGGGGTTATCGACCTTTTCGCTCACGACCCGCGACGACTGACCGGGCTTCATGGACACGCCGTAGAGCACGTCCGCAGCCTCCATCGTCCGCTTCTGGTGACTCACGATGATCAACTGGGCGTCGTCCCGGAATTCCTGCACCAACGTGAGGAAACGGTTGAGGTTGAAATCGTCGAGCGCCGCTTCGACCTCGTCCATCACGTAGAACGGCGACGGGCGGCTGCGGAACACCGCGAACAGGAACCCGAGGGCGGTGAGTGATCGTTCTCCGCCAGACAGCAGCGAGAGTTTCTTGACGTTCTTTCCCGACGGCTTGGCTTCGATCTCGATTCCGGTATTCAACAGGTCGTCGGGGTCGGTCAGGACCACCGACCCCTTGCCACCCGGGAAGAGCTTCGAGAACAGGTCGGTGAAATTGGCCGACACGTCGGCATAGGCCGCAGTGAAAACGCCGACGATCTGTTCATCGATCTCGCGGATCAATCCGACGAGCTCCCGACGGGACGTCTTTACGTCTTCCATCTGACCGCTCAGGAATTCATAGCGCTCCTTGAGTTCCTCAAACTCCTCCAGGGCCAGCGGGTTGATCGGGCCCATCGCCTTAAGCTCGCGATCGAGGTCCCGCAACCGCGCCTGTGGTGATTGACCGTTTTCCACCTCTGGTTCGGTGGTTCCCATGGCCACGGAAGGCTCGATGCTGAGATCTCGGCGCACGGTTTCGGTGAGGGTCTCCAAGCGAACCCGATCCTCGGCCTCTGCAAGGTCGACACGATTCAGCCGGGCTCGGGTTTCTTCCAGGCCACGTTCGGCCCGTTGCCGCTCATTGCGGTGACCGCTCAGGGTTGCCCCAACCTTCCGGGCGGCCTCGCTCTGGGCCCGGCTCACAACATCGAGATCGGACAACCACTCATCGACGGTGTCCCGCTTGGAGAACAGCTGTGAAGTGAGCCCCTTCACGCGATCCAGGGCACCCTGAATCACCTCGCGGCGCGCTCGTGCTTCCTGCCGCTCGGACACCAGGCGTTCGAGGCGGGTCTCCACCTCGGCCTGACGGTTGACGATCATCTCCCGCCGTTCGGCGATTGCGGCTTCCCGGACACCAAGGTCGCTCTTGATCTCGGCGAGGAGCGACGCCTGCTCTTCCAGCGCGGCTCGGGCCTCGCCGACGGTTTGGGCCCGGTCGAGGTGGGCCTTTTCATCAGCCTCGAGACCGGGTAGCGCTAACTGCAGGGAGGCCAGCTTCTTCCGGTCGGCTTCAGCCCGTTCGCCGATCTCGTATCGCTGACGACTCAGCTGTTTGCGCGAGAGTTCGATCTCGCCCAGCTCGACCGACGTGCGGGAGATAACGGCCTGCGCCGTCTCCAGGCGGGACTCGAAGTCGCGAACCGCCATCTCAGCGGTGCGCTGAGCCTCACCGGTGAGCAGGAGAAGCCCTTCGGCGTCCTCGACCGCCGCCAGGGCAGCGGTCCGAACGACCTCCGCCTCGGCGGCGTTGGTCTGGGCCTCGGTAAGGGCCGCTCCGGTGGCGCCAGCCTGATCGCCTGCGAGTCGCCAACCGTTGGAACCGATCCGGTCACCGTTCTTCGTGACCACGGTCAAACCGGGGTGGCCGGTAGCCATGTCGGCGGCATCGGACCAGTCGCCTTCGATGGCGGCGATGCCATGAAGGAGATGGTCGAGCAGCGCACTGACGTCGTCTCGTTCGGCACTCACCAACGACCGCAGCGTGCGGACGCCATCCACTGTTGGTACGGCATCGGTGATCACCTCTGAGGTGACTCCCAACGGCAAGACCGCCCCAGACACGTCGGCATCCGCGAGGCTGCTGAGTGCGGTGCGGGCCGAGGTGTCGGAATCGACGAGGACCGCCTGGAGAGCTTCGGACGCTGCGGCTTCTACGGCGCCCTCCCATCCGTCCTCAACCGCGATGAGGTCCAACAGGGTCCCCAACACGCCGTCGGTGCCTGACAACACGTCGACGCCCGCACGGTTCCGGGCCTGCTCGAGAGCCTGCTGGAGGGCGTCGGCTCGGGCTTGCCATCGGTTGACGTCTTCATCGGCAGCTCGCCGGGCCTCGTTGCTGGCTCGCAACGAAGCTTCGGCGTCGACGAGAGCAGCGTTGGCGGCGTTGAGGTCATGCTGGATGAGTTCCAGCGCCTCATCGGAATCGCCGATCAGTTTCTCAGCCTCGGTCTGTTCGGCAATCAGACGGTCACGACGGGCCGACAGTGACGAGATCTGCTCGTTCAGGCGGCTGTCTTCGGATTTGTCTCGCTCCGACGCCGACTCGAGCGCGGTCAGCTGCGCACGGGCCTCGGCGGCCTCGTTGCCAACGGGTACCACACCGTCGCCCCACTGCTGTTCGAACGCGCTGCGGTCGGCATCGAGTTGCTTCTCCGCTTCCCGAGCAGCCTTCTTGTCGGGCCCAAGCGCTTCGTGTTCGGTCTGAACCTCGGCAAGGTCGCTGACCAGCCGGACCGACTCGGCTTCGAGGGAGGACACCAAACCCTCATCGACAGCCGATTGCAGTTCGCCCTCGAGTCGTCGGCGGCGTTCGGACACCACGTTGGTCTGACCGATGATCCGTTCCCGTATGGATCGGGCTCGGCTGAGCACCTCGTCAACCTCGGAGCCACCGAGTGCTGCCAGCTCGGCCTCGCCATCCAGGATCAATGCATCGAGTTTGGCCAGTTCGCGCTGCAGCTCGTCGACCCGCTGGGACGAGGCGAACCGCTCTCGTTTGTGGGATTCGAGCTTGCCGGTGAGCGCCGACAGCTCGCGTCCCACCAGGTAGGTGCGAAGCGCCGTTGCTTCGGCGCGCACATGGCCGTGGCGGCGGGCCGCATCGGCCTGCTTTTCGAGCGGACGCAGTTGACGCTTGACCTCTCGCACAAGATCCGCGACACGGTTGAGGTTTTCTTCGGTGGAGTTCAGTCGCCGTTCGGCCCGCTCCTTGCGTTTGCGGTACTTCAAAACGCCAGCGGCCTCCTCGATGACCCCTCGTCGTTCCTCCGGGCGGCTGTTCAGAACGGCATCGATCTGACCCTGGGAGACGATGATGTGCTGTTGGCGGCCCACTCCGCTGTCACTGAGAAGTTCGGTGATATCGAGGAGTCGGCAGCTGGCGCCGTTGATCTTGTAGTCCGACTCGCCGGAACGGAACAGCGTCCGGGTAATGGTGACCTCGGAGAACTCGATCGGCAGCACCCCGTCGGCATTGTCGATCGTGAGCGACACCTCGGCTCGACCCAACGCGGCCTTGCTCTGGGTGCCGGCGAAGATGACGTCTTCCATCTTGGCGGATCGAACCGCCGAGGGCGCCTGCGCTCCCAGTACCCAGGCGATGGCGTCGACGACGTTGCTCTTGCCGCTTCCGTTGGGTCCTACGACGACGGTGATGCCGTCCTGGAGGTCGAGCGACGCATGATCTGCGAACGACTTGAAGCCCTTGATCGACAGCGTCTTCAGATACATACGGCCCAGATCCTAGTGGGTGCTACCGCCTCAAACTTGGGTGCTGCAGTAGTACACAACGTGGCCTTTGAACTTGGCCTTCAGGATCGGGGTGCGAGAGCGCGGGCTCAGTTCGCCGTCCTTGCCATACACCGCCACATGTTCGGCATATCCGCCGGGATTTCCCTCGATATCGACGAAGGGGCGGTTCTCCAGAGTGGTGCCTCGATACTTGATGGCGTCGTGCAGGATCGTGGTGATCGATCGGTTGAGGCGCCGAAGTTCCTGGGTGGACAACTTCGAGCAGGGCCGGTCGTACATCAGGCCGGCGTCGAAGAGAATCTCGTCGCTGTAGAGGTCGCCGATCCCCACAAAGTTGTCCGGGTCGGTGAGGAACAACTTCAACGGTTGATCGCTGTTCAGCACGAACCGTCCGAACACGTTCCACGGGACCGGCTCGGACAGTAGATCCAGACCTCGGCCTCGTTCGATGAACAGGTGCGCTTCCTCGGTTTCCACCACGGCCACCTCACCCGAGCCGTCCTTGTCGACGAATCGCAGATCTCCGCCCTGGGTGAACGTGATGATCACCTGGGTGTTAGGGGCGACCTCGGTTCGAGACGGGCAGCGGGAGATCACGCTCTCGTTTCCCGGTCGCATGAGCAGGGTGTGTTCGTTGTTGAGTTTGGTTACCAACGTCATGCCAACGCGGGTGGTCTCGACGAACTTGGCCCCTTCGATGAGCGACGTGAGGCTCTTCTTGGTCTTATGCAGCGGAGTGGACTTCAGTCCCTTCACCTCGACCGACTTGACCTTTCGCCCCGCCGTGTCGCGCTCGAGATCGCGTCGAATGATCTCGAGTTCGGGCAGTTCTGGCTCAACCATTGGATTCCTCAATTGCTTCTGCGGCTAGTGGTGCAACCGCGTCGCCGCGGTGCCGGGAGCTAAGCAGATTCCAGGCAGCCTCAGCTGCAGACTGTTCAGCACGTTTTTTTGACGTTCCCCGGCCCTCGCCGCACTCGTCGTTGCCGACGTAGGCGGTGGCCAGGAAACGGCGATCGTGGTCGGGACCTGAGGCGGTGAGCCGGTAGGTCGGACCGGGGAGAGAAAGGTTGGAGGTCAACTCCTGCAGGCGGGTCTTGAAGTCTTCGCCACCGGGGCGGACCGAACTCTCGAGAATCTGATCGGACAGCAGAGCCAGAGCGGCGGACCGGGCGGCCTGCCATCCGCCGTCGACAAAGACGGCGCCGATGACAGCCTCGAAACAGTCGGCGAGGATCGATTCCTTCTCGCGTCCTCCGGAGGTCGCCTCGCCCTTTCCCAGGCGCAGGAGGGCGCCGAGGCCCATGTCGCGTGCGACGTTCGCCAGGCTGGTGGTGTTGACCACCGACGCCCGCAACTTTGCGAGTTCACCTTCGGGCAGCGTGGCGTAGGTGGAATAGGTCGAGTCGGTCACGGCCAAACCGACGACGGAATCGCCGAGGAATTCGAGCCGTTCGTTCGATTCACTGCCGGGGTTCTCAGCGATGTAACTCCGATGCGTCAGCGCCAACTCGACCAGAGTCCAGTCGTTGAACTGGTAACCAAGATGATCTGCAAGAACGCGGTAGTTGCTCGTCAGGAGTCCTCACCCACTCGGGTGTACACGTAGTCAACAGCGTCACGTACCAGCCGGAGATCCTGCAGGTCTTCATCCTCGATCCGGAAGCCCACCGTTCGTTCGGCCAATTCCTCTTCGAGCGCCTCGACCAGTTCGATCAGGGCGAGGGAATCGGCCTCGAGATCATCGGCGAACGAGTCGCCCTCGTTGATCTGTTGGGGTTCGATCTCGAGAATGTCGGCGAGACGATCGCGAACTAGATTCACGACGTCGACGCGGGTCATGGGGGCTGAATTCATGTGAGTTTCTGCTGGCATCGCGCTCACCTCCGAGCGCGACGGAGTCTAACAGAGAAAATTCTTGACGACTACGACTCGCGCATGCTAGGGGCGCCAGCTCGACGATAGACCGCCCGCAGCGGCAGGGGAATCTCAGAGTTGGTCATCTGCTGAAGTTCGGCATCGACGTCGTGGTTCTCTTCCAACGGGCTGGTTTCGCCCCCATCGGCGGCTCGGATCGGCCCATCAGCGGCTGCTCCCCGAGTCGAGCCGAAGAATGCGTCGACCGCCGCTCCCTGGTCGGTCTCGAAGTCCTGATGGTCGGATTCGATGTCGGCGCCCATAGCGGCTCCCCGGCCGGCATCGATCTGTTTGCGATCGGATGGAACCGAATCGGCATCGATCAGATCGAGCGGTAGTACCACCCGGGCGGTCGTTCCGCCGGTTGGCCGTTCGAGCAGGCGGATGTCGAGTCCCAGACGCTGCGCGGTCCGGCTGATCAGATGGAACCCGAGGGCCGAGAGACTTGTCTCCCGAGCCATCGATGGGGTGTGCAGGTCGATGTTCATGCGCTGCATCTCGTCCGGAGCGATGCCGACGCCGGAATCGTGGACCAGGAATGCCCATCCCGAGGACACCCACTCACCCTCGACGGTCACCCGGTTCTGGGGTTCGGGTTTGTCGGCTCCGGCGGTTAGGCCATTGTCGATCAGTTCGGCAAGGACGTGGGCCAGCTCGGGTGCGACCAGACCATGAACCCGCACGTCGCTCATCGGCTTCACATCGACCCGGTCGAACTGCGTGACCTCACCCAGCGCCAATCGGGCGGTATTCACCGCGCTGATCGGGGTCGTCCAGCGCCGTTCGCTGCGCCCACCGCCGACGACCAGTGCGGCCTCGATGTTGCGCTGAATCCGTGTCGCGATGTGATCGATATGGAAGAGCCGGGCTGCTACATCCTCTGAGGGGTCGGCCGTTCGCCAGAGCGCCACGTGGCGAACCAACTCGTGCAGAAGCCCGGTGGTCCGGTGCGACAGGGTGATGAATCGGCCCGACATCTCTCGTCGGCTCAAGGATTCCCGGGTGGCCAGATCCAGATATCGCAACTGCAGCGTGTTGAGGGAGGCGACCAACTCGCCCACCTCGTTGGTGGTCTCACCCTGCATAAGGGTGACATCGGGAATCTGTTCATCGCCGTTGCGGACCGCCCGGGCGAGGCTCTCCGCCGGACTCTCAAGAAGACGGCGGGCGTCGTCGACGGCACGTTCGATCGGGTCGCCGATGCTCTGGGCCACCGCAAGTCCGATCATCCCCAGCACCAGCACACCGGCCAGGCCGAACAGGGCGAACTGGTTGCGCTGATTCTCCGCAACCGCACCGTTGGCACCGAGGGTGGTGCGAATCTGGTTCGACATCTGGGTCGATGCCGTCATCCAACGTTGCCGCGCATCACCATGGCTGTCGAGAACCGCATCGTCTGAGAGCAACGACTGTTCCGGATTGAAGACGTCCTCGAGCGCAGTGATGCGCAGGTCACCCATCACCTGGGTTGCGGTTGCTGCCGTCGCGATCGCACCGTCGGGACGGCGCCGCACCTCTTCATCGAAGCCGTCGCGCACGTTCCTCGCTGCACTGAAGGCGGAGATAACGTCGCTGACCGCCCTGGTGTCGTTGCTGGTGCGACCCAGGAACGACAGCCACGCCAGATCCTCGGCCTCGATGAATCGATGAATCGTCTGAAGATCTGCGTATGACGTTGCGGCGTCGACCGAAGCGGTACCCAACGTGACCCGCCGGGCATCGGTAAGTAACAGGTCGATCGCTCGGGAGTAGTTGTCTTCACGACCGACCGGCGTCGATCGAGCGGCGCCGAGCACCGTCCAGACCCGATCGACCTGCGAGCCACCGACCAGCTGACCGAGTCGTTCCATCGCCTCGTCGGATTCGGTGGTGCCCACCTCGACGGATTTGTCGGCGTCGCCACCCTCGTCAGCGTCGAACTGCGCCAGTCTCTCGTTGGCCAGAGCCACGGCCGCCTCGTTGAACGACCGGTTGACCTGTTCAGCGCTCAGGGCGCTGGCGACTTCGGTTCGGGTCTGTTCGCTCTGCACGACCCCCACGGCCGCGATGGCGCTCAACCCGATCATGGGCAGCGAAAACGCGGCAAGGATCTTTCGCCGTATGGAAAACGAACGCGACATCACGTTCCATTCGGCACGAGCACACCGGGCGTGAGGTTTCAGGACCGAGTTGGGTCAGCCGGAGAACACGGCCCGGAAGTCGTCGACGATCGTGGATTCCGCCATCTCACTGGTCGTACGGATCGCGTTGGCGATCGTGTCGGCGTTTGAGGAGCCGTGCGAGATGACCGAGACCCCCTTGGTCCCACACAACATCGCCGCCCCGATCAGGTTGGGATCGAGAGTGCGGTAAAGGGGGTCTAGGATCGGGTCCAAGAACGATGCGGTTGCGGCGGCTTCCGGAGTGGACACCAGCGCAGCCCGAATCGCGTCGAGTGCGATTGCCATTGCACCCTCCAGCGACTTCAGGACGACATTGCCGGTAAAACCGTCGACCACGAGAACGTCGGCCTTGCCTGCCATCAGGTCGCCACCTTCGAGATTTCCGACGAACTCGGCACCACAGGCCTCCGCCCACGCCGGTTCTTCGAACAGACCGATGGCTGCCTTCACCAGGGCGTTGCCCTTGCCGGCTTCCTCGCCGATGGTGAGCACCCCAACCCGGGGACGTCCGACGCCGTAGCGGGACCGGGTGTACACCGCTCCGAGCTGGGCGAATTGAATCAGCATCTCAGGGGTCGCATCGGGGTTGGCGCCGCAGTCGATGAGCGAACAGGGCGTGGATCCCAGAACCGGGAATGGCACGGCGATCGCCGGGCGGGAGACTCCCTTGATGCGGCCGATTCGCAACAGGCTCGCCGCCAGTGCCGCACCGGTGTTTCCAGCCGACAACAGAGCTATCGCATCACCATCGCGAACCGCCTCCGCGGCGCGCACGATGCTGCTGTCCTTCATGCGCCGCACGCTCGATGCGGGCTCGGCCCCCATCGCCACCACTTCGGACGCATGACGCACCGAGATCAGCGGGTGTGACCCGAGGGCTGGATCAGCTGAGTGGATCGCCTCCTGATCTCCGACGAGCAGGGTGCGGACACCGTCTCGTTCGGCCGCGAGCAGGGCTCCGTCGACGACGGCGCGGGGCGCATAGTCGCCGCCCATTGCATCGACTGCGACGGTGTGGGAAGTGGTCACCTCAGCGGCGAACGTTTCAGAACCTGCGGTTCGTTATACGTCGACGACCTGACGGCCCCGGTAGAAGCCGCAGCTCTGGCACGCCCGGTGCGGGAGCTTCATGGCACTGCACTGGGTGCAGCGGCTCTTGGGGGCGGCGTCGAGGGACCAGGACGAAGCACGACGGCTGCGGGTCTTGGACTTGGAGGTTTTCTTCTTTGGAACAGCCATTGCTCAGAACCTAGCGGTAGTCAGGAGATCACGAAGATCGACCGGCAATGGTAGCGAGACGTTGCAGGTCTTCAACCGTTTCAGAGGTTGAGGTCATCCAGCGCAGCCCAACGCGGATCACCGGCAGGTTCACCGGCTGGTGCATCGTCGATGCGTTCACCGACACCGGGCTGATAGCGGTCCGGATCGGGCCCCTGACAGTCGTCGGAACACAACGGCGAAAGGGGCAACGCCGCGAGTGCGTTGTCGTGGATGATCTGATCCAAAACCACGGTTTCACCGTCGAAGGGAATGAGGTCCCCGCCCGGCTCCGCTCCGACCTGAAAGATCTCATCGACGAAAGCGGTCTCGGTTCCCGTTACCAATTCGAGGCAGCGACGGCAGTCGGCTTCCCACGGAACTTCGAGTGGCCCCGTAACCGAAACTCCCCGCTCGATGGACTCGACAGTGAGGGTCCCTCGAACCGGTTCGTTGGTGGATCGAGTTGCGATGACCTGGAGGCCAGGGAGCGCCTGTTCGACGTCGACGGTCAGTCGTTGGCCCAGCCGCTGACGCAGAGCGCCAACGTGGACCCGATGTTGTGCGATGGGTCGCATGGTCGGCCCCAACTAGTTTGCGGGAGGAGGCGGCGGCTGCGTGGCCTGCGCACCCGCTGTTCCCGAGGCGGGGGTTTGCTGGGCACCAGCACCCGCTTCACCCTCGATCGCCGCCGTACCCAGCAACTTCTCGCGGCCCTGCTGAAGGGTGCGTGATGTGCGTTCGAGTACCGCTTCGAAGCTCGCGAGCTTGTGATCGCAGTAGTCCTCGACCCGGCGTTGCAGCGTGCGGGCATCGGCTCGAGCTTCGGCGACGATCTGGCGGGCCCGGGCCTCGGCGGCGCGTGTGATTTCCTGCCGTTCGATCATGCGGGACACCTGGGCCCGACCCTGATCGATGATCTCCTGCCGCTCCTGGCGAGCCTGGGCCAGAAATTCTTCCTTTTCCTTGAGCAACCAGCGGGCTCGGCGGAGTTCTTCGGGCAGCGCCTCGCGAATCTCCTCCAGCACCTCGAGCAACTCGTGTTTGTTCACCTTGACGGTGGACGACATCGGCAACGGGCGACCCTGCGCCACCATCCCGATGGCCTCGTCGATGAGGGCTTCCAGTTCGGGAACGGCGTACTGGGAATTCTCGGCCGTGGTCAGGTCGATCTCTGGCGCGTCACCGTCGGTGAGGTCCAGAACCGGACTTGGGACCGGCGGCAGTTCGTCGGACGACGCATAGTCGTACGGCGTGGTCCGTTGATCGGTCATTGTCCCTGAGCTCCTGTCTTTCGCTGCATTGCTCTCCACACCGGGTCCGGTACCAGGGACGAGATGTCACCACCTCGACCACCTATCTCACGAAGATACCGGCTCGCGACGAGGGCTGCTGTCCCAACGCCGGGGACGAACATCGTTCGGACCCCACCGGTTTCGAGGTTTGTGTTGGCCTGAACCATCTCGCTATCGAGGTCCGTGCCGGTGCGGACACCCTTCACCAGGAGGTCGGCACCCGCTTCCCGGGCGGCATCGGTGGCTAGGCCCTCAAATGCCGTGACCTGCACATTCTCCATACCAACGATCGACTCCTCGATCATCTGGAGCCGTTCTTCAACGGTGAACATCCCCGACGGTTTGGCCCGATTGTGCCCCACGGACACCACCACGGAAGCGAAGGCCTCCGATGCGGCGCGAACCACCGCAAGATGTCCGTTATGAAACGGATCGAACGATCCGGGTACGAAGGCGGCGGGCATAGCGTCGATCAGCGTAGTGCATCTCGAATCGGACGCACGGAGCATGACTACCCTACGCGTTTGGCCAATACCACCTGCGGGCGTCCGTAGGAACGGCGGCGCAGTTCCTCCCAGTCGTCGGTCAACGTCAGCTCGGTTTCGGTGTGTGCGATGAGCAGATCGGCCGGGATCTGCGGCAGCAGTGTGAGCCACGGATCGTCTACGTAGGGCGGGTCACAGAACGCGATATCGAACCGTTCACCACCGGCGAGCGATGCCACGACCGCGAGGGCGTCGCGCGGCAGAACCCGAGCCCGATCGGCCATGCCGAACGTTGCCAGGTTCTTCTCAAT
Organism: uncultured Acidimicrobiales bacterium; assembly: GCA_937958015.1. Classification (GTDB taxonomy): domain Bacteria; phylum Actinomycetota; class Acidimicrobiia; order Acidimicrobiales; family SZUA-35; genus JABDIY01. Next base: position 12,352 of record CALGOA010000162.1, on the reverse strand, counting down.
GACCCGGGCGGCCGCCTTGTTCTGTTCCACAAAAACCACTTCGGAGGCACCGCGGCTGAGACATTCGAGGCCGAACGACCCCGAACCGGCAAAGAGGTCGAGGACCCGGGTGCCCTCGAGACCGGGATGACCCTCGGCCATCCTGATGCTCAGGATCATGTTGAAGATTGCGGTCTTGGCGCGATCGGGAATCGGGCGGGTCCCCATGCCATCCGGCGAGTGCAGTTTCCGTCCGCGGGCGCTGCCGCTGATGATGCGCATCCGAATCAGCCCTTGAGAAGGAACGCTTCGTCGGCGTCCTCGGCCATCAGGCTCAGTTCATCCGCCAGCGCCTCGTGGACGGCGAGCGTCGGGTCCTCATCCAGCAGGCGAATGGCGGCGTTGCGAGCGTCGATAACCACTTCACGATTGTGCCGCAGGCTGGCCAGTTTCAGGTCGTTGCGGCCCTTTTGTCGTTCGCCGAGGATGGTGCCCTCGCCCCGCAGGTCGAGGTCGATCTCGGCCAGCTCGAACCCATCGGTCGAATCGACGAGTGCCTCGATCCGGGCTTCCCCGTCGGCGGTGGTGGGACTGGCAACGAGCCAACACACCGACGCGTGCTCACCTCGACCTACCCGACCGCGGAGCTGATGCAACTGCGCGATGCCGAACCGGTCGGCATCGAGAATGACCATCGTGGTGGCGTTGGGTACGTCGACGCCCACCTCGATCACGGTGGTGGCCACCAACACGTGCAGCTCGCCGGCCCGGAACCGTTCCATCACCCGATCCTTTTCGTCGGGTTCGACCCGACCGTGGAGCAGACCGACCTCGAGGCCGTTCAACTCGACCGACCGCAACCGCTCGTAGGTCTCCTCGGCCGATGCAACCTCGAGCTTCTCGGACTCGTCGATCAGAGGGCACACGATGTAGGCCTGTCGCCCATCGGCGACCGACGTCCGCAATTCCTGCCACATCTGTTCCAGCTGCAACGGCGGTTCTCCGTCGAGGGTGCCGGGAGCGTCGACGTGATGGGTGAGGATGGGGGTCCGGCCCGGCGGGAGTTCGTCGAGAATCGACACATCCAGATCGCCGTAGACGGTCATTGCGGCGGTCCGTGGGATCGGTGTTGCCGTCATCACGAGAACGTCGGGCACGCTGCCGTCGGTGTTCTTATCTCGTAGTGCGGCGCGTTGTTCAACGCCGAAACGATGCTGCTCATCGATCACGATCGACCCGAGCGAGTGGAACTGCACTCGGTCCTGCAACAGCGCGTGGGTCCCGATGACGATGTCGGTCAGTCCCCCGGCCAGACCACCCAGAATCCGCTTACGATCCGAACCCGACGTACGACTCGTGAGCAGTTCGACGCTGAGCGGCCGAACCCCCAACAGGCTGCTTGGCTCGGCAACCTCCAAACCGTCGAGAAGCCGTTTGATGCCCAGGTGGTGCTGCTCGGCCAGAACCTCGGTGGGGGCCATCAACGCCCCCTGATGACCTCCGTCGACGGCGGTCAACATGCCCGCCACTGCGACCAGTGTCTTTCCGGCTCCGACGTCGCCCTGCAGCAGTCGGTGCATCGGCATCGGCCGCACGAGATCTGCGGTGATCTCGTCGATCGCGCGTTGCTGGGCTCCGGTGAGGGGGAACGGCAGCGCGTCGATGAACGAACGAACCAGCGGGCCCCCACCGGTGTGGGAGACACCCTGTTGGGTGGCCTCGAGAAAACGTTTCCGGCGAACCAGCGAGAGTTGCATTCGGAAGAGTTCGTCAAAGATCAGCCGGCGACGGGCGGCAGAAATCTCTTCGTGGGTTTCGGGCTGGTGGATGCCGAGCATGGCCGAGGACCGATCGGTCATGCCGCGATCGGACAGGATCCAGTCTGGGAGCGGATCCCTGAGCGTCCGAGCGTCCTCGTTGGTGATGGTCCGACGTAACGCCTCGGAGACGAACCGGGCGAGATCGGAGGTGGTGACCCCCGCCTTTTCCGACTGCGGGTAGACGGGGATGATCTTGCCGGTCTGGTCGCCTACGAGGTCGACGACCGGGCTGGTCATCTGGGGCCTTCCGCGGTAGCTCTCGAGTTTGCCGAAGACGATGGCCTCCAACCCCTCCTGGAGTTGCCGTTCTCGCCAGCGTTGGTTGAAGAACATCAGACTCATACGGCTCTGGCCGTCGGTGACGGTGCTGGTGACCATGACCCGATTGCCCTTGAGGCGGCGGCTTTCGGTCCGCAGCACCTTCACTACGATCGTTGCCTCCTCGCCTTCCATCAGATCGGCGATGGCCGACTGGCGGGTGCGGTCGAGGTATCGGCGTGGGTAGTGGGTGAGCAGGTCCCCGAGGCTGCGGAGTTCCATCTTGTGCAGCGCGTCCTTGCGTTTGGGACCGACACCCCGCAACTTCTCGACGTCGATCGCGAACAACTCGCGCAGACTCATTGCGTTGATCCGCTCCCCCACCAGCTCAACCTATCCGACCCCTGTGACGGAGTCGCCAGTCCGGCCCTGTGTCGGAGCAACGACAGAAGGGCCGAATGTGGTGGGGCCACGACAGAAGAGCCGAATACAGTCGGCTCATCGCCGAGCTCGATATCCATCTCGAGGTTCCCCAGGGCCGCTTCGAGCTCCACCGTCCCGGTGCCAGCCGACGCAACGCACTCCGAGCCTGGGACGCCGCCGATGACTATCTGCTTCAGGCGATCGCCGATCCGGCATCGGTGAAACTGACGACGCCGCCGTCAACCGCCCGAACACTGATTCTGAACGACGGGTTCGGGACCCTCGCCACAGCGCTGGGTGGTCCGGGGACCACATCGATGAGCGACTCACTGATCGCTGCGCGAGCCGCCGCCGGGAACCTTCAACGAAACGGAGCGACGGCTGCGGTTGTACCAATCACCGATCCGCTGCCGATGACACCGGACCTCGTGGTGTTGAAGATCCCGAAGACGTTGGCCCTGCTGGAAGACCAGCTTCACCGGGTGCGGCCGGTTTGTGGGCCGAACACGCTGATCCTCGCCGGTGGGATGGTCCGCAATGTACACACGTCGACGATCGCACTGTTCGAAGCGATCCTGGGTCCGACGCCAACGACGCTGGCGAGACGGAAAGCCCGACTGCTTCTTCCCCGCATCGATCCCGATCTCACACCACCGCCCAACCCATGGCCCCGACCGGTCGACCTGGACGAGGGCCACCGAATCGTTGCCTACGCCGGGGTGTTCGCAGGCACCAAGCTCGATGTTGGCACGAGGGTCCTCCTCGACAACCTGCCTGCGATCGATGCTGGTATCGACGTGCTCGATCTCGGCTGCGGAAACGGAATCGTCGGCACCGAGATCGCTCGAAGGAGCGACGCCACGATCACGTTTGTCGACGAGTCCTACCTGGCGCTGCAATCGGCTCGCGAGACGTTCGCACTGCGCCACCCCGATGCTGCGAACGCCCGCTTCGTGATCGACGACTCCGGGGCTTCGCTGGACGCCGAGTCGTTCGATCTGGTGGTCAACAACCCGCCGTTCCACGACAACATCGCACTCAGCGATGTAACTGCGAACGCGATGTTCAACCAGGCCCACCGACTCCTGCGTACCGGCGGGGAACTACGCGTCGTTGGGAACCGCCATCTGGGTTACCATGCGGCGCTGAAGCGACGCTTCGGCAACTGCCACACGATCGCCAGCACTCCCAAGTTTGTGGTGCTGCGCGCCCGCAAGGCCTAGTGGTCTGTCGCAGACGGTTAGTCGATCTGATCGATCCAGGCCGGTGTGCCCATGTCGGACTCGGAACCGAGGCTGATTCCCACCGCGAGCGACGCATCATCGAGCTGGAAAACCACCCGTTGGCCCGGACGAAGCATCCGGAACACCGAGCCGACGAGAGCGTCGGGCGCGAGGTCGTAGTCCGCCAGATCGGAATCGCACATGATCACGCCGTCTCGGGTGATCGGATCGTAGGACTTCACCACTCCCTGCATGACCACCAGCGTAGGGCAAATCGCCACTGAAGAGCACGGTTGAAGCTGCCGATACGAGAGCGTGCGTGCAAGTGTGTTTTCGTTTCTGGCTGGCCTCGCGGCGGTGTTTTTGGTGATGCAGACCAATGGTGGTGTCTTCGGTGCCGTCGATGAATGCGACGCCAACCGCCTGGGCCAGGCGTTCGGGCCCCTGAGCACGATCTATCGGGTCGACGACGGGGAGCTCAACGGCATCTGTCACGGAACCGACGATCCGACCGTCTTCGACGCATGGTCGCAGCTGACCCTGTTTACCACCGCAGAGGAACGCACCCCGCTGGCGGGATTTGCGGGATTCCGCAACACCAGCAGCCAGGACGTGCTCGCCTATGCGACCGCGCTGGACCGGGACCAGAGCAAGTACATGATCGTCGTGAACCTGGACATGCTCGAACTGGACCCCTGGCAGGTGCGCCGGACCATCGCCCACGAATTCGCCCATGTGATCACGCGGTCGGCGCAGGGGGTCGGTTCGGATGGCTGCGGAAGTTTCGGCTGTGTCTCCAGCACCAACTACATGGCGCTGTGGGTGGATCGATTCTGGAGCGCCGAGGAACAACAGCAGCTCGAGGAGAACGGGTTCCGAAACGCCAGCGAGGCTCGCCGTCGCTGCGCTGCCGACTCGTCGTTCCCCACCGAATATGCCGCGACGAATCCCTACGAGGACTTCTCCGAGTCGATGGAGTTCTTCCTCTTCTCCAACACGGTGCCATCCTCGGTACAGCCCCGGATTCAGTTCCTCTCGAGCTTCCCGGAACTGGTGAGGATGCGGGATCGCATCACGACCGCTGGTCTCGCCGACACTCGGCGATTCCTACAGAACTGCGGCATCTAGCGGTCGTTGCAAATGGTAGGTCCGCTTCTAGTCGTCGGTGATGGCATCGAACGGGAAGCCGCCGAAACCGACGAGTTTCCCGGCTCCCCGGAACACGTGTGATGTGCCGTCGGTGCGAACCAGGAGCGCCGGGCCGCTGAGATCGCCCTCGGGCCCGCTCATCTCGAGTGTGTGCGCCGCCATCTCGATCTCCGTACCGGAGTCGGTTCGGCACACGACTTCCCAGTCGATCCCGCCGCGCCCCTCGAACTCCGCGACGATGACCGATCCGCCGACCTTGGTCATCGTCTGCCCGGAGACCATCAGTTCGTCGATCACGTAGCGGTAATGACGCATGTGCCTAACGCTATGCAGCCCTGAGGCCGAACCCCTCAGCCCTCAGAGGAAGATCGATCGCAACGCCAACCCCATGATGAACAGATTCCCGCCGCCGAAAAGCAGGAACTCCCACTGCGGGACCTGCGGACGGTAGGAGTAGATGATCGCCACCGCAGCCATGGCGAGGAAGCCGTAGAAGTAGTGCAGCTGTCCTGCCTCGACCCCCGACTGCAGGACCACCACCCCCAACGTCACCTGAAGCACCACCACGACCCAGGAGGCGTAGATGGCCGGAATGAGCAGGCTGGAGCGCCACTGCTCCTTCCAATGGGCACCAACGGCCCAGGCACCGGTCACCAGGCCGGTGACGACCACCACCCACGCCAGCGCTGTGTGCAGACCCGACATCTCAGAGACCCGGCAACAATTCCACCTCGGTTGGACCACCGACATCGCCGTCGCCGGTCACCGCGAAGAACTCGGTCGAAAACATCTGGGCAAAAACGTCGTCGGGCACTTTGAGGAAGAAGTCATCGTCGCTGATCTGGCTTCGATGGGCCCGAATCGATTCCCTCTTGGGCCCGATCTGATCGGCGATGTTGACCTGATAGCGGATCTCTGCCGCCGGCATCCCGATGTTGTCCCCCGGTTTCTCGTCCCCTTCGCCGACGGGCGGGTCCTCCATGTGTTCCATTGCAGCCACGATGTCGTCACGGTTCATCGTGGCCTCGTAGACATGGGCGGTGCCGGCCAGTTCCGCAGCGCGCAGTCCGACGCGATGCACCTGAATGTGATCGGGATGGCCATATCCCCCGTGGGCGTCGTACACGGTCAGAACGTCGGCGTCGACTTCGCGCAGGATCTCCGCCAGGCGCTGGGCCGCCTCCTCAACGTCGGCCTGCCAGAAACAGGCCGGATTGTCGTTGCTCGGCTCGCCGATCATGCCCGAATCCTCGTATCCGAGGAAGCGGTTGGTTGCGCATCCGAGCAGGCGGGCCGACTCGGCCGTCTCGAGCACTCGACGCTCCCAAAGTTCTTCCCCGTCGCTCAGCACCCCGGGTTTTGGTTCACCCTGTTCACCTCGGGTGGCGGTGATCAGGTGGACCTCGTGGCCGGCATCGGCCGCCTTGCGCATTAGGCCGCCGGTGGAAAGGGCCTCGTCATCGGGATGGGCGTGGAAACAAACCAGAACGGACATCCGCTCAGGCTATTGCGAGCTACGCCCGAGAACGGTCAACGAGCGATCACCGAATCGCAGGGTCTGACCCGGCTCGATGGGAACCGGAACACCTACCGGCAGTTGGGGGCCGGTGCCGGGACGGTCCGGACTGTCGAGGTAACAACCGTTGAGTGAGTTGGCATCGATCGCCTCGGCCCCGTCGGGGGCTGGGCGAATGATCACGTGGCAACGACTCACCTGCTCGCCCGACACGACGACGATCACCGCTCCGGGTGGCACATGGTCGCTTCCCTCAGGCGCACGTCCGATAGCCAGCGTCTGGTCTAAGGCCACCTCCTGACCATCATCGAACCGAACGACCACCGGAACCGAGCCGGCGGATTCCGCGGCGATCGGAGGCGGCGGGGGGTCTGCGACGACCGGCTCGTCTTCGGTCGGCACCGGACCCTCGGGTAGCCCGGGGAACAGTCCGGTAGCAACGACCGGAGGGTCGTACGAAGGGGGAGGCGGCGACACGACCGGAGGCGATACCGCCGGTGGCGGGGATACCGAAGCAACGACGGGTGGCGGTCCCGGCGGCGGTGCGCTGACTACCGGTGGGATGATCGCAGCGGGAGTGCCCGGTGGCGGCGGTTGGAACACCTCCGGTTCATCGGGCGATGCGACGGGAGTGGGTACATCGAAGTGTTGGGTGACATCGCTGGGCGCAGCCGTGGGCCGAACCGTTGCGCCATCGTCGGGTTCGGGAGCCACCCCTGGGCTGGGCGTCGGTTCGGGGTCATGTTGAGACTCACCTTCGATCGGATCCTGCGCATCGATCGATGCCGGCGCTTCCAGTGAGTACCCGACGATGTCGAATCCGCTGGCGGCCACGACACCCGCCGCGAGCCACAAGGTCGCGTCGCCGGAGGGCCTCATGCCGAAGCGGATGCGATCATCGGCCGACCGCACCACGTTCATTCGCACGGCCTCGCCGCCGGGTTCGTGGAGAAGCGCCCGCCCACCATCGACCAGCTGCACCAGCGCCACGTGGTGATCGCCCGGGACCTCGCGCTCGATCACGTCCGACAGTTCGGCCTCGGTCGCGGGCGCCTGGGCCAACTCCGACCATTCCTCGGCCACGGTCCCGCCGGGAGCGACGAATATGACGAGGTCATTCACGACCGTAAGTAGCCCTCCGCCCACCTCGTAACGAACCGACCCGGGATCTGAAGACGCAACCACGCCACCAACGCTAGTTGCTCCTGTCCCCAGGGTTAGAGAAGGACCTCGTCCAAACCGACTAGACGCAGTGGAAATCGACCTACTGACACCGGATGTGACGGACGTTACATTCGCTCACGTACGGCCGTGATCTTCCTCCAGGGCCGTTTGTGAGTGCGGCGAGGAAGACATCACACAGCGGAGGCGGCGGCCCATGCTCACCATCCCTCTCGATGGACCCTCAATGGAACAACGACAAGCGATCGTGCTTACGACGTTCGGAATGTTGCGCGGCCTGGTCCTGTGTGAAAGCGATGCCGAAGTTCAACTTCTGGTCAATGGGTCCCCACGACGCATTGCCCGTGAAGACATTCGCACCATCGCCACAGTCTGAGCCCCGGCTGGCAATCGAGCCAGACGGTTGGTGACAGCAAAGCGACGGTCGTAGACGTGGCCGGTTCACTCCCAGGTGAGCCGGCCACGCAAGGTTTTGTGCGCCATCGGTCCTTTAGGCACCAACGGACCCGCCTTGCGGGAACAGAGTTAAGGTGGGCACATGAGCGGAACAGAGTGGAATATCGCAGAGTTCAACATTGCTCGATTGCGGTACCCGCTCGAGTACGACGAGATGTATGGCTTCGTCGATCAACTGGCCCCGGTGAACAAACTGGCCGACGAGTCACCGGGTTTCGTGTGGCGCCACCAGACCGACGATGGCGACAGCACGTCGGTCCGACTCTTCGACGATCCGATGATCATCATCAACTACAGCGTGTGGGAATCGATCGAGTCGCTAAAGGACTTCACCTACAACCTCCAGGATCACAAGGAGCTGCTCCGCAAACGTCGCGAGTGGTTTGTGCCGTTAGAGGGGTGGCCGATCATCGCCCTGTGGTGGGTGCCCGCGGGCGAGATCCCAACGCTTGAACAGGGCAAGGAACGCCTCGAACACCTTCGCGACAATGGTCCAACCGAGATGGCCTTCAACCTTCGGAAACGGTTCGAACCGCCGGCAGCATGATGGACGAACTGACGCCCACCAGCTTCGCCAAATTGGTCGATCACACCGTTCTCGCCCCCACCGCGACCGAGCAGGACGTTCAGAAGATCTGTGCCGAGGCCCTCCAGTACGGAACCGCCTCGGTCTGCGTGAACCCTTCGTGGATCCCCACAGTGGCCGCAGCCCTGGCCGATTCCGATGTCCTCAGCTGCAGCGTTGCGGGCTTCCCCCTCGGAGCCGACCAGCCTGAACCCGTCGCCGTAACGGTGCGGGTTGCGGTCGAGGAGGGCGCAGACGAGATCGATGTCGTGCTGCCGATCGGTCGTCTGATCGATGGAGACCTTGGTTTCGTCGACGACTACCTCGGGAACGTCCGGGCGGCCTGTTCGGGGGCAACCCTGAAGGTGATCATCGAATCCGCAACCTTGAGCGAAGCGCAGATCGTGACCGCCTGCGAGCGGTCGATGGCGGCTGCGGCCGATTTCGTCAAGACATCCACCGGTTTCCATGCTTCCGGTGGCGCCAGCCCCAGCGCGGTTGCGTTGATGCGCCAGACCGTCGGTCCCGACATCGGGGTCAAGGCATCCGGCGGAATCCGGTCGCTTTCCGACGTTCATGCGATGCTGGCCGCCGGAGCGAGCCGACTCGGCATGAGCGCAACCGCAGCCATCATCGGCGAGCTGAGCTAACGACGCAGCAACATTGCGGCCGCTATCTCCTTCACGAGTTTGGCGCCCACCATGGCCGTCATCTCGATCAGATCACGGTCGGGATTGAGTTCCACCACGTCGGCGCCCACGAGCGGCCCGGGTAGTGACTCGATGATGTCCAAAAGCTCCCGCATGGTCAGCCCACCGGGTTCATGGTGCGACACACCGGGAGCCACCGATGGATCGAGACCGTCCAGATCGATGCTGAGGTAGACCGGGCCCGAAAGAGCGGAGGGGTCGAAGCGGTTCAACTGGCGGGCCGAGTGCATCGTGACGTTCCAACGTTCGGCCTGCTCGAGTTGATGCGGGGTGGCGGTTCGGATCCCCAGCTGCACCAACGTCGTCATGCAACCATCCTCGAGCGCCCGAGCGAACGGAGAGGCGTGACTCAGCGGATTGCCATCGAGGTCGTCATAGATGTCCGGATGGGCGTCGATATGCACGACCGTCAGCGACTCGTAGACATCCCGAAACGCCCGCAGGATTGGATAGGTGACCGAATGGTCACCACCGAGCGAGATGACTTGCCGAGCCGCTGCCAACTGTTCGGCGATCGACGCCGTGATCAGGTCGGCGTCGGAGAACGAACCTTTCTCGTTTGCCACGTTCACATCGCCGACGTCATGAACGCTGGGCATGACGACGACGGACGATTCGGCCGAGTCATTGTGAGAATCGGAGCTGAGGGCGGCCCGGATAGCAGCCGGACCCTTCGCCGGGCCGACCAGATGGGAGGAGTTGGCGTCCAGGGGGATACCGATCAACGAAATCACGACCCGACCCTACCCCCGGTCGATCGGCCCTTTTGGCGGACCGTCGGCGCCCCCCATAGTGTCGGTTCGTACCCGACAAAAGGAAGCCGCATCATCGTGTCCACCGATCAGCAAACTCCCCTGGGCTCAGGTTTCATCCCCAAGAGCGAACCGGATCAGATCCTCGCCGGCGTCGATCTGGATGGCGCTACCGCAGTGGTGACCGGCGGCTACTCCGGAATCGGGCTTGAAACAACAAAGGCTCTCGCCGCAGCGGGCGCGAAGGTGATCGTGCCCGTCCGCACCCCGGCGAAGGCGGAGGAGAACCTCTCCGGGCTGGGCGATGCCGTGACCACGATGGCGATGGACCTCGCCGACCTGGAAAGCGTGCGCGCCTTCACCACCGACCTTGGCGATCGACTCGACTCGATCGACCTACTGATCAACAACGCGGGCGTCATGGCAACCCCCGAACGTCGGGTCGGCCCCGGCTGGGAGTACCAATTCGGCATCAACCACCTGGGACACTTCGCTCTCACCACCCAGTTGATGCCCTTGCTCGAACGGGCTGAGGCGCCTCGGGTGGTAGCGCTGTCATCGGTGGGCCATCAACGCAGCGGGATCTTGTGGGATGACATCCACTACGAGAACACCGAGTACGAAAAGTGGGAGGCATACGGGCAGGCCAAGACGGCGAACGCCCTGTTCGCAGTTGAACTCTCGAAGAGGATGAGCGGGTTCGGTGGCCGGGCGTTCTCGGTCCATCCGGGCGGGATCTTCACCCCGCTCCAGCGAGACCTCGATATCGAGGAACAGATTCAGATGGGATGGCTGGATGAGAATGGTCAACCCAGCAAGATCGCTGCGGCGATCTTCAAGACGCCGTCCCAGGGCTGCACCACCACGCTGTGGGCTGCAACATCACCACTCCTGAGCGACAAACACGGCCTCTACTGTGAGGACTGTGACGTCGCCCAGCTGGTCGGTCCGGACTCACCCCGCGGCGTCCATGTGGCGCCCCACGCTGTCGATGAGGACCAGGCGAGCCGGCTCTGGCAGGTCAGCGAGGAGATGGTGGCGGCGGCCTCCTAGGGCCAGCCCCCTTTTCCAGAAGCGGTGGTGGGTGCTCTACCCTCGACCCTCGTGCGTCCACCCAAAGACTTCTTCCGTCCGCTCGCCGTCGGCGCTCCCGATCCCGTGCGAGAGATCCCCGTGCTGCCGAGCCGGATGATCCATTTCTTCCCGCCATCGAACGAGAAGATGGTGGCCAAGGTGCCGGCCATCGCCCCGACGGTCGACATCCTTCTCGGGAATCTCGAGGACGGTGTGCCGATCGCCGAGAAGGAGGCGGCTCGGGCCGGTTTGGTGACCGTTGGCAAAACCGTCGACATGGGCGACACGCAACTCTGGACCCGGATCAACAGCCTCGACTCCCCCTGGGCTCTGGACGATCTGACCACGCTGGTGACCGAGATCGGCGACAGGCTCGACGTGATCATGATCCCGAAGGTGGAGGGGCCCGAGGACATCCACTACGCCGATCGGCTCGTGGCTCAACTCGAAGCCCGCGCCGGCCTCAGCCGTCCGATCCTGTTCCACGCCATCCTCGAAACGGCCCGCGGGGTCTCAAACGTGGAGGCCATCTGTGGCGCCTCGCCCCGGATGCAGGGGATCTCGCTCGGTCCAGCCGACCTTGCCGCCAACCGCCGCATGAAGACCACCCGGGTCGGTGGAGGCCACCCCGACTATGTGGTGCAGGGCGACCCACCGGCCGGCGACGACGGCACCCCCGACATTCACGCCGACCGCACCCGGTATCAGCAGGACCTGTGGCACTACACCATCGCCCGAATGGTCGATGCCTGCGTGACGCACGGAATCCTGCCCTTCTACGGACCGTTCGGCGACATCGCAGACACCGTTGCCTGCGAGGCCCAGTTCCGCAATGCCTACCTCCTCGGCTGTGTCGGCGCCTGGAGCCTGCACCCCAAACAGATCGATGTGGCCAAGAAGGTGTTCAGCCCCCGGCCCGAAGATGTCGTCGCCGCCCAGCGGGTAATCGACGCTATGGGCGATGGCAGCGGCGCCATCATGCTGGACGGCAAGATGGAGGACGACGCCAGCGTCAAGCAATGCCACGTGGTGGTGCAACTGGCCCGCAGCCTTGCGGCCCGCGACGCTGAACTGGCGGCCAGCTATGGATTCTGACATTTCCGTTCTACGAAGTGCGCTGTACATGCCAAGCAGCAACGAGCGCGCACTGGAGAAGGCGAAGAGCCTTCCCGCCGACGCAATCATCTTCGACCTCGAAGATGCCGTTGCTCCCGATGCCAAGGTGGAGGCTCGGTCGAATGCCTG
>CALGOA010000161.1 GCA_937958015.1 uncultured Acidimicrobiales bacterium | reverse complement strand
CGGTCGCAGGGTTATACCAATCAGGTTCAGCGTCCCCCGTCCCAGCTGAACGTAGGAGTGCGTAATGGAGCCCGGCAATACACCCCTGGTCGAACTTCGGAACCTCGCCCCCGAAGGCACCCGACTGTTCGCCAAGCTCGAGTGGTACAACCCGACCGGCTCCATCAAGGACCGGCCCGCGTGGTACATGTTCCACGACGCCAAAAAGCAGGGCTTGCTCCCCGATCGCAAGCCGCTCATTGAGGCGACGTCAGGAAACACCGGAATCGGCCTCGCCCGGATTGCGACGATCAATGATCACCCGATTTCCATCTGTCTTCCCGACACCGCCACGCCCGAGCGCAAGCAGTTGCTCCGGGCGTACGGCGCCAACCTGATCGAGGTCCCCGGCGGACCGAATGGAGCCATCGCCCGAGCCAAGGAACTGGTCGAAGAGGGCGAAGGCCACATGGTCTACCAGTACGGCAATCCTTCGAACCCCGCCGCACACGAGTTCGGCACATCGGTCGAAATCGCCCGGGACTGGCCCCTCGAGGCGCCGCCGGACCATCTGGTCTGTTCCTACGGCACGGGCGGAACGATCACCGGTAACAGTCGAGGCATGCGCCGGGCGTTCCCGAACATCCGGGTTCACTCTGTCGAACCGTTCGTCAGCGACCCGATCAGCGGGATGCGCAGCCAGGATGACCCGTTCCAGCCTCCGGTGGCTGATCTCTCGTTGGTCACCGATCGTTGGGAAGTCGAAAGCCACCTGGCGTCCAAGACCGTCCAGGAGACGATGGCCGCCGAGGGACACTTCGCCGGCACGTCCAGCGGCGCTGTCATCTACGCCGCTCAAATGGCGCTTTCCAAGTACGGGGGTTCGGCGGTGGCGCTCCTGCCCGACGCAGGATGGAAGTATCTGTCCGGCGCCCCCTGGGTCTGACGCCGGTCCTAGAGTCCGGGGGATGCAATTCAACCCCTGGGTCACAGGAATTGAAGAGTCGCCGATCTCGGCCACATTCGCGCTGGTCAGCCAACGGAGCGGTGCCCGACCATTGTTGGATCTCAGCCAGGCGGCGCCGAACTACGCCACGGCGCCGATCATCGAGGAGCGAATCGCCCAGGTGGCAGCTGAACCCGACGGCGGTAGGTACTCGCCGAGTCTTGGACTGCCACCCCTGCGTGAGGAGTTCGCCGCGGAACTGAGCCGCGATTACCGAGGAACGGTGGCGGCCGCAAACGTGATGCTCACCGCCGGGTGCAACCAGGCGTTCTGCGTGGCGGCCTCTGCGCTCGCCGCACCCGGTGACGAAATCATCGTGTCGATTCCGTACTACTTCAACCATTCGATGTGGTGTGATGCCGAAGGGATCTCGATCGTTCCCCTGATCGGCCCGGCCGAAGCGGGCGCGGCGTCGGAACTGGTCACCGAACGAACCCGAGCGATCCTCATCGTTACCCCGGGCAACCCGACCGGTATCACCCTCTCTCCCCAGTGCATCGCCGAGTTTGCCGAACTGGCCCGGCAACGGAACATCGCCCTCATCATCGATGAGACGTATCGCAACTTCCGATCGACCAAGGAACCGGCCCACACCCTGTTTGCCGAGGACGGTTGGGGCGACGTCGTGGTGTCCCTGCACAGTTTCAGCAAAGATCTCGCAATTCCCGGCTACCGGGTGGGAGCGCTCGTGGCGGGAACGGCCATGATCGACGAGGCTGCGAAGTTGCTGGACTGCGTTGCCATCGCAGCTCCCCGGATCGGGCAGGAGGCCGCCCTGGCCGGACTACGCGAGGCCGGCGAGTGGCGGGCCGAGAAGGCTGCGATGGTCGAGGAGCGCCATGCGGCCTTTCGGTCTGCCATGGCGTCCGCTCCCGGTGGCTTCGAGCTCGTTTCCTCGGGCGCCTACTTCGGTTGGGTCCGGCATCCGTTCGATGATGAACCTACCGAAGTGGTAGTGAGGGATCTGATCCTCGATCACGACGTGCTGGCGATCCCCGGAACCGCATTCGGTCCGGGCGGTGAGCGGATGATTCGATTCAGCTTTGCCAATCTCGAACCGGAACTCTTCGATGACCTCGCCAAGCGGCTGAGTGATTTCTCAATAGCGAAACGCTGAGCTGCCTAGGGCTGGGGCTATTCCTGCAGTCGGTCAAAGATCGACGCGGCCGACGTTCCCGGCGGCACGAACGACTGGAAACGGCCCACCGCATCATCAAATTCCTGTGGGTCAGCCTCGATCGTTCGCACCCGGTCTTCCGGTGATGGCTGGGTGAGTGTGGTTCCTTCCACAGTTGCCCCCTCCAGACCAACAACCTCCAAGATCGTGGGAAAGATGTCGATGATCTCCCGAGGGTCGTCCTGAATAGAACCCGAGTTCTGTCCCGGATACTTCACAAACATCGGCACCCGAGCCAACTCGGCCCGGGTCTGGGGTGTCATCGTGCGAGCCGGCAACCCTGCTTGGAGCCCACCGCCGTGATCGGAGACCACGATGAGCAACATGTCATCGAAGCGGCCGGAGGCTTCGACGCTGTCGAGGAACTCGCCGAGCAGTCGATCGGTCAATTCAAGCTGCATGCCATACATGATCACGCCACGCTCGTGATCGGGACCGGCGGGCCAGACGTTGTCGCCAAGCCACGGGATCGGTTCGCCCTCGCTGGGGGTGCCGTCGGGTCGGAAGAGCCATGGTGAATGGGGGAGTAGCGCATGTTCGTAGTAGAACGCCGGATCGTTGAAGGTTCCGATCTGACCGGTCAGCGAGCGGAACTGGCCCTGCACGTCCTGGTTGAGGTCGTCCCAAGGGAACTCCCACGGTTCGCCGGCCTTGACATCCCTGGGGCGGGTTACCTTCGGCTGACGGAAACGAGTCCACTGGGTGTTGATCTCGGGAACCCACCGTTTCGCCACGCCCGGAGGCAGCACCTGGTTCTGCACCACGATCCAACTGTCGTCGAGAAGCAATGACCATCCCAGATCTGGAAAGTCGCAGATGTCCGAGGGACAGAGGCGAGTGACACTCTCCCAGGCCTCAACCCGGTGGGTGGGGGCGAGTTCGGTAAACAGATTGCTGGGGTAGTTGTCGGCCGTGGGGGCAAGGTTGATGTCGCCCAGGGAACCGGTGCTGATCGAAGGCACTGCGAGGGAGGTGGCGGTCGAGACCGTGGTGGTGTTTCGATACCAGGTGCTCATGTCCGCCAATCGAGCGAAGTTCGGTAGCCGACCACGATCGATCTGATCATCGGTGTCCAACATGGTGGACAGCGGCATTTCATCGAAGACGATCAAGGCCACGGACGTGTCGTTCGCATCACCGCCAAGGATTGCGAGGTCTGAACTGGCGCCACCGTCGGACCCGAGGAGCCCCGAGACCGGGGTGAAGAAGAGGAAGAGAATGGGAAACGCAACCGAGATCATCCCCAACGATCGAAGGGCGGTTCCGAACTCTTCGAATCGGGTGAGGAGAAACCAGGTGATGCCGCTCAACAACAGGACCAACGGCAGCGCCAGTTCGATCTGCATATCGAAGGGGCGCCACAGGTAGCCGCCGATCGCCACGCTGGTTAGGAGAGCGAGACCGATGGGGATCAGGAGCCCCGCCAATCGCGGCGCGACGTTCCCCACAGCAAAGGCGAGGAGCCAGGTGATGGTCGGCGGACCGAGAAAGATCAGGAGGACCAGCGTGACGATGTCGGTGGTGGTGCTGCGGTGGGCGACGAAGAACGTTGGGTTCGCGCCGATCAGGCTGAAGAACGGTTGGCTGAAACCGATGCCAAAGAGTCCCAGAAGAATCAGATAGAGGCGACCATTGGCCTGAAATCTGGATGGACTGGCTGTGTCATCACCCTCGACCGTTCCTGCCTCGCCCACGGGTCGAGAGTAGTCGAGCCCGTCCGTGGTCGGATCGATCAGAACAGCTTTCGCGTGGTCGTTGGGACTACGGGCAGGTGGATCCGGCACAGCTTCGATCGATGCCGAGCTGTGTCGACAACATGTATCGAAT
>CALGOA010000160.1 GCA_937958015.1 uncultured Acidimicrobiales bacterium | reverse complement strand
CTAGCATGACGCCGTGGACGAACTTGGAGTGGGTGCGAAGTGGTGGCGCGACGTCATCGCAAAGCTGTTCATCACCATCATCGGCGGGGTGGTCGCAGCGGTCATCGTGGCCTTCGTGATACCCGCGTTGGTGAGTGGCGGCGACTCCACCGAAGCCCCAACCGAAGACGTGCCAGCCGACGTCGAAGAAGACCCGCCCGCGGCGGAATCGGTTGAGGACACCGACCCCGCTCCCGAGGCAACCGAAGAACCCGCCGAAGGCGAATAAGCCCGGCCCACACCTCCCCGGGCGAGTGTGATTGACCGGTGTCAGAGTCCGAGGCCGCCGTCGGCGTAGATGGTTTGTCCAGTGATCCACTTCCCCGATGGCGAGGCGAGAAAGGCGACGATTCCGGCAATGTCCTCCGGTTGCCCCACTCGACGAAGTGGCGTTGCCGCCGCCATGACGTCGATGGCGTCCTGGTCGTTCACCGAGCGGAGCAGCTCCGTGTCGGTCGCTCCGGGGCCGACGGCATTAACGGAACATCCCCTCGGCCCGAGTTCTTTGGCGAGGATCCTCACGATGGCCTCGACGGCGGCCTTCGATGCTGTGTAGAGGGCGGTACCGGGAGTATTCATGGCCGTGCGGACGCTTGACAAAATGATCATTCGGCTGTCGTGACTGAGGTGTGGCGCAACGGCCTCGAGCAGGACCCATACGCCGCGCACGTTGGCGTCGAAGACCCGGTCATAGGTGTCGGTGTCGGTTCCATCGATCGGAGACCGGGCGGTCTGACCTGCATTGGCAACCACGATGTCGACCGAGCCGAAGGCGGACAGGGTGCCGGTGAGGAGAGCGTCAGGCGAATTCGGATCGCTGGCATCGGCTTGAAGCACGACGCAACGGTCACCAAGTTCGGCGGCCAATCGCTCGGCTCGTTCACCGTCGTTGGCGTAGGAGCACACGACGTTCGCCCCAAGGTGAACGAATTCGCGGGCGACGGCAGCTCCAATGCCGGCGGTGCCACCGGTGATGATCGCAGTACGGCCTTGCATATCGAGATTCATGGAACTCCTGTAACTAGTTAGAATGGTTACGCCGAACTGTAACCACTCAGATGGGTTAACATCGCGGAGTGGCGTCTTTCGCGTTCGACAGCGGTTTCGTGAGCATGGACTTCCTGGCCACGCTGCACCGCCGGGCCGACCTACGAACTGAACTACTCAGCGATGTGGACGCGTTGCGGACCTGGGCTGAAGAAGCCAACCTCCCGATTCACCGGAACCTCGTTGTAACCGGCGCCAATCTCGAGGAACTCATCATGCTCCGTGAGGTGATTCACGCGCTCATTCTCGAAGGGCCAATAACGGCCACCGAACACGAGCGAAACCACCTGAATGACTCGGCTCGGCATTCGCCGCACTGCGCACATCTTCGATCCGATGGAAGCGTGACAATCGAGCCAGGCGGCATCGACACCCTTGCGTCATCGCTGGCTCGTGACGCACTCGACGTACTGGCGTCGCACCGAGAACACATCAAACAGTGTGCTGGCGAGTATTGCACCACCCTCTTCGTCGACACATCACGCGGATCACGCCGGCGGTGGTGCTCGATGGAACGATGCGGAACCCGCTCGAAAGTCAGTGCCCACCGAAAACGCGTCAAACAACACCCAGCCTGACAAACAGAACACTCCGTATCAGACCAATCCAGAGCTCCGATCGTGAGCTCTGGATTGGCCCTCGATGGGGCCGGGCTGTTGTGTTCTAGCCCGGGCCTCCGATGCGCGTGATGCGGTCCTGGGGTCCGGGGGCGACCGGGGTGTGGGCCTCGAAGTAGGCGACGAGGGCGTCGAGATCCACCTCACCGCCGAGGCGGTCGGTTCCCTCGGCCAGCACGGCGAAGTTGTCGCCGCCATCGGAGAGGAAGCTGTTGACCGTCACCCGGTAGTCACCGGCCGGATCAACGAGGACACTGTCGATCATGATCGTGGCCGGATCGACCCGGTCCTCATCGGCCGCATCGGCATCCCAGGTGTAGCTGAAGCCCTCGGATACCTGCAGGATTCGGGGGTTGCCCTCTTCCTGCCCGACCCACTGCTGGGTCAGCAAGGTATGGATCTGGGTGCCGGTGAGGGTCATGGTCACCAGACTGTTGCCGAAGGGTTGCACGCTGAAGGCTTCGCCGAACGTGACCTCGCCCGGAGCTTCGCCGCCTTCAACGTCTGCGGTGAGGAAATCGTCGCGGATGCCACCCGGATTCATGAAGGCCACGACAGCGGCACCGGTTTCGGCGCTGGAGGTGGCGGCGAGTTGCGCATCGGCGATCACGTCCCCAAGTGCCGACTCGCCGGCCTCACTGTTGTCCTCGGTGATGTCTTCGGTAATCGAACCGATCACCCGGTTGGCGAGTGGGGCAGACAGAGCGTCATACCGATCGATCAGAGCGGTCACCGTCGCATCGGGTGTGACCCCGTCCTGGAAGTTCTCCTTGTTGTCGATCGAGACGACCGTCATGTCGCCCGTCGCGGGATCGAGCGTGGTGTCGATATCGGTGAACATCCGACCGGAGTGATACGCCATGGTGACGGCCTTGCCGCCCACGTCGAGACAGGCGAAGCGTTGGTTGTTATGCCCGCCGATCACCAGGTCGACGGCATCGTCGAGACCAAGCACGATGTCGTTGAGCGGACCCGACAGCGTTCCACACCCGTCGCCATCGCCTCCACCTTCGGATGCGATTCCGCCTTCGTGCAGGAGCACCACGATCGCTTCGATACCTCGCTCCCGGATCTCCGGGATCAGGTTGTTGACCGTCTCGACTTCGTCGTTGAACGTGAGCCCGGCGACGCCGGCCGGTGTCACGATGCTGGGGGTTCCCTCCAACGTCATGCCGATGAACGCCACCTCGACTCCCTCGTACTCCTTCACCGTGTAGGCGTCGAAGATCGTCTCGCCGGTTTCGTCGTCGACCACGTTGGCCGCAAGGAATTCGAAGTCTGCGCCCTCGAATCCATCGCCGTCGAGATCGCCGTCGACCGGATGGCTGCCACCGTGGGCCAGGCGCAACAGTTCGTCCGGCCCCTCGTCGAATTCGTGGTTGCCGACACCGTTGATGTCGAGGCCGATGAGGTTCATCGCCTCGATGGTCGGCTCGTCATGGAACAGAGCCGAGATCAACGGCGATGCACCGATGAGGTCACCGGCCGACACGCTGATCGAGTGATCGGCTTCGGC
>CALGOA010000159.1 GCA_937958015.1 uncultured Acidimicrobiales bacterium | reverse complement strand
TCGATCGCCACCAACCGGTCGCTCGAAGCCCGGGATCTCGCATGGATCTCCTACTTCGCTGACGAGCAGTTCTCCCAGCCGAACATCGTGCAGGTCAGCTCGATCTTCGCCGGCGCCGACACCGCTCAGCTGAACGCCGTTGAGTTGGCAACCGGCGAGGACCGCGCCCGACTAGAGGCTGCACTGAGCTCCCCCGAGGTCGTCGCGCTTGCTGAAGCCCAGGCGAGAGCGATCGCCGGTCTGCAGGTTGGCGAGTTCAACATCACCAGCGACTCCATTTCACTCACGCTCGACGGCCGCAACACCATCGCCGCCGCCGGCGCCCAACACGATGCCGCCATGGTTGCCGATGCCCAAGCGATCGTGGACCAGACCGAGGCGAACCAGCAGCTGTTCGGCCTTCTCGCCGCACTGGCCGCGGTCGTCATCGCCGGTCTCCTCTTCGTCATCTACCGCTCGATCGCCAACCCGATCGCCGACCTGGTGGAACGAGCCGACTACGTGGCCAACACGCAGCTTCCGGCCGTGGTTTCCCGACTGCGCAGCGGCGACGCCCTCGACATTCCCGATCCGCCGAAGATCAAGGCTCGTGCCAACGACGAGATCGGTGAGGTCGTCGAGGCGTTCAACGCCATGCAGACCACCGCTCACTCGCTCGCAGTCGAGCAGGCCATCTCACGCCGCAATGTTGCGGACATGTTCGTTAACCTGGGTCGCCGCAACCAGCAGCTGGTGCAGCGGATGATCGGCAAGGTCAGCGAGCTCGAACGTCACGAGGACGACCCGCAGGCACTGGAGCAGTTGTTCGCTCTGGACCACATGGTCACCCGTATGCGCCGTAACGCTGAGAGTCTTCTGGTTCTCGCCGGTTCTCAGCCGCCCCGCCAGTGGGCCAAACCCGTCTCGATCGAACGGGCCGTTCGCGGTTCGCTGACCGAGGTCGAGAAGTACCAGCGCATCCAGATCAACCCGATGGACGAGGCACTCGTCGAGGGTTCGGTCGTCGTGGACATCACCCACCTCCTCGCCGAGGTGCTGGAGAACGCCGTGTCGTTCTCGGACCCCACCACGTCGGTCCTCATCGACGGCCAGCTCACTCCCACCGGCTACCTGCTGAGCGTGACCGACTACGGAATCGGCATGAGCGAAGCGGAACTCTTCGAGAACAACCAGCGACTCCACAACCCGCCCCAGCTCGACTTGGCACCGACCCGGTTCCTCGGTCTGTTCGTGGTTGGTCGTCTCGCCGATCGACACAACATTCATGTGACACTCGTTCCGGGCGCCCGCCAGGGAACGGTGGTTCGAATCGAGATCCCGAATGAGATTCTGGCGCTCGAGGACGATGTGGTTATCGACGCACCGGTCGCCGAACAGCCTCTGCCCAGTTTCGACCCCACCCCGGTGCATGACACGATGCCCGCTCTGGACATCTCCGACGTACCGTCGTCCCTCGAGGGTTTCGACGACCTCCCGGCTCCCGTCGTCACCGAGTCACCCGTCCCGCAGCCGTTTGAGCAGGCTCCCACTACTCCCGACTTCGAGCCTCAACTTCCAGCTCGCGAACCAGTGGCCCAGATTTCGGCCGACGACCTGTGGGACGATGAACCAGAACTCCCGACCCGCGGCGCACCGCAAGTTTCGGCCCAGCCCGCACCGATCCAGGCCGCAGAGCCACGGATCATCGCTCCCGTCGCCACCCAGACCGCTCCGGTAAAGCCGGCGGTCGTGCAGGCGCCAGCACCGCAGCCGACCGTCGATCCCGAGCTGGGCATCGAACGTCGTCGAGTTATCGGTGAAGGACCCCGTAGCTTCGCAGATGACGCACCCGTGCAACATCCGGTGGCCCACCCGCCCGCCGGGCAACCTCCCATCGCGCAACCTCCTGCCGCTCAGCCGCAGATCGCTCAGCCTCAGGCCACCCCGGCCCCGATGCCAAACCCGGCTCCTCAGGGTCTGGCGCCAGCACCGGGCACGTTGCCGACCCGTACTCCCTCCGATTCGTCGCTGCCGACCCGGCAGCCGGGCGCCCGAATCGCACCCGCACCGACCCCCGAACCTCGGCCCGTCGCTCCCGTCGACTCCGAGCAGACGGCAACGGGCTTCTCGTCGATGATGTCGGCGTTCAGCAGCGGTGTGAACAAGGGCATCCAAGACAGTGAGTTCAACAACGAAGGGAATACTCCGTGACACAGCAATCAGGTGAGGAGCAGTTCGCATGGCTGCTCGACAACTTCGTGAGTTCGACGAGTGGGGTCGAAGACGCCCTCGCGGTCTCCGCTGACGGCATCAAGCTCGCAGCGTCAGCGGGCCTTCCCCGTGCGACCGCCGACCAGTTCGGTGCGATCACCTCGGGGCTGGCCAGCCTGACCCGCGGCGCTGCACGTTGCTTCGCAGAGGACAGCGTCCACCGCATCGTGATCGAGATGGATCGCAGCTATCTGCTGATCGCCAACATCGCCCACGGATCGGTTCTGGGTGTACTCACCCGCAAGGACTCCGACATCGGCGCCGTCGCCTATGAGATGACCCTGTTCGCAGAACGTGCGGGACGGGTGCTGACCCCTGAACTGATCAAGAAGCTCAAGAACACCCTTTCGGTCTAAGGCGCCCTATGTCCGACGAAACGATCTTCATAGAAGATGACGACGACGACTTCATCAGACCCTTCCTGGTGACCGGCGGACGGACGCGCAGCAACTTCTCAAACCTGCAGATGGAGACAATGGTTCAAGCCTCCGGCGGCTCGCACTCCCTTCGGTTCGAGTCGGCCCAGGTTGTCAATATCTGTCAGCGGGGGCCGCTATCGGTCGCCGAGGTATCGGCGCATCTGCGAATTCCGCTCGGCACGACCAAGGTGCTCATCGGAGACCTCATCGAACAGGGTTTCCTCCAGACCTTCGACACCGTGTCGAGTGTGGAGAATGCCGACATCAGCCTGATCCACCGCCTCGCCGCAGGGGTGAGAGCGCTGTGATCTCCCCCACCCTCGTCACCGAGGCCCCCGCAACCCGCTCAACCCGTCCCTGGAGCAACCAATGAGTGCAAACAACCCGGCATCAGCAAAGTTCGTCGTGGCCGGTGGCTTCGGCGTAGGCAAGACCACGCTCGTCGGTTCGGTCTCGGAGATCGAACCGCTACGCACCGAGGCGTCGATGACGGCGGCTAGCGTCGGCATCGACGACACCTCGCAGGTCTCGACCAAGACCACGACCACCGTGGCGATGGACTTCGGTCGTATCACGATCGATGACAGCCTCGTGTTGTACCTGTTCGGCACTCCCGGTCAGGATCGCTTCGGTTTCATGTGGGATGACCTGGTGGATGGCGCCCTCGGCGCGGTCGTCTTGGTCGACTCCCGCCGGCTCGCTGACAGCTTCTTTGCCATCGACTACTTCGAACAGCGCGACGTGCCGTTCGTCGTAGCGCTCAACACCTTCAACGGTGTCCAGTCGCACACGGTGGAAGAAGTGCAGGCTGCCCTGCAGCTACGTCCCGAGGTCAAGGTGCTCCCCTGCGACGCCCGTGACCGTCAGACGGTCAAAGCGGTGTTGCTGGCCTTGTTCGATGTCATTCTCGGACGCATGATGGCCGAGGCAGCGGCCACCCAGTAACAAACAGACGGGAAGCCTAAACCTCCGAGCGCCGGACGATCGAGCGTCCAGTTCGGAGCCTGCTGGTGATCAGCCCCCGGTAAGACGGGCTTTGGCAGCTTTGCTTCGTTCCAGCAGCGCCGCGGGAATCTGGTCGGCGATTCCGCCTCCACCTCCGCCGCCGACCGCAGCAGCCTCAGCTGGTGCCGCCGCGTTGGATTCTGCGGCGAGTTTCGCAGCAGCAACCCGCGCCGACTCTTCCCGCCACTCCTCGTACATAGCGGGCCGCACGAGGTCGGCGTGATCGACCGAGCTGACCAGTTGCCCATCGGCGAAACGAACCCAGTACCGCTTCCAGTCGTCGAAGCCGCTCACGAGGCGGACCTTGCCGCGTTGGCCCTCGACATGACCGGGGATCGGGCGTACCAGCATGACTTTTTCGCCACGCTTGAACGGTGTTTCCAGAGTGATGTTCTTCTTCGGCATGCGTACCCCCGGTGGGATTCGAACCCACGATCTTTGGATTAAAAGTCCACTGCCTTACCGCTTGGCTACAGGGGCACACCCGGCAGGAACACCACAGGGGCGAGCCGGACGGGACCGGACCATGGTACCTCGGACAGCGGCGAGAGGCCGCCTCAATTGTGGGGGTGAACGTCGGCCGCCCCACCCGGGCGCGGCGACTGCGCTTCCGGAAGCAGAACGTGGCACCAGCGGAGGGTTGTGCTTCCGGAAGCAGGGCCTCCGGGTCGGAGTCGGGTGGGGCCCGGATGCGGAAGTGAACCGCCCCGGAGCATCTATGATCTGCACCCATGGCCCGGTTCGTAGTGTTTGAACCGTCCTATGCGACGGCGCTGCTGGCTGGTGCTCTGGCGGTGACCGCATGCACCACCGGAGGTTCGTCGTCGGGTTCGACAACGTCCACCTCCCTGTCGACCACGACGTCGTTCGTCACGGTCACCACCGCTCCCCCCGAAGACAGCACCACCACGGATCCCCCGGCGGTGGCCCC
Organism: uncultured Acidimicrobiales bacterium; assembly: GCA_937958015.1. Classification (GTDB taxonomy): domain Bacteria; phylum Actinomycetota; class Acidimicrobiia; order Acidimicrobiales; family SZUA-35; genus JABDIY01. The sequence goes on along the minus strand of CALGOA010000159.1, from coordinate 28,686 downwards.
AGCGCCGACCGTCGTTCTGCCCCCTCGACCCGTCGGTGTCGATGGCCTCGACCTCGACCCGGTCGATCTGGCCCAGATTTCGGTGCTGACCCCTTCGGTCGAGGAGATCCTGCCGCACGACCGAACCGCGGTCACCGAGGGGCTCGCTCTCATCGATGATTCACAGCTGGTGGAAAGCACCGGCTTCTACGGTCGCTCCACCCGTCGGGTGATCGATCTGGAGGGCGGCGATCTCGTGACCCGGCTATCGCTCGCACCGGAACTGTATGCCACCGGCGTCATCGTGCTGAACGATGAGGAAGGCCTGCAGTTCAGCCGGCTAGAAGAGCGCGTGCAACGATTTCGACTGGACGATCTCAGCCTGCTCGACGAGCAGCGGCTTGCGACCGAAGTCAACGGAGCCTGTAGCGATTCCGAATCCGAGGTAGCCCTCAGCACGGCCGACGGTGAGGTGCTCATCGTGTCCACCGCCTCGCTCGAGGTCCAGGCCACCATCACACCGCTGGTCGGGGAGGACCGACTGCCGGCGCTGGGAGACCTGGCCTGCGTCGAGGATGCCGTGTGGGGCATTGTCAGCGGCACCAGCGTGGTGGTCGAGTTCGATCGAACCACCGGCGCCGTCACCTCCCTCAGCGACCTGGCCGGGCTCACCCCCGCCGGATTGGCGGCAACCGACGTGCTCAGTGGCATCGCCTTTCGACCCTCCAGCAACACATGGTTTGTGACCGGGAAACGTTGGGATGTTCTGTATGAAATCTCACTTGAGCAGTAGAGCGACGCTCGTTGCGTGTGCCCTGTTCGTCTCGGCCTGCGGGACCTCGGCCGCTCGCCCGACGCTGACCGACCAGACGGTTACCACCGCAACGACCACTACCAGTACCCCGCCCACGACCGTCGCCGTCGAACCGCTCACCGGCACGATCGGTTTTGAAGTTCTCAACACCTTCAACCATGATCCCACCGCCTTCACCCAGGGTCTCGAGTTCGTCGACGACATCCTGATCGAGAGCACCGGTCGGCGAGGGGAGTCGGGAGTTCGGATCGTCGATCCGGAAACGGGTGCCGTCCTCGAGGAACAACCGCTGGACGACGCCTTCTTCGGCGAGGGGATCACCGAACGCGACGGTCAGCTCTACCAATTGACCTGGACCTCGGGTGTGCTTTTCATCAGCGATGTTGACGGACTGGCGCCGAGTGCACCGCCGGTGAGTTATGAAGGCGAGGGGTGGGGGATCTGCGTCACCGAGGCCGATCCGATCCGCCCCTTCGTCATGTCGAACGGATCGGCCGAACTCGCGGTCCGAGATCCGGAAACGTTCGACGTGCTCTCGACGGTCATGGTGGTCGAACAGGACGGCGCAGAGCGAGACCTGCTCAACGAACTGGAGTGCCGCGGCGACCAGGTCCTGGCCAACCTCTGGACCCTCGATCGGATCGTTGCCATCGATCTTGCCACCGGTCAGATTGAGGGGTCGCTCGACCTCGGCGAGTTGGTGCCATCGGGCCTCGACAGCTCTGCAGTACTCAACGGCATCGCCTATCGCGAGTCGACCGACACCTACTTCGTCACGGGCAAACTCTGGCCGGTGATGTACGAGTTGCGACTGACCTCCGGCGGTTAGAGGCGCCAGTTCGACGATGGTTACGCGGCCGCTGAGGGCCCAGCCGCAGCTTCGCGTTTGGCTCGCAGTCGGTCGGCAACTCGTCGGGCCTTGTCGATGTATTTCATCGTGCGGTCGCGGGCCTGCTCGGCCTCGGGAGTGAGGTTCTCCAACTGGTCGATTTTCCACTCTCGCAGCACCACCGGTTCGATGATCTTGTCAAAGTGGGCCACGAGGTCATAGATACCCGCAGCCGCGATGCGCTTTGAGTGTTCGGCGAAGTCGGGAATGCCTGTACCCGGCATGGCAAATCCGATCAGCTGCCGTTCGAGGGCCTCGACCATCTGAGAAGGATCCCGCTTAAACCCCGCAGTTGCGATGTCACGGTAGAACAGAAAGTGGTGATTCTCGTCTATGGCCACCTGGCGCATGATGTCGTACCCCACCTTGTCATTGATGTGGGTTCCGGTGTTGCGGTGGGAGATCCGGGTGGCGAGTTCCTGGAGCGTGACGTAACACATCCCGTCGGCGGCGCTGGGAGGTTCGGGAACTTCGCCGGTGCTCATCTGCACCATTCGGCCCCGTTCGAGAGCAACCGGATCGATCGACCGGGTGACCGTGAGGTAGTCCCGAATGACAACCGCGTGCCGACCCTCTTCTGCGGTCCAACGACGAACCCATTCACCCCAGGCACCATCCCGGCCGAACATCCGCTCGATATCGCGGAAGTAGTACGGCAGGTTGTCCTCGGTCAGAAGATTGACGAACAAGGCGCTGCGGGCCTCAGGGGACAGATCGGTCTCCTCTGGCGACCACTCGTAGTCAGCTTCGAAGTCCCGACCCCGGCTGTAGGGAACGAGGGTGTGGGGATGCCATTCCTTGACGGTTGCGAGATGGCGTTCGAGGAGTCGCTCCGCCTCCGACTCGAGTTCACCCAGAAAGTTGACGTCGGCGGAAATGACCATGCGGACAGCCTACCGACCGGTCGGTAGGCTGGAAAGGTCCGACGCCTGAATATGGCCGCATTCACCCGGTTTAGTTAGACCAATACCGGGCATGGTTCGTTACCTCAGCGCTTCTGGTCGACTTTGCGTCGCTGGACACCCCGTTCAGCGGTGGATTCGAGGGCGGGTCAACCGATGAGTTCCGCCCGGTCCGGTGATCTCTACCTTGACGTTGGCATCGTCCCAGCTGGCCCGCAGAGCGATGCGGTCGGTCCCGGATTCGCCGTCGGCTCCATCGGCACCTGCGGCTGCGTGAAGGGCCGCATCGAGCTCGGTTCGGAACTGCTCGACCGCCATCATCGGCATTCGCAGGCGCAGAAGCACACCGATGACGGCGACCCGGCCGACCGAACGCAAGTTGGGATCGCTGGGATACTCCACTCGCATTTCGCTGGTCACGACTACAAACGATACGCGGTCTGGTGGGGGTCCCCGTCGGGTCTGATGCCATGAAATGTCGGTTGCCACAACGACTGGCCGTCATCCCATCGAGCAAAGCCAATCTCGGCCACGATTTCGGGCTCCACCCAATGGATCGGTTTGTCGGTCCGGTCCAGAATCAGGTCGGAATTTGTGAACGGAGAATCGGGCCGTGCACGAAACCGGTCGCCGAGAAATCGCCGGTCGGCGTCGGTGAGTCCACTCCCGACCGAGCCAGCGCACTGGAACGTGCCCGATTCGTAGACGCCGACGACGACCGAACCGATCGTGTTGGCAAGGGTTCCGGTGCCACCCATCCAGCCGCCGATCACCATGTCGGTTCTCGGGCGTACCTTGATCTTTCGCCACTGCGTCGATCGGCCCGCTGTGTAGGGCGAATCGAGACGTTTGCAGACGACCCCTTCGAGCGAGTTCGCCACCGCGACGTCGAAGAGTTCGGCCGCCGATCCCTCACTCACCCGAGAGAGCAGCCACGAGGGCCCGGTCTCAAGCGTCTGGTCCAGCGCATCCCGCCTGCGAAGCAATGGCAGCGTGCGGATGTCGTTTCCTGCGAACCACAGCAGGTCGAACACGACGAACTTGACAGGCAGTCGTTCTACGAGCGCTGGTGTTGGTCGGTCGACATGGATCCGATGCTGCAGCGCACGAAAGGACGGCCCGTCGTCGGCCATCACGATCGCCTCACCATCGAGCACCGTTCCCGACGGCAACCGTTCGGCGAGTGGCGCAAGCTCAGGAAAGGCTGTGGTGGTGTCACGCCCCGAGGCGGAACGCATCACGACCCTTCCGTCTTCACAGTGGAACAACAACCGCATGCCGTCCCACTTGAGCTCACAGGCCCAGGCGCCGTCGTCGGGAGGAAGTTGCTCGACGACGCCCTTCATGGGGACGATCGTCCGCATCGCACCACCACCGTCGGCGCGTTCGGGTCTCGAACGACCGTTGCCGCTCACGTGGAGCCGGAGCTCCCGAAACCGGCCGTCCCGCGCCCGTCGGTGGACGGCGGCAGCTCCTCGACGGCCACATTGGTGGTGTCGGGGAGGGCGATAATCATCATCTGTGCGATCCGCTCCCCCGCCTCGGCCGTGAACACGTCGCTGCTGAGGTTGATAAGGATCACGCGCAGTTCCCCGCGGTAGCCGCTGTCGACAAGTCCGGGTCCGTTCACCACCGAGATTCCGTGCTTGATGGCAAGGCCGCTGCGAGCCATCACCAGGCCCGCCATACCAACCGGAACCGCAACCGACCAACCGGTCGGAATCAGAGCTCGCTCCCCCGGTTCCAGAGTGAACCCCTCCGCCGCCCGCAGGTCAGCGGCGGCATCACCGGCCCGCATCGGAATTGGGACAGCCGGAGCATCGGGACGAACGGGGGCAAAGGGAACCTCAACAGTCACAACTCCGACGGTACAAGCCGGGTCGACTAGAGTCCGGGAATGCTGGCGTGGATGGACCTTGAGATGACCGGGCTGGACCCCGCCAAGCATGTGATTGTCGAGTTCGCGACGCTGCTCACCGACGACGAGCTGAACATCATCGCCGAGGGTCCCGACATCGTCGTCCACGCCACCGAAGAAGAACTGGCGCACATGGATCAGGTCGTCATCGACATGCACACCAAGTCGGGCCTGCTGAACGAGATTCGGGCATCGGAGATCACGCTTCAGGAAGGAATCGACCAGACGCTCGCGTTCCTCAAAGAACACATCCCCGAACCTCGCACCGTGCCCCTCTGCGGTAATTCGATCGGGATGGATCGGCGCTTTTTGTCCGTGCACGCCAACGACATAGAAGAGTTCCTGCATTACCGCTCGATCGACGTTTCCACCCTGAAGGAACTGGCCCGTCGGTGGAATCCGTCGGCGCTAGAACACGGCCCGAAAAAGGAAGCTGCTCATCGCGCGATGGACGACATTCGAGAGAGCATCAAGGAACTCCAGCACTACAGAGAGAAGCTGTTCGTTCCCTCGGACGAGGCCCAGAAAACAACGGCCGAAGCCGCCGGTCAGAGCGACGCGAGCTGAGCTGCCGCCAGGTACTGGTTCGACGGCTCTCCTGAGGCCGACAACGGCAGCCACCACATCCGGAGACCTTCCCCGGCATCATCGATGACCACATGATGGCCAACGTCAGGGGTCACTCCGGCGCCGTGTTCGATGAGCACCCGGTGCCCGGCCCCCACCGTCTTTCCGTGCGCTTCCTGTAGCGCGATCCAGTAGATCAGGTTGTTCATGTGGCCGAAGGCGTCGAAGTCGGCCAGTCGAGGTTCCCACCGAAGCCGTCGACCCGAGTGGACCAGTTCGTCGGTGGGCCGTGAGATTCGTTGTTTGGCGGAGACCTTGCGATCGCCGGCAGCGGAACCATAGATCTCGAGGAACTGTTCCGACAGGCGTCGGGGACGAACGGTTTCCGGCTCGATCGAGACCCACAACGTGGCTACCTCGTACCGGGCGCCTTTGGCGCCGGTGACCACAATCCGTCGTTGGGCCCAGGTTCGGCCCAATCCGGCGCAGAAGGTCGAGAGCGTCAGTGCTTCGTCGACCGTGGCCGGGACGATCACGTCTACCACGGTTGAGCGGGCGATCCAGGCGAGGTCATCGCGCAAGCCGACGTCGTTGGTGTCGTCGTTCGAGAGGTTCTGAGTAAGCCGCACAACCGCGTCGAGCCGCATCTGTCCCTGGGGGTCAACATCGCTGGTCCGGACCCGGTCCCGGGCCTCGAACGTTCGGCCGCGTCCGGGTGCGTCGACCATCTCGAATTCGATCACCTGAGGACTCTATGGGGGTTGATCAGGTCCTGAGGTGTTCGTCGATCAGTTCGAGGAGTCGCTCCTCGCTCAACTGGCCGGCGAAAATCTCCCGCACCACACCGTCGGCGCCGATGAACACCGTGGTTGGCATCGAGGGACTCTTCGTGGCCGTGTACAGCTCGTTCGAGGGCTGGAACACCGTTGGATAGGTGACGCCAGTGTCTTCGATCAATTGCAGCCACGCGTCCTGCTGGAAGTCGGTGTTCACCCCGAGAAAAGTCACGTCGGGGGCCACCTGAAGGCTGACGCTCTGAAACTCGGGAAGTTCGGCTCGACACGGCGGACACCAGGAAGCGAAGAAGTTCAACACAATCGCCTGGCCCTCGTAGTCGGCGAGTGACGAAGAGGATCCGTCCGGGTTGAAGAACTCAGAATCCTGAGGCAGTAGGCGCTCATTGTCCGCACCGCCGTTCGTGCATGCGGAGGCGACGAACCCCAGCGCAAGCACGAGGACGAGCAGTCGACGCCCCAGAGATCCGGCTTGACGAGAGCGCTGATTGGTGGTGGTCACGGTGTGGGAAACCTCTGATTCGGACGCTGCATTCCATCGACCTGACGGTCGGTTGAGGACTGGTCGATCGCAACGAAAAACGGATGGTGCGTTAATTCACTTGACAGAACAGTCGATGCGTAGTTCCGTCTAGTTCCAGCGCAGCCGTTGCGCACGCACGATTTCAGGAAGGAAGCAGACATGGTGACATTGCAAACACCCGCCAAATATCGGTCGACATCGGCCCTGAATCTCGTCGCGTCTGCTCCCGTTCAGACCCTGCCTGAGGCTCTCTGCATGAGCGGCCTCAGCGGACTGCGCACCGAGACTCCCGTGCTGACCGACGGCACCACCACTCGCGGTTTCCATGCCGCTGCGGTACGCCCCTTTGCCACCTTCCAGACGATCACCGCTAATGCCGTGGTCACGATCTGGAAGCCGCTTGCTGAAGGCGACCCGCCAGCTCCCGAGCACTTACGTCTGACCTGATCTCACAAGATCAGAAGTTGGTCGCAAAGCCGCCGGGAGCGAAAGCCCCGGCGGCTTTTCTGTATGTCCGCCCAGCCCACACCTCTTCCCTGAACCGACACCGAACCCGTTACCCGCATCGAAACCGAAGAAGCAAAGCCAATGACTGCAATCGACATCTACAGCGACACCAACTACAGCACCAACGATTTCGGCGACCTCACCATCGAGGGAGTGGACTGGACCGTGGCCGCCCTCTGCCGGACGGTGAGCAACGCCAGCGGCCTCTTCTTCAGCGAGGACTTCGCCGACATCCGAGCCGCAAAGCTCATGTGCGCCAAATGCCCGGTGATGGCCCAGTGCCTCGAAGAGGCGTTCGACCGCGGCGAGCCCTGCGGCGTATGGGGTGGACAGCTCTTCGAAGACGGCAAGATCGTAACGATCAAGCGTCGTCGGGGTCGTCCGCCCAAGAACCCCCGTCCCGAGGATCAGCTCCCCATGATCCCCATTCCCGAGCACCTCGTGGAACTGGTGGCCTGAGTGCCACAGGAGGGGTTGGACGTGGGATTCTGGTAACGACCAGGATCCCACGTCCGCAAGGGGAACGGGAACGGGAATGTGTTGAACACCAACGCTGTTCCCCTACCGTCCCCCTCAGGAGCTCTCCATGTTGTCTGACCTGTTCAACCCAATCGCCTTCACCGCCGGGATGGTGGCCCTGGTCAATCCCTGCGGTTTCGCATTGTTGCCCGCCTACCTGGGTTACTTCCTCGGAATGAACGATGGGAAGACCGACAGCCGCCTGCAGGCGCTGAACCGTTCACAGATGGTCGGCGGGGCGCTTTCGTTGGGATTCCTGGTGGTCTTCGGCGCCCTCGGCATCGTGTTCGCCGGCTTCCGAAGCCAGATCAACGAGTACCTCCCGTGGTTCTCGATCACCGTCGGTCTAGCGCTGGTGGTTCTGGGCGCCGCCATGATTCGTGGATTCAAGCCGATGATCAGCCTGCCCAAACTCGAAAAGGGCACCAGCGGCGGATCGATGTTCAACATGTTTCTGTTCGGCGTGTCCTACGCGATCGCGTCGTTGTCGTGCACGATCGGCGTCTTCCTCGCCGTCGTTGGCACTGGCACCACCGGGGCCTCCGGCACCGAACAGTTGGGCGGCTTCGTGAGTTATGGCGCCGGCATGGGCCTACTCGCCACCGTGCTCACGCTGGCGGTTGGATTCGGCAAGAAGGGCATCGTCGACCGGTTCCGTTCGTTGCTCCCGAAGATCAACCTCATCTCGGGCATCATCCTGATCCCGGTAGGTATCTATGTCTTCCTCTACGGCGTCTGGGAACGACAGATCTTCAACCGACCCTCCGACGAGTGGACCCCGTGGCTGAACGACTTCATGCTCGGCGCTCAGGACTTCCAGAACAGCATTTCTAGCTTCCTCGGTGATCGGTCGGCGTTCCTGGGTTGGACGTTCCTCGCGATCAACGCCGTCATCATCCTTCTCGGTTTCGCCGAGCGCCGCTTCCGCAAGGCGCCCTCGCTCGGCCAGGCATAACTCGACCCGGCTGCGACAATCCTGATGGGGACTACATCGGGGTCGTTCTAGCCCTTAATAACTCCGTGAGATGTAGCCACCATCAGGAATTTGCAGAAGGTGCGTTCCAGGTGGTGGCGGCGGTGGCGAGGCCTTCGATCAGGCTGACCAGGTGAGGAAACGGAGTGGGGTACTTCAGCGCTCCCGGCGTTAGCCCTCGCACACCGGGCGGGAGTTCCAGTTGCATGCCGCCGCCCCGAACCCGATTCACCGGATTATCGGGGTGGACGCCGCGGAGTTTCTTGGGGATCTCGTCCAGTTCGGTCACCACGTTGTACCGCTTGGGTAGCGCATCTCGCAGACCCTCTCCCACGTGTTCAGCCAGCGCACGATTCTGACCGCCGCACAGCAGGTCATCCCAGTGGCCGTGCCGACCGAACCCGTGAATAGCGACGACGACCTCGCAGTGATCGAGGAACCGGGCCAACGCCTCGGAGTGTTCGGCGGTAACCGTTGCCGACGGGAAGTGGTGACGCGTACCCCACGGCTGCACCACGCTGTAAACCGACGAGCCGCTCTGTTCGGCCGCGTCGGTTGCGATCTGCTCGGTTCGCCGTTCCAGGTTGCCACCGTGAAACGCCATGAAACCAAAGGTGCTGCGCAGCTCCAACCGCTCCTCCACACCGGGAAGCCGCAGCACCTCGGGGAAGGTCAGCTTGCGCTCGACGGTCTGGGAACTGAATGCCTTCAGCGCCATCGGAACGTCCTCGCTGCGGCGACCGGCGCGATGACCGACCATGCCGCCAGGACCAACCAGTCCCGAACCTCTCCCCCATCGCCGGCGGTCACAGTCCGTAGCAGCTGGGCGGTTGCCGTTGTAGGGAGCAGCCGGGTGATCGCTTCCATCCAGCCCGGCAGTTCGTTCAGGTCGAAGACGACACCGCTCAGAAGTAACAACAGGATGTAGAGCGCATTCGCCAGAGCCAACGACCGAAGACCGTCGGTGACCGACCCCAACGTGAGCCCCAGGCCGAAGAAGGCCACCAACGCCAGCACTACTACCAACGGCAACAGCGGATGAAGGGTGGGACGCCAACCCAGGATCAGGCCGACGAGGAACAGAACGATGACCTGCACCACCGCAATCACCGCCGCTGCCGCCGCCCGGGATCCGAGGAACGTGGACGCCGACACCGGACTGACCGCGTACCGTCCAATCGCGCCAAACGAACGATCGAATCCAAGGGCGATAGCGAGCCGGACGAACCCGCTGCTCAACAGCGCGATGGTGAGGACGCCCGGCACGAGGAACTCGACAGGATCCAGATCACCGGTGGGGAGGACGTCGACCACGCTGAAGAAGACGAGGAGAAGTATCGGAAGGCCGGCGGTCAGCAGAAGTTGCTCGCCGTCGCGTGCAGCCACCCTGAGCTCTGACTTCGTGAGCACGGCGAACGATCCGCTCACGGCGACATCATCTCCCGATACGCATCGGCAAGGGAGCGTTTACCGACCGACGCCGAGGTCACGCGGACATCGTTGGTAGAACACCAGTCGAGCACCAACGCCAGCAACTGCTGCGGGTCGGTCCACGAATCAACACTGGACATCGCATCACCGTCGGGACCGAACCGGAACGAGGTCGCCAGCGTGTTGTTCAACTGGGACGCCTGATCGGCGCTCAGTCCTCGGATCCGAATTTCGGGCGACTCTTCGGTGAGCGCGGTCACGGAGCTATCGATCACCAGTGCACCTTCGTGAAGAATGACCACCCGATCGGCGACCTGTTCCACCTCGTCCAAACGATGGGTCGTCAGAAGGACCGCCGACCCGGCGCCGGCACGTTTGGTTATCTGCGCCAGCACTCGTTCCTGACCGGGCACATCCAACGCCGCGGTCGGCTCATCGAGGATCAGCAGATCGTCTCCGCCCACCAGGGCGACAGCCAGACTGAGTCGCTGCTGTTGCCCACCCGACAATGTCCGCCAGCGCCGATCTCTTACATCGGTAAGGCCGCAGCCGTCGATCACCGCTGAGGCGTCGACGCGGTCCTGATAGAGCGCAGCGAACAACTCGACACACTCCCCCACCCGGAGACCCATGGGAAGACCGCCAGCCTGGGGCATCACACCCCAGCGTCGAGCGATCGTGGCCCGGTCCTGCGCCGGGTCGGACTCGAAGACACGTACCGAACCCGCGGTGGGTTCGACGATGCCCACGATGGCGTTGATGGTCGAGGTCTTGCCTGCGCCATTTGCGCCGATCAGGGCGACGGTCTCGCCCGCGTCCACGGCGAAACTCAGGTCGGCCACCGCATCGACGGGGCCATAACTCACGCTCAGACCCTGAACATCCACAACCGACACCCCCGCAACCGTAGTAGTCCGGCGCACCAACCCGGCGGGTCGTGCCGTCCCCCGAAACCTCGGAACGAATCAGATTCGGTCCGGCAACCACCAGCGCACGGCGATGAGATTCACATCACGCCCGGAGGGGCACCTCACGAATCAGATTCGGTTGGCTCAGGTTCGTTTGGCTCAGGGTTCAGTCGGCTCAGGGAGAGAGTCGCTCGCGGGTCCAGTTGCCGTCGCCATCGCGGCGGTAGCGAATTCGATCGTGGAGTCGGTTCGGTCGACCCTGCCAGAACTCCACCTGGTCGGGAACGATTCGATACCCGCCCCAGTGGGGTGGCCGGGGAACCTCGTCGGTGAAGCGCATTGCGAATTCGTTGAATCGAGCTTCCAGAACCGCCCGGGACTCGATAACGCTCGATTGTTCGCTGGTCCACGCACCGATCTGGGAGTCCCGGGGCCGCACGGCAAAGTACGCGTCGGACTCGGCGGCGCTGACCCGAGTGGCGGTTCCGGTCAGGGTGACCTGACGCTGGAGCGCCAGCCACACGAACGTTGCTGAAATTGGCCCACTCTCGCCCAGGGCCGTTCCTTTCTGGCTGTGATAGTTGGTGTAGAAGTCGACACCGTCGGGAGCGATGCCTTTGGCCAACACCGTCCGGGTGCGAGGCCGTCCGTCTTCGACCGTGGCGATCACCATGGCGTTGGGTTCGTCGACTTCGGCGGTCACCGCATCGTGCAGCCAGGTGCGCCACTGGTTCAGCGGGTCCGAGTCCAACGAACTCTCATCGATGCCGTTCTCTGAATAGTCCAGTCGCATACGAGCCAGGTCCATGCGTTCATGGTGCCACCGATTCAGCGGTCGACATCGGTCGGACGGCACTGGCCGTAGTCACACGCCGCCCGTCGGGGGCACAAGACGGATCAGATGGAAGCTGGGTTTGGCACCTATTCGGTCGGAGCGACCGACTTCGCGAACTCGTCACTGACCGATTCGAACGTAAGCGTTTCGGCCGCTTGGCGACGTCGCTCCTGACGAGCCAGTTCATCCTTGCGCGTTTCGTCCCCGACCCAGCGGGCGAAGATCGTGACGATTATCGCCCAGATCAGGAAACCACCGCCGAGTTTCATCACGATCCCTGCTGCGGTCTGATCGGTGATCACCGTGAGTCCAAACAACCGCAGCGGGGCTGCGGCGTAGTGGTCGTACACGACACCTTCGGCGAACACCAGAAAGCCGCTCGGGATGGTGGGCACAATCGACATTCCGAACAGGTACAGACACTTCCCCAGAGGCGGCATCTGCCACTCGGTGATCGGACCGATCACCGGCATCCACATCAGCACCCCGGCGGTGAACACCATCAGATGGAGCAGGAAATGTAGGGCGCCGGATCGGGCGGAGAGCTCCACCGTGGACGGGAAGTGCAGCGTGATGGTCAGCATGTTGAAGATGACCAGTCCCCACAGCGGCGTCGTGACCTTTCGGAGCATGCGCCAGATTCTGCTGTCCTGGGGGATGACCAACTCGAGAAGCCACCGGGGTGTCGCCAGCACGAAGAGAGCAGGGATGATGATGCTCAGGAACATGTGCTGGATCATGTGGACGAAGTACAGGTAGTTCTCAGCCACATCGTGGATCGGATAGTCCGACATCACCCACATGCTGAGCACAGCCGCCGTGTAGAAGAACTTCTGTTTGCGCGTGATCGCTGGATACCCGAGCGCAATGGCCTGGGGCTGGATCACCCTGGCGGCATACCAACCGAGCGCAACTGCGCCAAGGATGAGTGCCCAAACCTCGCCATGAAACACGTAGGGGACGGTGCTCATGATTCCGCTCGCATCGGCGGCGCAGAGCGCCTTCTCCGGTCGCTCCAAGCTCGCTCCGCTCGATCAGAACAACAAACCGCCACCCGCTGCTCCGTCCCTCCGCAACCAAACGCACCCGACCATGATTCCGCTCGCATCGGCGGCGCAGAGCGCCTTCTCCGGTCGCACCAAGCTCGCTCCGCTCGATCAGAACATGATTCCGCTCGCATCGGCGGCGCAGAGCGCCCTAGCGAACCCGAACGGCGTCGAATCGGGGTCATGACTGTGGACTTAGATGTCCCAGCGGAAGGCGGCGAACACGATGATGTAGACACAAACCGCAAGCACCACGGCGGTACCGAAGGTGAGCGTGAACCAGTAGCCGTTCAGCACCTTAAGGTCGGTCTGCAGGTGCATGAACACGCCGCCGACGATCAGGAACTTCACGACCATCATCAACAGCAACGGCACGACCAGGGCCGGGCCGGAGAGACCGAGGTAGGACCATGCCACCTCGACGGCGGTGAGAATCAGCAGCGCCAGAAACGTGATCCAATAGGTCTTGGCGGTCGGGTGATGCTCATGATCGTCGTGGGCATCGATGGGTTTCTCGGTGGTTGCGGTTGCCATCTCTTGCTCCCTACGGAATCAGGTACACGATCGTAAAGATCAGTACCCAAACGATATCTACGAAGTGCCAGTAGAGCCCGACGAGCTCCACCGTCTCGGCTCGATCCTGTTGCATCTTGCCTTTGAAACTGAGTAACAGAAGCGAACCCAGCATGATCAAACCGCCGGTGACGTGGGCACCGTGGAATCCGGTGAGGGTGTAGAACGCCGTGCCGAAGAGGCTGCCGTTGTAGGTGAGCCCCTCCTTGTAGAACACGGTGAACTCGTACACCTGACCGGCCATGAAGGTTGCGCCCAGCAGAAGCGTGGTGCTGAGCCAGATGCGCAGGTTCTTGTAGTTCCCCTCGCTGACCGCCTTGTGGGCCAGCACCATGGTGAGCGAACTCATCAACAGGATGAACGAACTCAGCGAGGTGAAGGGGATGTCGAAGAACGGCTCCACCGACTGCTGGTCGATCATCTCCTGAACCAGTTCGCCGTTCTCTCCATCGGAGATTCCGGCGATCACGTCGGGGTTACCAGCCACCAGTTCGATGATGAAACGGGTCTTGCTGAGCAGGTAGGTGGAGATGAGCGCACCGAAGAGCAGACACTCCGAACCCAGAAACAGCCACATGGCCAGCTTCATGTTGCTCAGCCCAAGGCTGGTGTAGTGCTCTTCGTGAGCACCGTGACCATCGACTTCGTCGTGGTCGACTGCTGCGTCCTCGATCTTGGCGGCACCCTCGGTGCCGGCCGCCTCGATGTCTTCGACAGTGATATCAGACATTTGCGCCTACCAGTTCTGCTTCGGGCTCATGGTGCCCGTCGTCGTCGAGATCGTCAGCGGGTTCGAGGCTCCATCCGTACATCGCGATGACGACCAGCAGAGCACCGGGGATACACAACCAGAGGCTGTAGATGAGGCCATAGCCGATGACCGGGAGAGAGAAGGCCAGGAAGATCGGCCAGTACGACGGGGCGGGGAGGTGTACGTTTCCGCGCTCGCCGGGCTGGGCGATGTCCTTGCCGGTCGCGACCCGACGGATGGTGCCGTCGTCGTCTTCCTGATACTTGCGGTGCCAGAAGTCGTCGAGGCTCGTGACGGTTGGGGTGGTGTCGAAGTTGTGTTCGGGCACGGGTGACTGGATCGACCACTCGAGGGCACGGGCGTCCCATGGGTCGGGTCCGACGTCGGGACGGCCAGCTCGGCGCCAGGCGTTGTAGCTCACCAGTGCGTTGTACAACACCGAGAGGGTGGCAAAGCCGAGGATGAACGAGCCGATTGTGGCCACCATGTTCCAGGTGCTGAACCCCTGCGACACGTCGTAGGTCTGCATCCGGCGGGGCATGCCCTGAAGGCCCAGGATGTGCATGGGTCCGAAGGTGAGGTTGAAGCCCACGATCATCGACCAGAAGTTGAACTTGCCGATCTTCTCGTTGAGCTTGTAGCCGAAGGCCTTGGGCCACCAGAAGTACAGACCGCTGTAGAAGCCGAACAGCGCACCACCGAAGAGCACATAGTGGAAGTGAGCCACGATGTAGTAGGTGTCGGTCTGCTGGGTGTCCGAGGGAGCGATTGCGTGGGTCACACCCGACAGGCCACCGAGGGTGAACTGGGTGACCAGGCCGATCGCAAAGAGCATCGCGGTGTTCAGGATCAACTTGCCGCCCCACAACGTGGCCAGCCAGTTGAGAATCTTCACGCCGGTCGGCACGGCGATGAACATCGTGGCGACGGAGAATGCGGTGACCGAGAGCGGTCCGATACCGGACACGAACATGTGGTGGGCCCACACGCCCCAGCCCATGAACCCGATGGCGATTCCGGAGAAGACCATGAAGGGGTAACCGAAGATCGGTTTACGGGCGAAGGCCGGGATGACCTCCGACACGATGCCGAACGCCGGGAGGATCATCAGGTACACCTCGGGGTGTCCGAAGATCCAGAACAGGTGCTGCCACAGAAGCGGATCGGCGCCCTGTTGCACGTTGAAGAAGTTGCCGTCGAACTTGCGATCGAACAGGAGAAGAAGCTGCGCCACGGTCAGCACCGGGATGGCGAACAGCAGCAGGAACTGAGTGACCAGAGTCATCCAGGTGAAGATCGGAAGGCGCATCCAGGTCATGCCCGGGGCCCGCATGTTCAGCACGGTGGTGATCAGGTTGATCGAGCCGGTCAATGAACCGAAACCGACGATCAACAGACCGACGTTCCAGAAGTCGATACCGGTAGACGGGCTGTAGCTGATGCCGTTGTTGGGGGCGTAGTTGAACCAGCCTCCGTCGGCGCCGCCGCCGAGGAACCAGCTGCTGTTCAACATGAGACCACCGGCGAGGAACACCCAGAAACTGAAGGCGTTGATTCGCGGAAAGGCGACGTCTCGAGCGCCGACCTGAAGTGGCAGAAGGTAGTTGGCGAATGCAGCACCGATCGGCATCACGACCAGGAAGATCATCACGGTGCCGTGCATCGTGAAGATCTGGTTGTAGGCGTCGCCCGAGAGCAGGCCCTGGTTAGGGCGGGCCAACTGGAGCCGCAGAAGCAGGGCCGGTACGCCGCCCCAGAGAAGGAAGAACATGGCGGCGGTGCCGTACATGATTCCGATCTTCTTGTGGTCGACGGTGGTCAGCCAGTCTTTGATTCCCGAGGGGTTACGGGGCCGTGAGAAACCACCGAGGGGCTTCTCCACCTTTGCGGGGCCCTCGCCGGATGGCAGGGCTCGTGGTTCTTCAATGATTGCCATGTCCAGTGACTCCTAATCGAGCGTGGCGAGGTAGGCGATGATGTGATCGAGATCGTCGTCGGAGAGACCCGGGAACGCTGGCATACCTCGCAGGTCCTCAGGAGCCATATCTTTTTGGTCCGGCGCGTTCTTGATCCAGCGCTTTAGCTGCGCTCGATTCCATCGGAGTTCAGGCACGGTGTCGCCCTCCTCCAGATCGACCTCGTCGACGAAGTCGGGGAAATCGTTATAGCCGGCGAGGAGGTCAGCGTTCTCCTGGTCGGCGTTGAGATCGTTGTCGTTGGCGTCCAATCCCACATAGGTACTGAAGATGGCGCCCGACATCACGGTCCGGGTGGCGAAGTGGGTGAGGTTGGGTGCGGCCTTTGCCGTAAGGGCGGCTTCGAAGTCTCGGCCGGCACGGTCGGGGTCACCCTCATTGCGGGCGCCGGTGTAGAGCGCATCCTGACCCAGGCCCTCTTCCCACACGATGTGGCAGCTGGCGCACTGCTGCTGGAAGAGCTCGCGGCCGAGGGCGGCCTCGGAGCCCTCTGCGGGAATGTCGGCCACGGTGCTCTGGTTCGCAATCCACTCGTCGAACTCGGCTTGGGGAAGCGCAATGGTGTTCATACGCATGCGGGCATGGGAGAGGCCGCAGTACTCGGTGCACCAACCGGTGTATTCGCCGGCGTCGGTGGCCTCGAAGTTCCAGAAGTGGAGACGGCCCGGAACAGCGTCACGTTTGCCGTTGAGGCGGGGAATCCAGAAGCTGTGGATCACGTCACGGGAGGTGATCGTGAGGTCGATCTGCTGACCGATCGGGATGACCATCTCGTTGGCGACCGAGACGTCGTCATCATCGAGTGCGATCTCTAGTGGCCATTCGGCATCATCGTCGTCCCAGACATCGGTCGAGTTGGCGAAACCGTCACCGTCGACATCCTCGAAGAACCCGTCGCAGTCGACGTCGTAGCGGTATTCCCACCACCACTGTTGTCCGATGACCATGACGTCGAGGTCACCGCCGGTGCCGCAACTAGCCAAGCCACCGCCGTCCTCGTTTCGTTCCTCAAGATCCCAGATTGCGAGCACGGTGAACACGGAGATGCCTGCGAGCAGGACCGCCGGAAGGGCGGTCCAGGTCCACTCGAGCTTGGGGTTGCCGTGGACCTGAGCCGGCAGATCCTCAGGGTCGTAGTCCTCGGGTTTCACCCGATTGCGGATCGCAAGAACGATTCCGCCACCCACAACCGCGACACCGATAGCACCCGCGATCCACCAGATCGGTGCCATGAGCGAATCGATGGCTTCGGCCCGTGGTCCTTCCGGGTTGAACGTGTTGAGCGGCTTTTCCTCATCGGCACACGACGCCAGAACGAGGGCGCTGAGCCCAAGGACCGCCAGCGACCTGATCGACTTTGTGCGGGATTTCACAATCTTCATGCTCTCACCGGTTTGGGTCAGCTCACAACTCGCGCGGGCGCTGCGGTCACTCATTGATCAACAATCCCTCTTCCGTTGACTCTCCGTCTTCGGAATGGTCGTCCTCTTCGCTGTGATCGTCGTCGTGGCCGTGCACGTCGCGCTCACCGGCGATCGCTCCGACGACGCCGCCGCCGATCACCATCACGGCCAAGCCGGCGACCGCAGCCGAGATGAACTTGCGGGGGGCATCGGTCTGGGCCAGCGCAACGGCGGTACCGAAGATCACCGTGGCGATAATTCCACCGGCGACGACGGCTCCGATCTTGGAGACGGCAAGGAAGATCCGGGAAATGCCGATCATCATGGCGGCGATGCCGAGTGATCCGAGCATCGGGATTTCGATGGGACCGAGGAGACGGTCCTTGATCGCGGAATTGGTCTCGGGGTCACCGGTGGCCCGGTCCGACCATGCCAGTGACAGCCACTCGATGGCGACGACCAGAATGACAGCGATACCCAGATAGAGGAATACCGAGGAGATCGCGACACCCAACATCAGGCACGCAACACCGGCGGCGGCGAGAGCACCCCAGTACGACGGAGCCGTCGGTGCGGTGACCTCGGGAACGACCTCGGTGCCGGCAATCTTGGCCAGCGTTTCGGATTCGCCATCGCGGTTGGTGAACAGGACACCGGAGAGGACGGCGGTGACGGCGAAGAGGGCCTGCAGCAGTGTGTAGCCGAGATGATCGCCGACGCCACCTTTGAAGCCATAGGACAAGACGCCGACGATGTCGCCGCCGGTGATGAGCCCGTAGGCCAGAGCGCTGATCCACGCCATGACCGACAGGCCGATGAGATATTTGGGACCCCAGGTGAACACTTCAGATCCTCACTTGGTGATGTAGATGACGTACCACATGACGAGGTACGCGGCGTATGTGGTGAACCAGAAGAAGGCTGCTCCGTAGAGGCCCTCAAGATCCTTGGCGCTGTATTGACCGCCGATAGCCCGTAGGCCCATCGTTGCCATGTACCCCATCGCCGACAATGTCATGACGATGTGGGTGCCGATGATCCCGTAGAAGAGGGGCGGCCGATTGAGTGAATCGATGGTGTCTTCGCCGCTCACGAAAAGTGGCATGTCCATCAGCGACAGCAGGTATGCGGTCTGGGCAATGTAGGCGAAGCCGAGGATCATCATGAACCCGATGGCGATGAAGGTGTTCGGCCGATCATCGTTCTTCATGGACAGCAGGGCCCAGATGAGCGTGACGCCCGAGAGGCTCCAGGTGGCCAACATCATGTTCGGCTGTGTAAGGGGAATCACCACACCCGAGGGCAGCCAGGTTTCACCGGTCGCGATGACGTCTTGGCGATAGCCGATGTAAAGGCCGATCATGCCGATGAAGCCCATGAAGACCGCGGCGCTGGCGAACGCAGTGCCGGTGACCAGAAGTCGGGGGCGTTGCGCTGGTGCAGCCGGCGCCGAATCGTGGATGGGTTGGTAGAGAGAAACGTCGGTCATGCCGAGACCTCCTCAAGAGCTGTGGCGTCTTCGGTCTTGTCGTCGGGCGTGATATCCAGCAGCGGATTCGCCGACTTCACGCTGGGTTGGCTGGCGAAGTTCGAATACGGAGGCGGTGAGGTGGTCATCCATTCGAGCGTGGTGCCCGACCAGGGTTCGGACTCCGACCCCTGATTCAGGATGCCGGCCGTGACGGCCACGAGCAGCGTCAGTCCGACACCACCGGCGGCTGCGGCCACGCCGATCAGTACGAGGACGTTTCCGACACTCGCGATGCCGTCGGTTTCGACAACGGCTGGAAGGGCGACCTGCTCGCCAAAGCCGCCGAGGATTTCGCCAACGGCCCACAGGGTGCCGCCGCCGGCAAGCGCCAGCAGGGCAAGGGAGCCGAGACCCTCGTTGAGTTTGTGGCCCCAGATCTTGTGACTCCAGTGCGACAGTGCGGCCAGCCCAGCCACGAACGCACCGGTGACGATGAACGCGGTGATTCCAGCGTTGAACGTGGTGCCGTTGACCTCGAGCCAAGTTGGGAGGTCCAGAACGTCGTTTCGGTCGGCGAGTTCGTTGTTGGTCTCAACGATGAAGCCACCGATCGGCTCTACCGCTCCGAGCAATGCAACCACGGCGCCACCGAGAACGAGCAGGCCTGCGATAAGACTGCCACCAAGGGGCAGACCAAATGTTGGCGATCCGGCCTTGAGGCTTTCACCGCCGAGAGCGAGGGCGGCCAGGATTGGAAGGACGCTCGCCACGAGAGCGATGACCAACAGGGCGTTGTCGAAGTCGATCCCGCCGGTCCGACGACCGAACGAGGTGACGTCGGCGCCGAATGCGGTGAGCGCAAGGAGGCCGATAGCGACCATGGCCGAGCGGTGGAATCGGATCGGGCGGCCGGTGTGGACGGCGATGGCATCCAGAGCGATACCGAGGACCGGAATGGCGAGCCAATAGATCCCCGGCGCCACGGTGATGGTGTCCATCACTGCGCTTAGCCCGGTGGTGTCGACCAGCGATTGGTATCCGCCCCGAACGTCGATGAATGAGATGATCAGCTGACCGATCTGAATCGGTACGGCCAACAGGCCCAGCAGCGCAAAGACGAAGAAGCTCCAGGAAGTGAGCGGAACCATCTCGAGCCTCATGCCGGGCGCCCGTGCACCGATGACGGTGGTGGCGATACAAACCAGCGCCCACACGATCGAGGCCATGACCCCACCGAGGGCCATCGCCCAGAGCACGACGAAATCGCGGGTTCCGCCGCCGGGACCACCGTTACCGATGTATGCGGCTACCAGCATCGCGATCGAAGCGAGCCACGCCCAGAACGCCGCCGCTGCGCCCCGCGGGAAGGCGATGGCATTGGCACCGACCTGGAGCGGCACGATGAACGTGCCGATTCCGACGAGCAGGGCGGAAGCCCCGCCGAAGATCAGCAGGTCTCGGCTGAACGACCAGACCTGGACGAGTTCGTTGACGTCTTCGAGAAGATCGCTCGAGCTGGAGGTGTCGAGCTGTTCGAGAGCGGCAACCAGGCGGAGAACAAGGGCTGCAACGCCCATGGCCAGGCCCGAAAAAATCCACAGACGACCGACGGTTTTATGATCACCGGTACCGAGGGTTCGATCGAACAGTCCGGTTTCGACGGAATCGTTGGACATTAAGCAGGGACCTCAACGCTTGTGTACGGCGCGACCAACCGCACAGCGGGCATGAACGGGCCATACTGTAACCCTGAACGCTGGGAACTCGGAAACTTCCAGACGAATTGCTCGGGACTGTCATCATTCCGAACTGCCGTGACCAGCGTGAGGCTGGTCGCACGCCCGCCAGCAGCGCTGATTTGGCGCCGTCAGCGCGGAAGTGTGGGTTTGATTAGAGGACGAGCGTGTCGATCGCCATGGCGGCGAAAACGACGGTCAGGTGGGTGATGCTGAAGGCGAAGTACCGGATGGCCTTCTTGTCCACCGCTGCTTCGTCCTGTTCGCGCAGCAGATCGACAGCGCCGTAGATAAACCACAGGCCGATCACTATTGCCGAGACCCCGTAGATGAGGCCGAGTTTGGCGACCGGCCAGAGGATCATTGTGGCGATGAACACCAACACCGAATAGATCAGTATCTGTTGGGCGGTCTTGCGATGGCCGACAACCGACGGGAGCATCGGCACCGAGGCCTGGGCGTAGTCGCCGCTGTACCGGATGGCCAGCGCCCAGAAGTGAGGTGGTGTCCAAAGGAAAACGATGGCGAACATGATCCACGGCGCCCAGCCGAGCGAGTTGGTCACGGCCGCCCAACCGATAAGGGCGGGGGCAGCACCGGCGGCACCGCCGATGACGATGTTCTGCTGTGAGGTTCGTTTCAGCCAGATCGTGTAGACGAAGACGTAGAAAAGACAGGCGGCCAGCGCGAGAGCGGCAGCCAGCAGGTTCACCACCACCGCCAAGAAGATCACCGCGATGGCTTCGATTCCAATCGCGAACCAGAGACCTTCCTTCGGAGTGATCTCGCCGGTGACGAGGGGTCGGTTGGCCGTACGGTCCATCTCGGCATCGATGTCACGGTCGATGTACATGTTGAGCGCATTTGCGCCGCCCGCAGAAAGCGTCCCGCCCGCAACGGTCGCCACGATGAGCCAGAGCGGCGGCAAACCGTCCGCGGCCACGATCATCGCGGGAACGGTGGACACCAGAAGCAGTTCGATAATCCGGGGTTTGGTGAGAGCTACGAATGCTGCAGCGCGAGAACGAGTGGGAGCGGCGGCGAGCATGGCAGGTTGATCGTACCGCTCGCCCACCCCTACCTCCCATACGAAACAACCCAATCACGAGTGACGATGACCACGCCGAGTCGTTGGCGCCTGCGCCGGCGACGTACCATGACTGTGTGTCCGTTACTCCGACTGGCTACCGCAAGGTCGTGTTAGCGGCCGGCGTGATGCTCGCAGTCATCGTGGCGTCGGGAGCCGCTGTTCGACTCACCCAGAGCGGACTCGGGTGTGAGGATTGGCCTACCTGCACCGAGGACTCGCTCGCCCCCGAATGGTCGTTTCACGGGTGGGTCGAGTTCGGCAATCGCCTCTTCACCGGTGTTGTCTCGGCGGCGGTGATCGCCGCCGTCCTGGCTGCCTACCTCCGTCGCCCCCGCGACCGTCGCCTCGTCCTTCTGGCGTGGGGCCTCGTCATCGGGGTTCTAACCCAAATCCTCGTCGGGGCCGCGGTCGTGCTGTTGGAGTTGTCCCCGATCTCGGTCACCGCCCACTTCCTTATCTCTATGGCGTTGCTCGCTAATGCGGTCGTGCTGTACCGAGCCGCCGATCCCGCCGCCGCTACCCGCTCGTCCCGGTCACGCCCGGCCATTGCTCAGACTCATCTCGTTCTTGCGCTCGCGGTGCTTGTGACGGGGACGGTTGTGACCGGTACCGGACCGAACAGCGGAGACGCCCGGGCCGATCGACTGCCGTTCGACCTCGGCTCGGTCGCCCAAATACACAGCGTCACCGTCTGGATCTTCCTTGCCACAAGTGTGGTCATGGCGGTGCAGATATCTCGCGAACGAGCTCAGATCCCGACGGCGTTGAGTGCGGTGCTCGTTTCCATCCTCATTCAGGGGGCGATCGGTTACGCCCAGTATTTCAGTGGTGTCCCTCCGCTTCTGGTGCAGCTGCACGTGATCGGTTCGATCGCGGTCTGGTGTGCCTCGGTGTGGCTGTACCTCGACATGGGCATGCGTCTGGAGTCCGAAGCGTCCACCAGGGTGCGTTCGGCTATTGATCAACGGTCGGTGCCCGCATGACAGCGCCGATGGAAGTTGAGCAGCCCGACCTGGACGAAGACGTTGACACCGATACTCCCTGGCAGGTGTTGGTGTGGAACGATCCGATCAACCTCATGTCCTACGTCACTCTCGTCTTTCAGAAACTGTTCGGCTTCAGCCTCGAGAAGGCAACCCGGCTCATGATGGACGTGCACGAAAAGGGTCGAGCCACCGTGAGCAGTGGAACCCGGACCGAAGCCGAGGCCGACGTGCACCGTCTTCATGCGTACGGCCTGTGGGCCACGATGGAGAAGGCCGAGGGCTGAGGTCGTGTTGATCGTTCGAATCGAGGAGGACGCGTTCCTCTTCGACATCCCCGATGTCCTTCGCGAAATGGTGGTCGACCTTGCGCGGCAACTAAACGAACAGATCGAGACCGATAATCCGTCGCTCCAACGGCTCTTTCCCACCGCCTATTCGAACGATCCGGAGAAGGACGCGGGGTATCAGATCCTGGCGCGGGGTGAGTTGGTCGACGGGCGGCGAACCTCGCTGACGACCGTGATGGAGACCGTCGATGACGACCAAATCGACGGCGAGACGCTGGAGGCCTGGATGCGGGTGGTGAACGACCTTCGCCTCGTGATGGGCACCCACCTCGACATCAGCGAATCCGACGACTGGGCGCCCGCTCCCGAGCAGGAGATCAGCTATGCGGTCTACCAGTCACTCAGCACGCTCCTCCACCACATCGTCGAGGCACAGTTCTGACCCGGAGGACACCACGTTTTGGTTCCCCGAGCCACGCTCAGCCCCACCCAGCACAAAGGCGGAAATTGAGGTTGGGAGCCAACCATTCTTTGCTAACATGATCCAGCCCTCAGGCCCCCATCGTTCAGCGGCCTAGGACTCCGCCCTTTCACGGCGGCAACACGGGTTCGAATCCCGTTGGGGGTGCTATCTAGCTTCGGCTAGCGAATACCTAGCTTCGGCTAGCGATTACCTGGCCTTCGGCTAGCGAATACCCCGGTTCGCCGGACAATCTGGTCCCGTAGTGCAGTCTGGAGTGCACGCCGCCCTGTCAAGGCGGAGGTCGCGAGTTCAAATCTCGTCGGGACCGCTACAGAGCAAGATCTGGTCGGGTAGCTCAGTTGGCAGAGCGGTCGCCTGAAAAGCGATAGGTCACCGGATCGACGCCGGTCCCGACCACACTCAAACCAGCGCCGCAAGGCGCTGGTTTGTTCGTTTTCGCCGCTCGTATACTCAGCAAATGGCCACGCAGCGAAAACCCATGTCGGATGACCATAAAGAGGCGCTCAGCGTCGGGCGAAATCAGGGCCGAGTCGTACGTTCCTATCTCGAAGGTCTCGAAGCAACCAAGCCCAAGCGTGGAAGAAAGCGGACTAACGAAACGGTTGCGAACAGGATCGCGGCGATCGAAGATGAGCTGAAGTCCGCTAAGGCGCTGCAGAAACTGGAGCTCATTCAGGAACGCATCGATCTCACTGAAGAACTCGAGTCCATGGATCAGCGCATCGATATCGCGGCCCTGGAGGCATCGTTTATCAGCGTTGCAAAGGACTACGCCGAACGGCGGGGCATTTCCTACGCAGCATTTCGGGAATTGGGAATAGAAGCAAGTGTCCTAAAAAAGGCCGGAATCAGTAGAGCACAACACAAGTAGTAGCTCACCACCGGGTTTCGTCCCCTCCCGTACTATCTGACAATAACTGAAAGTGCTGGTCACACACTGTGCGTGGTGTATCCTGCGCCTACCGGGAAAAGGACGATTCATATGGCTTCGGCGGATCCGAGCATCACCGCGTCGACTTCGACGTCAGACATCGAACTGTTGCACCTCGCGCTCGGCGACGTCTCCGACCGGGAACGCTGGGATCGCTGGCAACAACAGAACGACCTTCACGACTCGGTGGGTGCTACGTACGATCTGCTTGCGGCTCTGTCGGCTACGGTTCAACGGCTCGATCCCGACCACCCCGAGCTGAAACGACTGCGAGGCACCTACCGGAAGCTCTGGGTCGTGAGCAAGCAACATCTTGCGGTGGCCCGGGAGGCTTCGACCGTTCTTTGCAAGGCGTCGATCCCGTCGCTGGAACCACCCGACCAAACCTGTGCCCAGACACTGAACGACCCTGCGACTTTTCGATTGTTGGCCCCCCGGATCTGCGTGGAGTATCGCGACGGCGGCTCCGCGCTGGATGCGCTCCTCTCGGCGGGCTGGACCTTCGATCACGAGTCGATGCCGCAGCGATCGGCTCGATTCAGGCTCACCCAACACACCTGGCCACTGCTGTCACCTACGGGGGGCACCGCCACGTTGACAAGTACGTTCAACCCTTGGCTCGGCACCCCCGGCAGTAGCGAACGGGTTTGGGACCGTGCCGTCGGCGAGAACGGCTCAGTCCGCAAGGCGTCGACGCCCGACGTACTCCTCTCGATTCTGGTCGACGGGCTGGGTGCCTCGGGGGGCAGCGTCGAAGAATCGCACAGCACCCTTCGATGGACGGTCGGAGTGTCCGGTATCGCACGGGCCCATCCAGATCTTTCGCTGCACGAGGTTGTAGAGCCGATCAACTCGCTCGCACTGATCGACCGGCTCGAGTTGCGTCTCGGTGTCCTTTCCAGCGTCGATCTCGGAGTCGCCAGTATTGACCGGTGGCGTTCGGAGTTGCAGCGGCGCCGGGAGGAATTGATACTGGCGCCACCCCAGCCCGAACGCGCCGGCGCTATCAAGCGTTTGGGCCGCGCCCGCGTCGCAGCCGCCCGGTTCGATGGCGTGCGGTCCCTGCGGGCCTACCTCCGGACAAGCGGTGGCTAAGGATTCTGCGACCACACTCGACTCGGGCGCTCCACCGATCGATCCGCCCCAGGTAGTCGGGGGGATGGTTTCGGTCGTCATACCGACGTTCAATGCTGCCCAAACGATCTCCGCCACGATCGCCAGCGTCACAGACCAGTCCTATGACCGGCTTCGAGGTACTGGTGGTAGACGACGGTTCTACCGACGACACCACCGCCGTCGTTGAGGCGATCGAACTCGTCAATATCGCACTGAAGGATCCATTCGCCGGTGTGGTCGTCCGCCAGGTCGTTCAGATCGCACCCGTCGACCCTGCTGAATAGCGACCCCTTGGTTTAGAGAGCTACTGCTCTAGAGAATCGGTGCGCCTCGATAACCCGCTGCAGCCGGACGCTGGGCGACCACGTCGTTGATCGCTCCGACCGTCGAGGCGATCTGGGCGTCGATTCGGCCCAGTAGAGAAGCGGGGTCGGAGATCGCATGGGCGAGCTCGCTCGCCGATCCGGGAAAACGCTCGTCGGACCCGAGCCCTTCTACGAGATCGGTCCCGCTGCCGCTGCCATCGCGCATCGCCAACGCGGCAGCAACGGCGTGTTCCTTGATCAACTCGTGGGCCTCTTCTCGCCCCAACCCTTCACGGACTGCATGGGCCAACAACGTGGGCGTCGCCACGAACGGTAAATACCGACCCAACTCGGCCTCGATCACCTTCGGGAAGAAGCCGAGTCCATCGGCGATTGAGAACGACGTCTCGAGTAGTCCGTCGATCGCGAAGAACGCATCCGGGATCACGAGGCGGCGAACCACCGAGCACGACACGTCGCCTTCGTTCCACTGATCGCCGGTGAGGTTGGCGGCCATCGTCAGATGGCCACGCAGAATCGCATGGAACCCATTGACTCGTTCGCACGAGCGGCTGTTCATCTTGTGTGGCATGGCGGACGAACCAACCTGGCCCTTTGCGAATCCCTCGGTCGCCAGTTCATGCCCGGCCATCAGGCGAACCTGCAGGGCAAGGTTGGCGGGTGCGGATGCAAGCTGAACCAGCGCGGCGATCACTTCGAAGTCGCGCGAGCGCGGCGCGACCTGGCCGACCGATGTGAGAACGTTGGGGACCCCGAGTTCAGCGGCAACGCGGCGTTCGAGTTGGTCGACCTTGTCGCTGTCACCGAGCAGATCGAGTTGGTCCTGTTGGGAACCGACCGGACCCTTGATCCCGCGAATCGCGAACCGCTCCCGGGCCGAGTCCAGCGACGCTAGGCCGGCAAGCAACTCCTCGGCGTACCCGGCGATTCTCTTACCCATCGTGGTGGGCTGGGCGGGGACGTTGTGGGTACGCCCCACCATCGCGAGCCCGGCGGTTTCGGCTGCAATCTCGCCCCAGCGAGCGAGCAGGGCAACGACCTTGTCGCTGATCAACTCGAGGGCCCGGAAGCTCAGCATGGCCTCGACATTCTCGGTGAGATCCCGTGAGGTCATTCCCTTGTGGGCGTGCTCGACACCAGCTAGGGCGCAAAACTCGTCGATCTTGGCCTTGACGTCGTGACGAGAAATTCGCTCTCGTTCAGCGATGCTGACGAGGTCCACCTGGTCGATAACCGCCTCGTACGCGGCGATGTCGGCGGCGGGGATGTCGAGACCCAAATCAGCCTGGGCCTTCATGACCGCAACCCAGAGTTGCCGCTCGGCGATCACTCGTTGAACCGGATCGAACACCGCACGCATCTCCGCGCTCGCATACCGCTCGGCTAGGACGTTTGGAACCGTCACAGGGAATCCTCCTCAGTAGCTTAAGAACCGACCGGACTGTGACGATTCAAGCTGTGCAAGTCTGCCCGATAGGAAAGCCGTCGATACATGAATGGTCGCTGCCACAACGATCCAATGGATTTCGCCACCGACGTGTGCGATTCCTGTGGTGATCAGTTCTGTTCGACCTGCCTGATCTTTCCTCGGGGCGAGAGGAAGCCCCCGCTGTGCACCAACTGCGCCATGGCCCTGAGCGGTGTCCGCAACCGGCGCCCGGTGAAGCCGCTCCCCCGGGCGGAGATCAAGAAACGTCGCAAGAACCTCAAGGCAGAACTCAGTGATCAGGGAGATATCGAGTCCGGCCTTCCCAAACTCCCCGGCAGTGACCTGATCGACCCACCCGAGGTCGCTGCGATGGTCGAACGTCGGGATCCCGACCGTGAACCGTCCAAGCTCATGAGCCGGTTCCGCCGCCGCAAGAACGACACACCGCTCGAAGAAGATGAGTTGGAGGAACTGACCCCCCTTCCCGAACCAGTCGTCACCATCGTCGGCGGATCCGAGGAACTTCCACCACCACCGAGCGCCGACGACTACATCGAGTCAGCCGACGACCACGAATACGAACCGGCGCCCGACGGTTTCGAACCCACTCCGCCCGAACACTCCTCCGCCACCGCCATCCTCGAACAGCTCAAGGAGCAGGAAGGCACCGGCGACGAGAACGTTTGGCTGCCGCCCGCCGCAAACGAATCCACACCCTGGACCCTGCCCGACCTGCAGCAGTCACCGCTCGGAACGTCGGGCCCCTGGGACGGTGTCGCCAGCCAGGCCGCCGCTCCCCAGTTCAACGAGGCCGGTCCCGAAGATGCGGCTCCAATGTTCGTGTCCGAGGCCCAACTCGAAGCAGCCGCAGCGGCTCCACCGGAACCGAGTCGGCAACCGAACCTGATCACCGCACCTCACGAACCCGGCACCGCCGACACCGATCAGGGCGGAAACTGGGTCCCGCCGAACCTTCGCGGCATGGCCCCCCAAGCCGGCAGCAACGGTGACGAGTTGCCCCGCCGTCGTCGCCGGACCGAACCAAGCGGCGAGTAACTACCTCTGCCAGTCGGTCCCGTCGGTGACGAGTAGGTCCTCCCAGTGGGGTTGGAACTGCTGTCGAGCTAAGCGCGAGCGCCCAGGCGAGACCGGTGGGTTCTACCCACACAGGCATCGGCGAAGGGTCGAGAGCACTGGTCGGTGCCGCGCCCTGCGACGTCCACATCTTCCTAGCCTGGCTGCCTCCAAATCAAACCGTCCCCCACGATCCCCCGGCAACGGCTTGACGCCTTCGGGCTAGGCGCCGCCGGCGGCTCGACACCTCTCGTGATCCGGTTCTTCCGCAGTACGTGTTCCTTACGCCGACTCATCGCTCTAGCTTGGGCGCGGTCGATACATTAAGGGGGAGAGGTTAAGGCTCGAGTTGATCGGACGCTCTGCCAGCTTCCTCACGAAGGCCATTGCAGGGTTGTACTCAGCGATGTCTAGGAAGATCAGCGCCTCATTGCATAGGAATTCAACT
>CALGOA010000158.1 GCA_937958015.1 uncultured Acidimicrobiales bacterium | reverse complement strand
ACGACAACGACTCGCTCCTGCGCCAATTTCATGCCGACTCTTCCGCTGACGACGGCATGTTTTACCTGGAAGGCACCCTGCACGCCGACTTCACGCTGCAGCCGTTCCTGACCCCGGTGTCGAACCTCATCGGCTCATCGGGCCCCGCCGATGACACCGACGTGCACGAAGCGGTGAACTTCGCAGCGTTCGACTTCTTCGATCGGCATCTTCGGGGCTCGCCGGGACCACCGACTTGGCCGACCCTGCTCATCAGCGACTGACCGGGACCACCCTCAGCGGCCCGGCAAGCCGCCTGGCTCAGGTGGTCTTTGCGACGTACACCGCACATGGCGCATCGCGCAGGACGTCGATGGCAACCGATCCGAGGAGTCGGGAAAGGCCCTGTACCCGCCGGTTGCCCACCACGATCACGTCGGCATTGATCGACTCGGCATGTTCGACGATCGCCCGGGCCGGTGAACCGCTGAGGATGCTGGCCACCACGTTCACACCGGGATAGGCATCGGTCAGCTGGGATGCGGTGGCAGCAGCACGATCCTGAAGGCCACTACTCCGCGCCTCGACCGCCTCCTCGGCCCGTTCATCGACGAGGCCGATATCGAATCCATGTTTCTTCGGGTCGTCGATCACGACCGTCAGGACGTGCAGTTCAGCGCCCGTGGCTGCCGCCAGCGTTGCCGCCTCATCAGCGGCCAGCCGGGCCGAGTCAGTGCCGTCGTAACCAACCACGATCTTCTTCATGTCCCAGTCTTACCCATCCGGACGGCCATCACACCCTGGGAACGAGCCGACGAATGGAGCGCCGGGTAGTAGAGACCTACGATTGGCCTCGTGCAGACCAGGTTGGAACGGATGTTGGGACAGATCCGATCGTGGCGAGGCGGGGATGCGCACCAGCTGAAAATTCAGCCCGACCTACCCGAACGGGATGCGTCCCGTCTCCGATCGCTCCTCGATGACACCATCGAAGGCAAAGGCGGCGAGATGGCGGCCCGCAAACGGGCTGCGGAAGTCGGTGCGTGTTTTCTGGCGCTCGATGAAAGCGGTCGACGATCGTTCTTCGACATCCTTGCCACCGAGTACAACCACAGCGACGCCGACGTCGACGAAGCGATGGCTGCGGTCTCCGCCGCCGCGAACCCGTCCGAACGAAGCCAGACCGAACACGAACTCCGCAACGCCCTGCGACCCAAACGCGATCGACTGTTCCGGCGGTTCGTTGGACTGGAGGGGGGCTTGTCATTCCTGGTCGACCTGCGGGAAGAGTTACTCCCACTCCGAGACGAAACACCGGCCCTGCGGGCACTCGACAACGACCTCCGGGTGGTCCTGGCCCGCTTCTTCGACGTTGGGCTGCTCCGGCTCGAGCGACTCACCTGGCAGTCTCCTGCGAACGTTCTGGAGAAACTGATCGAATACGAGGCGGTCCATGAGATCCAGGGATGGGACGACCTTCGGGGCCGACTCGATAAGGGCCGTCGGTGTTACGCGTTCTTCCATCCGGCGATGGCCGATGACCCGTTGATCTTCGTCGAAATCGCCTTCACCAACGGCGTACCGGACTCCCTGGAACCGCTGCTGGACCATTCCCTCGATCGCACCGATCCCTTCTCGGCCGACACCGCAACGTTCTATTCGATATCAAACTGCCACTATGGGTTGGCCGGGGTGTCACTGGGCGACCTGCTGATCAAGAGCGTCGTCGACGACCTGCAGCACGAGTTCCCCAATCTCAAGAACTTCGTCACGCTCAGCCCAATCCCCCGGTTCCGCCAGTGGGTGGACGAACACGCCAGCCATGTTCGGGCTTTGATTCCACTCGAGCTACCAAAGAGCCGAACGGCAACCGAGGACCTGCGGAAAGAACTCGTCTCCCTGGCGGCCAAGTTCATCGTTGAGGAGCGTAGGGCATCAGCCAACCCGCGCATTATGAAGGAGCGGGCAATCGATCCGGTGGCCCACTTCCACCTCTCGAACGGGGCGATGCTCGATCGTGTGAACTGGTGGGCCAACCCCAGCACAACCGGATGGGACCGAAGCCTCGGGATGATGGTGAACTATCGGTACGAACCAGGCAAGATCGAAGATCGTCACGACGCCTACGCCGGAACCGGCACCGCTGCGGTCTCGGACGAACTACAGAAGATGCTCAACAAGACCGGATAGACCTTCCACCGCCGAGTCACGGAGAATCCCATGACCAATCCCTTGCTCACCGCACCCGACCTCGACGCGATGGTGAAACATGCGCACGACCGATATCGGGCGAACCATCCAGCCAGTGCTGCGGCAGACGTGGAGGCTCGGCGGGTGCTCCCCGGCGGCAACACCCGGTCGGTTCTGGACTTCGAGCCGTTCCCGTTCCGGGTTCGACGGGCCCACGGGCCCGAACTGGTCGACATCGACGGGCATCGATACGTGGACTTCTGCGGCAACTACACCGCCGGGCTACTGGGCCATTCGCCGACGGTGGTGAAGGACGCTGTCGCAGATGCGATGAATAACGGTTGGGCCATTGGCGCAACCCACGAACGGGAGGTCCGCCTGGCCGAGCTGTTGTGCGATCGGTTCCCCTGCCTCGATCAGGTCCGTTTCACAAACTCGGGTACCGAGGCGAATCTCATGGCCATCGGAACCGCGCTCCATCACACCGGCCGTTCTGGCGTCGGCATCTTCGAGCGCGCCTATCACGGCGGCGTGCTCAGCTTCGGAGACGATGCAGGCGGTCCGCATCACTCACTCAACGCTCCGTACGACTGCCGAGTTGTGCCCTTCAATGAAATGGACGCTCTGGACAAACTCTTTGAACCCGGGGACCTGGGTTGCGTGCTGGTCGAGGCCGTTCAGGGTTCGGGCGGGTGTCGACCGGCCGACCGCGAGTTCCTGGTCGAACTCAGGCGACGCTGTACGGCCGCTGGAACCGTGCTGATCTTTGACGAGGTCATGACATCTCGGCTGGCTCCCGGTGGCGCCCAGGAACTTTTCGGTGTGATGCCGGACCTGTGCACCCTTGGCAAGTACCTGGGCGGCGGAATGACCTTCGGCGCATTCGGGGGTCGACGCGACATCATGGTGGCGTTCGACCGGGATGCCGGTGGCACGCTCACCCAGGCCGGGACATTCAACAACAACGTGGCGTCGATGGCGGCTGCTGTTGCCACGTTGTCAACCGAACTGCCCAACGATGCGGTCCAGGCCGTCAACGACCGTGGCGACCGGCTGCGCTCCAAACTGAACGAAGCGTTGTCCACCTCTGCGCTGGACATGAGCGTGACCGGTCTGGGTTCGATGCTCTGCTTCCACGCCTCGGAGGATCAGTTGCTGGATCTGCTCTTTCACGAGCTGTTGGACCAGGGCCTGTACATCGCCCGGCGGGGATTCGTGGCACTGTCGGTGGAGATCACCGAAGAACATTGCGAAGCGCTCGTTGAGGCGGTTGCCGAGTGGGCGAAATCGGTAGGAAACGGTTGAGCCTGCGGTAGTAGCGTGGATACATCAACCAGCACCTGACGACCTTCGCAGCCCTTCATTCGACCGGCCTCTTCGTGATGCCCAACGCCTGGGATTCCGCATCTGCGATTACGATGGCTCGTTCTGGAGCGCCAGCGGTCGCCACCACCAGCTCCGGATTCGCAGCAACGTTTGGACGAACCGACTACGCCGTTGAGGCCGATCAACTGTTGACCCACTCGGCGCTCCTGGCCCGAACCGCCACGGTGCCGGTGAGCGTCGACAGCGAACGGTGCTACGGATCGACGCCAGCAGCGGTCACCAGTTTCGCAGAGGAGCTCGCCGGCACGGGCGTTGCAGGGTTCTCGATCGAGGACTACAACCCGGCGACGGCCTCCATCGAGTCGATCGAGGTGTCCACTGAACGAGTCGCCGCGGCCGCCGAGGTGGCGACCGCCCGCGGACTCGTCCTCACCGCTCGAGCCGAGCGTCACCTCTACGAACAGAACCCCGACTTCGACGACACGATCGCACGGCTGCGAGCGTATGCCGAGGCCGGCGCCGGCTGCGTCTATGCACCCGGCTTGTCAGACCCAGATCAGATCGCCGCGGTGTGCGCGATCGGACCGGCGGTCAACGTCCTGCTGACACCGAAGACACCCAGTGTTCCCGAGCTCGCTGCACTCGGCGTACGCAGGGTCAGTACCGGCGGCGCTCTGCTGCGGGTGGCGTTGGGAGAGACACAGCGGGCGGTCGAGGAACTACTGGACACCGGCACCCTCGGTTACATGGACAAAGCGATTTCGGGTGGAACCTTCAACGGTTGGCTCGACGGCTGAGCATCCTGGACCACCCGCCTAGGCACATCCACATATCCAGCATCGGGCTGGTCGCGTCGACAAAACGGATGTGAACCAGGATGCCACCTCAGAGCGACCGCAGCCTTCCCGAATCAAGTCGATGACCATCTTTGCCGTACTGGTAGTGGCGTCGGTTTCGGGTGCTGCGCTTGCCCAGTTTGCTTCCCCCGACCCTGTGCCTGAGTCCATCGGACAACCTGACACGGTCGTAGAGTTCGTCCCGGACCCGCTTGCCTTCGGAATCGAATAACCCCCGTTGCGCCGTTGCCACGGCGCCGGGAATGGACATCCAAACAGCTCGTCGATAGGTTCGGCCAATGCAGCTTGGCCTAATGATCTTCCCGACCGATCTCACCATGGATCCCATCACGCTGGGTCGCGAGGCCGAGGAACGCGGATTCGAGTCGATCTGGTTCCCCGAGCACTCTCACATCCCCGTTAGTCGGACCACACCCTGGGGAGGGCGGGAAGGTGCCCCTCCACTACCCGAAGAGTACTGGCGGACTCACGAGCAGTTCACTGCGCTCGCTGCGATCTCATCGGTCACGACAACTCTGAAATTGGCAACCGGTATCACGCTGCTCGGTCAGCGAGACCCGATATGGACCGCCAAACAGGCTGCCACGGTGGACTATCTAAGCGAGGGCCGGCTGCTGTTCGGTGTCGGCTACGGGTGGAACAAGGAAGAGCTCGCCAGTCACGGCGTGAAGTACACCGAGCGGCGCGCCCGCCTACGCGAGTGTGCGCTCACCATCAAGGAGCTCTGGACCAAGGAGGAAGCATCGTTCTCGGGCGATTTTGTCCAGTTGGAGCCCAGTTGGGCATGGCCCAAGCCCAAGACCCAGCCGCACCCGCCGATCATCATGGGCGGTACGGCGGGACCAAAGACGGCAGCCGACATCGCCGAGTTCTGCGACGGCTGGATGCCGATCGGTGCCAGGACCCTCGATTCAGGTTGGGACAACATCAAGGCAGCCTGCGAGGCCGTCGATCGTGATCCGGACACGATCGAACTCGGCATCTTCGGCGCCAAGGCCAACACCGATGAACTCGAAGCACTCGAGGCCAAGGGAGTGAAGCGGGCGATCTTCGGACTACCGCAGGGCCCACCGGCCGAGGTCGAGGCGGAGCTGAACCGACTCACCGAGTTCATGAACGGCTGACCGGCCATGGCGTTCTGCAAGGTCTACATCGCGACGAGCATCGACGGCTACATCGCGACCAAGGACCATGGCCTCGGGTGGCTTGAGCAACTGGACAATCCCGACGGGGCCGACTTTGGCTTCACCGATCACATGGCGTCGATCGATGCCCTCGTGATGGGACGCGGCACCTTCGATGCCGTGTCGGATTTTCGGCCCTGGCCCTATGACGTACCGGTCATCGTGGCCAGCACCAGCCTCCAGAGCGTCCCGGACGACCTCGAGGCCGGTGTGCAGATTCTCAGCGGCTCACCCGCTGAGCTGGTGGAACAGTGCGAACTACAGGGCCTGAATCGGCTGTACATCGACGGTGGCCGACTGGTCACCGCGTTTCTTGATGCCGGTCTGATCGACGAGATGACGATCTCTCGGATCCCCGTCCTACTGGGTGGTGGCATCCCGCTGTTTGGCGAGATGACCGACGCCGTGTGGTGGGATCACGTTGCGACCGAGGCGTTTGCCGGTGGACTGGTGCAGTCCACCTATCGGCCCACACCAACCAGTTCGGGCTGATCCGGCACCTCGGCTCGTGACATCGGGTGGACCGGCGGTCGGGGCACCACGCCCGTGACGTTCGCCGTGGGCCGTCGAGCCGATCGCTTCATCTGACGAAGCAGGCTGCGCACCTCTCGAGCGAGCCGACGAGTCGAGCGGATCGGGTGGCGAAAAGCAGTCCACAGGACCGTAAGGGGATTGGGCATGCCCCGTAGCGGCCACAACATCTGGGCGGCCACACCATCGGGCATGTGTTCGTCGATCCCGTAGGTTTCGGGGCGTCGGTTACTTGGCATGAAGTAGGTGCCGAACAGGATGTCCCAGATCGGCAGGAACACCGAGTAGTTGCTGTGGATGGCCTTGGGTTCGTTGGTGTGGTGCCAGTGATGGAACTCGGGGGTGATGATCAGCTTGTGAAGTGGCTTGAGTCGCCAGCGCACGTTCGCATGAAGGAACAGGCCGGTCAGGATCTGAATCACGGTGACCGCTCCGGCATATTCACCGCTGAACCCGGCGCCGAGCAGGAAGGCAAAGGCAGGGGCAAGGATGACGCCGTCGAAGGGATGCTGGCGAAGGCCCGAGACCCAGTCGAGGGTCTCGGTGCTGTGGTGCACCGCATGGAAGCGCCAGAGGAACGGAACCTCGTGGCTGAATCGGTGGGTCCAGTAGATGAGGGCGTCGAACAACAGCAGCCCGACGATCATGGCGGCCCATCCGGGCAACATTGCGACCAGCGGTCGAACGGCCAATCCCGGCAGCCAGCCGAAACTGACGACGCCGATGACCGCCGCAACGAAGACGCCGATCGGGGTGACCAACGGTGCCACGATGCCGTGGGCGACGTCGGTACCAACTCCCTTTCGACGAACCCGCTGCGGATGGCGGGGTTTCCACTTCTCGAATGGCACCACGATCAGGAAGAGGAATGCCAACGCGACCAGTGGCTCCCGGGAGATCGCTAACGATCCGATCACGAGAGCAGCCCCTGCGACGAGCCCTGCTATCTGTTTCAGTCTTTTCTTTCCGCCTGCGCTCATACGGCCAAGGTGTCAAACGAGACCGTCCTGCACATTGGCCGATCGGATGATTCAGCCGTCCGATCGGCGAATTCCTACGACCGCTGGCCGGGCCAGTTCTTGTACATGTACTGCACGATCTCGTCGGGGTTGCGGCTCTGCATCATCAGCTCGCCGGGACCGGTGAAGCGGAAGACCAGTCCCTCTCCGCTCTTGGCGGATTTCATCATGCTGGCGCTGGCCCGCTGAAGTTCCATCTGAACCGTCTCGCTGAACGCCACCATGTGGTTGGTGTCGACGATCACCTGCTGACCCGGCTGCAGCGTGAATCGGTCCAGTGCGCCGTAACACGCCACGACCACCTTGCCCTGGCCGGTGGCGTGCAGAAGGAAGCCTCCTTCGCCTCCAAACAGGTTCTTCATTCCGCCCCACTTGGTGTCGATCTCGACTCCCTGTTCGGCGCAGAGGAACGAACCCTTTTGGATCAGAAGCGGCGCGGCTGGTGTGATATCGACAACGGTGACATCGCCGGGCAACGACGGGGCGAGATCGATCCAGCCGCCCTGGGCGCCGGCGGTAGCTCGGGTGATGAAGAGCGATTCACCGCCGAGAACGGATCGCTTCAGCCCCTTCATCAGGCCGCCCTCCATCTTGGCGTCGAGGTCGGTGTCGGCCGCCATCGCCATCATGGCGCCCGACTCGGCCCGGATGCTCTCGCCAGCGCTCAGTAGCACCCTCGCTACTCCGAAGCCGGGCTGATGACGCAGTTGGATCTCCATACGGCCGACCCTAATTCATCTCTCCCCCCGGTTCATCCGCATCGCGATACTGAGAGAACTCCGAGTGGTCGATCGCCCACCATCAGTGCCTGTAGATACATTACCCAGCATGTTGAAACAACGGGTGGCGATGGCTCTGGCAATGATGTTGGGACTCGTAGCCGCGACCTCTTCGTCGGCGTCGGCCGAGGTGCCTGTCGCTGTGACCCCGATTAGCCCTAGTGCACAGGGCGAAGAAGGTAACTTCAGAATCGTCGTTTCCGGTGATGGCATCTGGGCGGCGTATGTCGATCCCGACGACGGCCTCGGGATAATGCTGTGGAATAGGGACACGCGAACCACTACCGAGATTGATCCCGCTGGGAATGGACCCGCCATTTCCTCCGACGGTCGCTGGATTGCGTTCCAGCGGTCGGATGGTGAGGGAGGGACCGAGGTTGTTCTCAAGGATCGTCTCAGCACAGGTCCGCCAACCATCCTCTCATCAGGAGGTACCAACGGATCACCAAGCATCTCCGACGACGGATCCGTGGTCGCCTGGACGTACTTCGACGACTTCGTTCCGGTCCAGGTTCGGGTTTGGCAACGCTCCAACGGAACGGTCGGCTCTCGGGGATCGTCATCGATCAGGGGACCTCTGGTGTCGGGTAACGGTCGCTACGTTCTCTACCCCTCTGCCACCAATGAAACCTCGCGATGGGACCTCGACACCGGCGTCACCATTGTCATGGCGAGCGTGCTCGACTTCGGCTACGACGATTTCTCGGCCGATGGCAACACCGTCCTCTACGGCGTCCGGGACAACGGCAATGGTCCTGCGCGACGTGTGGCGCTGCACACGATTGACGGCAACGGAGACATCGCAATCGACACGCCTCCCGATGAATCGGGCGTCGGCGCCTTCAACCTGGAGATGTCCAGCGACGCCTCGATCGTTACGTTCAAAACTCCACTTCGACTCGACGAATCGGATCAGGACGACGAGTTCGATGTGTATCTTTGGGCTCCGGCGATCGAATCACTCGAGGTCCTGGGCACCGTTGGAAACGTGCTCGACCTGAGCGACAACGGTTCGGTTGGAGTCAATTTCGTCGACGGCACCTACGGGTACCTACGGATCGGCCTTCGAGGTGGAACTGTCGAAGCCGCTACGACGGTGAATGAGATCCTCGCTGCATCGGACTACACCGCGGCCGACGCCAACCTCCTACGCCTCTACCGGGCCTTCTTCAACCGTGAACCCGACCCCGGAGGCGCGGTCTACTGGATCGACATCTCCCGCAACGGCAGCACCCTCATCGAGATCGCGCAGTTCTTCACCGCCGTGCCCGAATACCGAAACGTCTACGACGGAACGACCGACCAGCAATTTCTGACCGAGGTGTATGACAACGTCCTCGGCAGAGACTTCGATCAGGGCGGCTACAACTATTGGCTCGACTTCCTCCAGGGGACGAACACGCACGGCGGCAATCCCGACCTCCAAACACTCTCCCGAGGCGAAGTGGTCCGCTGGGTTACCGGCTCCACCGAATTCAAGACGAGCTACCCCTACGACCCGATCACCGACTAGTAACGACGCTGCGCCCAACAACGTCGAAGGTTCCAGCTACGGTCTGAGAACAACTACAACTTTGGAGAGTGGCGACAATGATTGGACTTCTTGGATCGATGCTGGGCGGTCGCGGCGGCCGGATGATCGGCGGCATGATCGGTGGTCGCCATGGAGCGATGCTCGGCGGTCTCGCCGGCGCGATGCTCGGAGGCCGTCAGTTGCGCAGCCTCGGGGGTCTGTTGGGCGGATTGCGCGGCGGGGGCGATGACGAACCCGAAGCCATGCCAGCGGCGCCGGCACCCTCGATGTCGGATGCCGACGCCGAGGTTCTGGTAAGGGCTATGTGCAACGCGGCAAAAGCCGACGGCCAGATCGACGAAGAGGAAGCGGAAAAGATCGAATCCGAGCTCGCCGACGCCAGCTCCGATGAACGAATCTTTCTCCGCCGGGAGCTGCGTACCCCAGCCATCAGCGCCTCGGCGATGGCAGCGTCGGTGCCCGAAGGTCTGGCGGCCGAAACCTACGCCGTGTCCCTGATCTCGATCACCGTCGACACGATGGCAGAAGCCACCTACCTACGCGATCTCCGTGATGCCCTCGGTCTGTCCCACGCCGACGTCGACGACATTCACGACCAACTCGACGTTCCCCACCTCTAGCACCGAACGAAATTACGCACTGGGTCCGTAGCGTTCGACGAGCCGGTCACCGATTTTCACCAGTTCGTCCTTGACCTCCTGCGGTTCCACGACGGTGACCGAATCGACGAGACCGGCAAGCTGCGCCGCCACCTGAAACGCTCCGTATCCACCGACACCGACCCTGAATCGACCATTTGGTAACTCGTCGAGCATGCGGAACGAACCTCGAAAGAGGAAACGCAGGATTCCAAGAGTCCGCTCCTCGGCTTCCACCTCGGCTCGGAACTGGCCGACCACGGCGCCGAAGGCAGCGCGCACATCGTCCCATTCGGCACCAAGGTCGAAGTTGTCGGGCACCTCGCTCGCCTCGGCGGTCAACTCGACCGACTGAACGCGATCGACCCGAAAGGTTCGACGCCCGGTCTCGCCCATCGCCACCAGGTACCAAACGGCGGCCTTGGCCACCAGACCCAGAGGTGAGACCGTTCGGACCGTCTTACGCCCCTTCGGATCCCGGTAGCCAAACCTCACCTGCCGCCGTTCCACCACCGCGGTCTGGAGCGCTTCCATGATCTCGCCGTCGACGCCCGGAGTCGGGGAACCACCCCATCGGCCCGAGTCGACGTGCACCACGTGACTCATCCGTTCAACATCGGATCGCAGCGGAGCCGGAAGAGCCTCGGTGAGTTTGGACATCGCCGACCGCAGGCCCGGGTGTTGCCCCTGATCAATTTGCGCGGTGGCGAGGAACAACGCTCGAGCCTCGTCGGATCGCAGTCCAGTCAGGTTGGTCTTGGCCCCACCGAGCAGACGCCACCCTCCATGGCGACCACGTTCGGGATACACGGGGATACCTGCCATGGACAGCGCCTCCATGTCGCGCCGCGCGGTTTTGGTGGACACCTCAAACTCGGCCGCGATCTCGGCTGCTGTGGCCTTGCTCCGGGACTGCAGGAAGAGCAGTTCGGCCACCAATCGGTCTGCTCGCAAGATTTCTTCCGATCACTTCAAATAACTGGACACTTGATGTCCACTTATACACCGATGATGGGGTCATGAACAACTCACCAGTAACGATTCCCGCACCGTCCGTCGGCTCACTTGAAGC
>CALGOA010000157.1 GCA_937958015.1 uncultured Acidimicrobiales bacterium | reverse complement strand
GAGGACACCGGACCCGATCTCGTCGGCTACCTCGGTCAAGACCTCCATGGCGAAGGCCCGGGTGGGGTCGGCGTTGTTTGCGGTGGTGGTCCGAAGGATGTGCAGCACCGTCGCGTGCCGCAGGTTCTCCTGCGGGGATCGATCGGGGTGATCCCAGGCTTCGTACGCACTACCGCGAGGTATCTCGGCCTCGATCACGATGCGGTCGAGCCGTACAGAATCCAGCCCGGCAGATATTCCGCTTTCGAGCAGTTGGTCCACCGACGCCTCAACCATGCGCCGCCGGACCTCGTCGAGGCTGTACTTACGCTTCCTACCCGGGCCCGGACGTGGCGCCTGGTCAGATACGGCCTGATCCTGACTCGCGCTCACTTACCTCAGGTTACAACATCAGAATAGTGAGCCCGATTCCGGTCGGTTTCTCCATCGGTGAAACGCCATCCGTCATCGGTGGGTCCCACGACGTGGCAGGTGGTCGCCACGTCCCACAACGCCCGACGAATCGGTGTTGGGTTGTAACGGTAGAGGTCCGGGAACGCGTTCTTGATCGCCTCGGTGGCCTCAGCTGCGTGGTAGTGAGGGATCTTGTGGTCGAGATGATGGGCCACGTGGGTGGTGCCGATCCGGTGGTGGAGGAAGTCGGCGATCGGTCCATAGGGCCGGTCGACTGAGCAGAATGCGCCGACAACGAAGGACCACTCGTCGTCGCCATAGTGAGGCACGTCGGCGTCGGTGTGCTGCAGCCAGGTGTAGGTAACGAGCCACGCATTCACGACCAGATAGGGACCGACGTAGAACGCTAGGACCGGACCCACTCCCCCGATTACGGCCCAGGCGACCAGCAGGGCGAGAGTGACCAGTACGCCAGCGGCCGACCATCGAACCTTCGTGTGCCACCGGTCGGGAAAAAGGTCGCTTGAGAATGGTCGAGCCGGCCAGAAGTGATTCGTGGTGCCCCGATCGGGTCCACCTGTGGCACCGATCAGAAGGTAGAGCGGCCAGCCGAACCCGAGGCGCGACAGCACGGTGAGAGCGCCGTGCAGCCCCTCGCCGAGCCGTCGCCGAATCGCCAGGGTTCGTTGCCCTCCCTCGGTCGTTGTTCGTTTCGGTACATGGGTTTCGCCCTCGACCACATGATTGGTGCGGCTGTGGTGCACCGCATGACTTCGTTGCCACGAGAAGTAGGGAACGAGCAGCGCCGAGTGAAGGATGAATCCGATCGTGTCCTGAAGGCGATTGTTCTCACTGAAGGCCCGGTGACCGCACTCGTGGGCCAGCACCCATAGGCCAACCGCGATGGTGCCATTCACATACGCATAGACCAGCCACAACGGCGTCCACGCCAGCTCAAGGGGAATGAGCAGCCACGCTAGAAGCGCCGTCCCGAACGTCAGAACGAGCGACACGAACAGGTGTCGCAACGAGGTGGTGAGTTCCCGTTCGTAACACTCTCGGGGAACGACGGCCTTCACTTCGGCGACGGAGGGCACAGCCTGCAGAATTGGCACCCGAAGAGGATGCCGCATCAGAACGACCGATCACCGGTTACTGACGGGTTAGTTTTGAGTGCGGCGTGTCGCCGTTCCCGAGGTCCCACCACAGGTGGGTCATGATCGACAGTGCGTCTCGACAGATCGTCAGGAGGACGTGTTCGTTTGGGGCATGTTGAGAGCACCCAGCATAGGAGTGCGGCACCCAGATCGTGGGCAGTCCGAGCACTTCCGCGAACACATCGTTGGGAAGGCTCCCTCCGAGATTGGGGAGGACGGCCACCTCCCGCTTCACCGCGTTTGTCACGGACTCGATCGCCCACGCAGCCCATGGAGAGGTGGGATCGAGACGGGTCGCCTCCATCGAGACACCGGCGGACTCGAGCACGACATCGTCGTAGCCGAGACGATCCAGATGGCGACGAAGGGCCGGCATCAGATCGGCGGCCCGGGTGCCCACGACGAACCGAACGTGGCCGTGGGCGACGGCGCGGGGAGGAATGGCGTTGACCGGATTCCGGGGATTGCCGGTCTCGAAGGCCAGAACCTCAAAGGTGTTGGTGCCGATGACTCGTTCTGCCGGGGAGAATCCCGGTTCGCCCCAATGCGGATCGATGTCGGGGTCGCCGGCGGCACCTCCGACCTGAAGCGCCGACACGGCGGTCCGCACCGAGTCGCTCATCGGTTCGGCCTTCCATCCCTCGACCAGAATCTCGCCA
The DNA here is from genome assembly GCA_937958015.1 of uncultured Acidimicrobiales bacterium. Taxonomy (GTDB): domain Bacteria; phylum Actinomycetota; class Acidimicrobiia; order Acidimicrobiales; family SZUA-35; genus JABDIY01. The sequence goes on along the minus strand of CALGOA010000157.1, from coordinate 3,781 downwards.
TGTTCGTCGATCATCGACGCTATGGCGTTTGCCAGAATGACACCGGGGTTCGACAACAGACCGCCCCAGTTGCCGGAGTGATGTCCACCCTCACGGAGATCCACCGTCATCGAGAAGTTGAATGCACCCCTGGACCCCATGAAGATGGTGGGCACATCACGCTGAATACGGGGTCCGTCGGAGGCGATGAACACGTCGGCGGCGAGCAGTTCAGCGTTCGCTTCACAGAACTGGCCAAGTCCGGGCGAGCCACACTCCTCCGACGTTTCAAACAGCAGCGTCACGTTAAAACCGAGGGCGCCCCGAGCATCGAGAACCGCCCGGAGTGCCGCCAGGTTGATCGTGTGTTGAGCCTTGTTGTCGGCGGTGCCCCGTCCGTACAGACGATCGCCGACCTGGGTGAGGATCCACGGGTCCAGACCATCGGCCCACTGATCGTCGTAGCCGCTGACCACATCGCCGTGCCCATACGACAGAACGGTTGGCAGCTCATCGGCCTCGTGTCGTCGCGCTATCAGGAAGGGCCCACCGGCGGGATCGGGGTTCTCGAACAACCGGCAGGTGAAACCCATCGACTCAAGGGTGGGACGCAGTTCCTGCTCCAGATAGAAGCGCAACTCGGGTCGTCGTTGCGGCTTTGGGCTCTCGGTGGGAATCGCCACCCGTCGGGCAAGATCGGCCACGAAGTCGCCCGAACTGAAGTAGGCGTCGATAGAACTCAACGCCGCGTCGAACCCTCGAACTTCTGCATCTTGTCCGCTGGTCATCTGCCAAACCTACCGGCCCTCGGTCTGAGGGCCGGAACCTGTTCCGTAGGATCGTGGGGTGACCATCTCGCACTCCATCAAGATCAATGCACCGGTCAAACGAGTGTGGGAGATCACCACCGACATCGACTCGTTGCCCGACGTCACACCGACGATCGAGAAGATCGCTCGAATGACCCCCGGAGCGCTGGAACCGGGCGATCAGTTCAAGCTGTGGCAACCCGATCTGTTAGCGGCGGTGTGGACCGTCACCGTGGTCGACCACAAGACGCATACCTTCGCATGGAAACGTCGCCTCGGCCTCTCGACGCTCACGGCGATTCACAAGGTGAAGAGGGAGAAGAAGGGGTGTCGAAACGAATTGTCGTTGGAGGTCTCGGGTCTGGGTTCCACCGTTGTGGAACGGGCGATGCGGTCTCGAGCCACGGCGGCACTGGAAGAGGAAAACTCTGCGATCAAGGCGGCGGCCGAACGACGGTGATCAGCGCAGGGCCTGGCTGAGCGACGAGGTCAGCCGAGCCACCCGCTCCGCTTGACGACGCAGTATGAACTCGTGCAGTTCAAAACCGAGATCCGGAGCCAAGACCCGCAGCCGTTCGTAGCTGTCTCGCGAAATCGCATACCCCTCCACCCGGGTGTCGGCGATGATCTCGGCGGTGCGAACGCCGCCGGTGAGCAGGCCCACTTCACCGATGAGCGCGCCCGGTCCGGATCGACTCAATCGTTGCCTCATTCCATCACCGTCGAGCCGGTAGGCGGTCAACATTCCGGACCGGATGATCACCAGTTCGTCGCTGGGGGCGCCCTGACTGATGACCACGCTGTCGGCGGCGAAGCTGACCGGTTCGAAGTGGCCCAGGAGCTCATCGGTGAGCTCGAGGTGGTGCTCGATTTCGTCGTCTTCCCGGTCCGAGACATCGGCAAGGCGGGCGGTCTCGACATGTTCCAGTGCGTTGTCGAGGGTGGCGAACCAGCGGTTCGATTCGACGTCGAAGAGGTCGTCGACGCCGAGTTGCTCGGGCACGCTCGCCACGATGACCTGCGCACCCGCACCCGTGACGAATGCTCCTATTCGCTGGATCAACACATCGGCAGAGGAATCGATACCCGTGACGTGCGTGAGGTCAAAGACCACTGCGTCGACAGTTCCGTCCGCCGCGGAAAGGATTGATCGAACCTCGTCGTCGAGGGAGCTGAGCGAACCGAAGAACAAATAGCCCTGAAGCTGCAGGATCACCGTCCGGTCCCCGGCGTCGGCCAGTTCGTTTCGGTCCGCCTCGGTTCGGTCGACACGGCTGGTGAGTTGACGCCCGGTGGCTACCCGGCGCATCGGATCGATGCGGCTGTAGCGAACAACAAAAACGGCGCATGTAGCCAGGATCCCGACGCCGATTCCCTCCAGAATTCCGACGAACGCGATCACCAGCACGATCCCAATGCTGAGAAACCGCTCGAATTGGCTGGTCGTCCGGACCAAACCCACCACCCAATCGAGCAGCAGCGAGGTTCCAACCGTGACGAGCAGTCCGCCGACGACGAATCGAGGGACAAAACCGACGAGGCCTGTGCCGAACAACCCGAACGACAGTGCGAGGGCTGATGCCGTCATCGGTACCAGGCGACGGGTGGCGCCCATCCGTTGAATCAGAACGGTGTCGCCCAGCGCGTGGTACACCGGAGCCCCGGCGAATGCGGCGGCGAGCAGATTGGCACCGCCGGTAAGGCGCAGTTCCCGGTTCACATCGATACGGCCTCGACCGACGAACTCGAGGGCACTGAGGTTCAAGAGAAGTGCCACGACCGCCACTGCCACGGCGCCGGCGATTCCGGCGACCTGGGGTGTCAACTCGATCCAGTTCGCATCGATGACTTCGCCGGGCGTGACCGGCGTGATGTTGGTGCCATCAGCGAAGGGGCCGATCAGCCAACCGTCGGCTTCGACCGATTCGATGGAAGATGCAGACGCCACGACGGCGAAAAAGATTGCGACCGCGGCAAGAATCACGACACTCATGGTCACTGGCGGCAACTTCTTCGACCGCTGAATTGCGAGGATCAACAGTCCAAGCACGACGCCGGGTAACCACCGCTGCATCGACTCCCATGCAAGGAAGTCACCCAGCACATCCAGGCTGAGAGGCCCTCGATGCATGACCTGCAGGCCGCCTCGCAGAAGCAGATACCCGGTGCCAGCGATGAACGCAGCGACCACGGTGCTGGGCATGTATCGCACCAGATGGCCCAGATGGAATCGTCCGAAGAGCCACATCAGAGCGCCGGTGAGCAACGTGGTGAGTGCAAGAAGTACGAAGACGTCGATCACCGGTTGGTCAGACCCACTCGCGAGCACGCCAGCTGCGACGGCCGTCAGAACCACGACCGGCGCATCCTGCACTAACGAGGCGGATGGCACGATCTGGCTACGCCAGGCGATGAGGCCACCTCCGATGGCGCCGGCAACGACAAAACCTCCGATGGCCCGCGGAAGGCCTTCGGACAACGGACCGGTAAAGATCAGGGTTGCCAACGAAATCGACATACCGATCGTCGACAGCGCCGCCGCAAGCACGGCAACAACCTCGGCCGGAAGATCACGGTCCGCAGCCATGTCGGTCATCGGGCAGCCTGTCGCACCGGTGGATCTTACTGTGGCCCGAACGGGTCCGATGCGGCCCGAATACTCTGAGTACTGGGCAAACATGGGCAGGGGCTACGGTCTTGGCATGGAACCGGATCTGATCATCTCCCGCGAAATTGCCGCCTCCCCCGAGGCGGTTTTCTCCGCCCTCTCGGACATCACGCGCATGGGTGAGTGGTCACCCGAGACCTACAAGGCCGAGTGGAAAGATGGAGCCAACGAAGCCGCCATCGGGGCGGTTTTCACCGGCCATAATCGCAATGGCGACAAGGAGTGGTCGATCGATGCAGAGATCGTCGACCTCGTTCCGAACGAACGGTTCTTCTTCGACTGCAATTCCCGTGGCTACGTCTTCTCGAAGTGGGGGTACGTGATC
>CALGOA010000156.1 GCA_937958015.1 uncultured Acidimicrobiales bacterium | reverse complement strand
CCTCATCGGCTCCGGCGTCGCGAGCGATCACCCGAAACGCATCGATCCAGGCATCGATGCAGGGTGTGACCGCCTCTCGTCGTTCCTCATCAGCCATCGATAGCGCCACGATGATGCAACTGCGATTACCGCCGCCGTAGTACGAATTCAGCCGATCGGCGACCGCAACGGCACGCTCGTGAGGGTCGCCGTCGTCGTGGGCCGGTGCCAACGCTTCCTTGAAGAGCTTTTCGGCTCGTTGAAGGACTGCGGAAAGGATCTCGTCCTTTCCACCAGGAAAGCGGTGGTAGAGGCTTGCCCGCTTCAGCCCCGACGCCTCCGATAGCAGCCGCAGGTTGGCTCCCTCGTAGCCGTGTCGGGCAAACACCTCCGACAACGCATCGACCAGCGGGTCATCGTCGATGGTGGGGGTTCTCATGTGGTCACCGTACCGACCCTCGGCCTACGGCAGGAAGCCGCCGCTGAACCAAACCGGCCGAACTGAATTCTTGGCCTCCCAACCCGCCTGAATTGTTCTATTGGGTCGGTTCAGGCGGACTCAAGGGGTTCGGCGACGGTTCGGAGCGGTTTTCGGGTGCCATGCCGCGGTTAGGCCGGCAACCACAGCCGGGCAACCTTGTCACAGGGGCGGCGTAGGGTCACTGAATGGCAAGCGCAATGACACAACCGGTGCGCCCAACGGCGGAGGAGGTGGCGGCCGAGGTCGCCGCTCACGTGAAGACCCTCGCCGGTCCCGACGCCGAACCACGCCCTGAACAGTTGGCGGCGGTTCAATCGATGTTGGTCGACCGGCGCAGGACTCTGCTCGTCGCTCGGACCGGTTTCGGCAAGTCTGCGGTGTACTTCTCGGCCACGCGAATCCTCCGTGATCGGGGGTGGGGGCCCACCATCGTGATCTCGCCATTGCTCGCCCTGATGCGAGATCAGGTATCGGCCGCAGAGGCGTTGGGCCTGCGCGCGGTTTCGATCAACTCCTCGAACATCGATTCCTGGCGAGAAACCGAAGACATGATTCTGGCGGGCGAGGTGGACCTACTGCTCATCTCGCCGGAGCGGCTGGCCAACACGAGATTCGTCGAACAGGTCTTCGCCACGGTTCGGGCCCAGCCGTTTGCGTTGGTGTGTGATGAGGCTCATTGCATCTCGGATTGGGGCCACGACTTTCGACCGGACTACCGCCGGCTGCGCGTCTTGCTCGATGATCTTGGCGACGATGTGCCGGTTCTGGCCACCACAGCCACTGCTAACCAACGCGTAACCGACGATGTGGCCGCACAACTCGGTCAGGACACCACCGTGCTGCGAACGTCTCTCGATCGCGCGTCGCTGTATCTTTCGGTGGTCGATCAGCCCGACGATGCCCATCGGTTGGCCTGGTTGGCTGAAACCCTGCCGAAGCTGGACGGTTCGGGCATCGTGTATTGCCTGACCGTGGCCCAGGCCGAGGAAACGGCGCGTTGGCTCGCCCGTCAGGGGATAACGGCCGGTGCCTACAGCGGTGCGGTCGAACCCGACAGGCGACTGGCCCTCGAACGAGACCTGCGTGAGAACCGCATCAAGGCGCTCGTCGCCACCTCTGCGCTCGGGATGGGTTTCGACAAGGGTGACATGGCCTTCTGTATCCATCTCGGACTGCCGCCGTCCCCGGTCGCCTACTACCAACAGATAGGACGAGCTGGCCGAGCCATCGACCGGGCCGAGGTTATCGCTCTGCCTCGACCCACCGAAGACGCCCAGGTGTGGCGATGGTTCGAGTCGGTCTCGATGCCCCCTGAAGAGTTGTGTTGGACGGTTCTTGACCAACTCGATACGGCACGACCAACCTCGGTCGCCCAGCTCGAGACCGCGGCCAACCTCGGTCGTTCCCGACTCGGCACCCTTCTCAGCATCCTCGATGTCGACGGTGCCGTGCAGCGAGAGGGGAGAGGGTGGATTCGGACCCAGAACCCCTGGACCTATGACGGCGAGATGGTTGCCACCCTGCGCGAACTGCGGCGAGACGAAAGCGATCAGATGCTCCACTGGTCCACTCGCGACGGCTGCCGACTTCGGTACCTACGAGAAGCGCTGGACGACGCCGAAGCTGTCGACTGCGGCCGCTGCGACCATTGTTCAGACCTCTCGTGGTCGCAGACTCCGGATCCGGTTCTGGTCGCGCAGGCCTTCGAGCTGCTCCGCGGCGCCGACGTGGTCGTTGAGCCCAGGAAACAATGGCCCTCAGGCCTGTCCGGCGTGAAAGGGCGGATCACGTCACCCGCTGGTGAGGGTCGAGCCTTGGCCCGCGTCGGCGATGGCGGTTGGAACCCGATCATCCAGCGGCTGATCGACGATGCGGAGGCTGGGTCGCCGGTCACCCTGTCGCCCGAACTTGTAACCGCCTGCGCTCAGGTCCTCAAACGCTGGAACTGGGATGCCAGGCCAACATGGATCTGTCCGGTTCCCTCCCGGCGCCGATCAGCTCTGGTCTCGGCCGTGGCGGAGGAGCTGGGCAAACTGGGCAAGCTCCCCGTGTACTACCCGCTCGATTCAGCCCCTGGTGAGCATCCGTTTCAGGAGACCATGTCGAATTCGGCTCATCAGGTCTCCAATGCACTGGCCCGGTTCGAGCTCGATGCCAACGGCTTGCCAACCCCCGAGTTGCTGACTGGCCCGGTGTTGTTGATCGATGAAGAATGTCGAAGTCGTTGGACCTTAACGGCGGTCGGCAACCTGCTCAGCAACGCTGGTGCCAAACAGGTGTTGCCGTTCGTGCTTCGTTCCTACTGACGAACGGATGGGGTGGCGCCCGCTTGTGGGCTCGGGTCGATCCGGTTCGAGGTAGTGGGTTCGAGCCTCAGACCCGAAGGCTCCAACCATCTCTCGATACGGTGCGTTTATGAGTGACACCCTGCCCACTACCGATCGGTCCACTATCGATCTGCCCATTACCGGTCTGACCGTTGGCGACATTCCCACCCGGGTCCTCGTCGTGGGCGATCCCGCCCGGGCCGCGCTCGTGGCCGAACGACTCGACGACGCCACACCGATCGCCGCTACCCGCGAGTACCACAGTTATCGGGGCAAGTGGAACGGAACCGAGATCCTGGTGATCAGTCACGGTGTTGGTAGTGCCGGCGCCGGTGTGTGTTTCAGTGAAGTGATCCGGGCCGGCGCAACCTCGATCGTGCGGGCGGGAACGTGCGGCGGACTGCAGGGTTCGGTGGTCGACGGCGATCTGGTTATCGCAACAGGGGCTGTTCGCGACGACGGGTACTCGGCTCGGGTCGTCCCAATTGAGTACCCCGCTGTCGCGGCCCCAGAAATCACCGCAGCACTGCGTTCGGCTGCGCCGGACGCTCACTACGGCATTGTGCTGACCAGCGATGTCTTCTATCCCTCGGAGGTCATCGGTTCGACGCTGCCGTTGTGGCAACGGGCTCGCTGCACCGCAGTGGAGATGGAGTGTGCCGCGTTGTTCGTCGCTGCGTCGCTGGCGGGGGTGGATGCCGGGGCGATCCTCACCGTCGACGGCAACCCGCTGGCGGATCAAGACGAATCTATGGAGGGCTACGACCCCGACCGAGCGATTGTCAAGAATGCGGTGTCGGTGATGATCGACGCATCTCTTTCGGCCCTTACCAGCCTCTAGGCCGCCTGTCGGCTGGACCCGAGCCACTCTCGACGATCCACCACGCCGACCGCAGCGTCGCGAATGGCCCGGAGGGCGGGTCGTTCGGCGCTGGTCGTCCGGCAGACGATTTCAATGGTCCTCGATAGGCCCGATCGGAGGGGGAGCATGCGAACCCCCGTGAGGTCGTGAACGAGACCAAGGTCGCTGATGAGAGCTACCCCTTCGCCCGCTGCCACCATGCGGATCGTGGTGCCGTAGTCGTCCAAAACGTGGGCGATCTCGGGCTCGAATCCCTCCCCATGGCATGCCGACAGGAAACATCGACCACACAACAGGTCGGGTGATGACGAGATGAACGGCCGGTCCCTGAAGTCGATCATCGCGACCGGCCCGGCAGTCGCCGGGTCGGACTCTGGGACCACGAGGTAGAAGTCGTCCTTCATGATGGGAACGCTCGTGATGCCCGCCGGTGTGGGTTGGGAGGCGTGGGGGTAGTCGATCGAGAATGCCATATCGATCTGACCGCTGTTCAGCGCTTCCAGCGCGAACTCGGGATCGAGTTGTCGGCTTCGCAACCGCAGGTCGGGATGCGTGCGCCGTAACGACCCCAGCAGCGGCGGCAACAGGGTGGCTGCAACAGACTCCGAAAGCGCGATCTCGAACGTTCCCGTGACCCGGTCGTGAACCTGCTCGATCGCCGTTTGGGCCTCTTCCATGCCTGCGAGGAGTTTCTCGGCGTGACGGACCAACTCTCGTCCGGCGTCGGTAAGTCGCACATTGCGGCCAACCCGTTCGAGCACCTCGACGCCCAGCGTCTTTTCGAGTGCCGCCAGTCGTTGCGACACCGCTGATGGTGTGTAGCCCAGGGCATCGGCCGCAGCGGAGATCGTGTCTCTGACGGCTACCTCCCGGAGCATTCGGAGCTGATGGAGGGTCACATCAATCATGTATCCACACTACATGATTATCTGGATAAATGATAACTGGTGCTTCACAGTGATCGGGTGGACAATTACGGCATGAACGACTTCAGCCTTCCCTACGACACCCGAACCCTTGCCACCTTTCACCACACCACCGGGATTCCCGTCCCGAGTGATCTTCCTCCACTCCCAGACCACCTCGCCCCGATTCCCGACTGCGCCTGCCGATTCGTTGCGGAGGATCGCCGCGCCACCCGGCTACGGGCCCGCCACTACCAACATGACGGCGGACTCGAGCGGGTAGTGCTGATCGTCGACGCTGCCACCGCGACCGTCGAAGAGGTTCGCACTGTGATCGACGGACTTGACCCAACGCAGACCACCCTTCGGATCGTCGTGAGTCAACCGGCCGAGCGCCGCAGATGGCTGCGACGAATCCTGCCCCCGTCGGCATCGGACCGTCGAACCATGCATGCCGCAATGGAGGACGCCGTCCGGGCCGCCCAGCTGAAGGGTTTCGTTTCCTCCGGTTGGATGATCCTCGATCACTTTGGCCTGTTGGCCAAAGAACTTCGGCACGAAGATGGGTTCGATCGGGCGGTCGTGATGAGCCACGATCACGGTCTTTCCCGACGGGACCGTCCGGTTCGGATGCTGAAACGAGCTGGCGTCGCGCTGGGTTAGTCCAGCTCGACGATGTCTGCCTGTTCCTCGCTCAACGTGTCGAGCACGATGCCGTAACTCTTCAGCTTGGCCGCCGCGATCTCAGCATCGAGTTCAGCGCCGATCACATGCAAGCCGGCCTCGTACCCGCCTCGAGCGAGTTCGTGGCAGCCGACGCCCTGCACTGCGAAGGAGAGATCCATGATCTCGATCGGATGGCCGAGCCCGCCGGCGATGTTGACCAACGCCCCACTGGACAACACATCGAGGCGTTTGTCGCCGACCTGGTAGCGGGTGATGTCCTCACGGACGATTGTCACGTCGTCGGCGATCGCAGCGAACGCGTCGACATCGACCTCGAGGTCGTGATGTCCGGCGTTGGCCAGAATGACACCGTCCTTCAGGTGTTCAACATGTCGGTGCCCGATGGCCCGCATCCCGCCGGTTGCCGTGATTACGAAGTCGGCCCGGGGCAGCGCCTCGTGGGCTGGGGCAACGGTGCAACCGTCCATGTAGGCCTCGAGTGCCTTGACGGGGTCGACCTCGATAACGATCGGTTCACCGCCCATCGCCCTCACGTAGGTAGCGAGACCACGTCCCACCCAGCCGTACCCAACGATGGCGACACCTTTGCCCGGCATCAGAAGATTCGTCAGATTCAAAATGGCCTGAATGGTCGACTGGCCGGTGCCGTAGCGATTGTCGAAGAGGTGTTTGCAGGCGGCCGAGTTGGCCGCCATGGCGGCGAACGGGAGACCGATCGATTCCTCCATCTTCCGGAGCCGTTCCACGCCGGTGGTGGTCTGTTCGGTCACCCCCGAGAGCGCGTTGAATTGTTCTCGGCGGTGACGAGCCATACGCACCGTGAGCTCCGCCCCGTCGTCGATGATCAGATCCGGGCCCGAGTCAGCCACTGCGAGAAGGTGTTTCTCCCAGGCGGGATACCCGCTCTCCCGGGTCGAATGCACCTCGATACCTCGGTCGACCAGCGCCGCTGCGATGTTGTCACGGGTCGAGAACGGATTGCTGCCCGCGGCGACGACCCGGGCGCCGGCATCGGCCAGCACGGTCGCCAGCAGTGCGGTCTTGGCCTCAAGGTGGACCACGACGGCAACGGTCTTTCCTTCCAATGCGCCGTCACGAAAGCGGTCCCGCAGGTACCCATCAACCAGTGGCGAGTGTTCGCGGGCCCACTCGATTGCCTGATGACCCGATGACGCCAGATCGATGTCGGCGATATCGGAACGGTCGCGTGCGTTGGTCATGGAACTCGGCTTTCTCGGTTGATGGACCGAGGTGCAGCGTAACAACCGGCCCCGTTGGGACTTCCGCTCAACCGATCAGGCGACCGTGTTGAGATCGCCACCCTGGCGACCAGGGGAGGAGCGGTCAGGAGGCTCGAAGTTCGACCCGTCGGTTGGCGGCGCGGCCATCACGGGTGGTGTTGGTATCGATCGGCTCGGACTCTCCCGCGCCCCGGGCGGTGAGCCGCGCCGGGTCGGCGCCCAGACCGACGAGGTAGTCCAGAGCCGCCGTCGCCCGTTCGTCGCTCAGTTTCTGATTACCTTCGGCCGATCCGCGGTCATCGGTGTGACCGATGATCTCGACGGTCACCGATGGATGGCGCGTCAGGATTGCGGGAAGCTGATCGAGAAGCGCCGTGAACTCCTCGGTGGGTTCGTTCGAGCTGGTGGCGAACAGCACCTCGGTGCGAAGCAATTCGTTGAGCTGGTCGAGCTCCAGTTGCGCGGCCGCGGCCAGTTCCTCGGCGGTGGGCGGTGGTGGCGGCGGGACTTCGACGTCGTTACGGAGTTCGGTGCCCGGAGCCGCGGCCACGGCCGCTTCCAGGGCAACTTGAAGCGCTTGAGCGGACTGTTCGGACTCCGCCTCTCCCGACACTTCCAGCCGGCCCTCCGCACTGGTGGCTGCGACGATGACGCCGTCCGGCACCTTCGCAAGGAACGTTTGCAGGGCAACAACCCCGTTGTCCCGGCCTTCGGAGGTACGTAGACCGGTTGCAATCTGCAGGTTGTCCTCGACCTTTGCGGGCCCGACCCGTCGGCGTGCCGCATCGACGAGAACGTCGCGTTGACCTTCGGTGTTTACGACACCGTCCAGCACGATTCCGTCGCTACTGATACGTGCGGTGGCCAGCAGAGCCGACGGTGCGTCGGCGGGGTCGTCTTCGGATTCGGCCGGTTCGGCGTCGACGGAGTCCTCGGTGGTGGTCGTCGCGGCGTCCTGGGATGGCGATGTGGTGTCGTCGCCATCGAGCAGGGCCGGTACGGCGACGATGCTCAATCCGAGGACAAGAATGCCCAGCAGTGAGAGCAACCCGAGACGGGTGAGGGGCGCGGAGAATGCATCGATGCACACAGTCAAGCAGACCGGACCGGCACGATCGGTTCAATCCCGTGAGGGTGCTGGTCCGGGTGTTTGGACCGCCCCGAAAGTGTTCGGCCTGCCGCCGTCCCAACCGAGGCCACTAGTCTGCGGTTGTGCTGCGCCGACTGAGTGTGAAGTCCAAACTGTTGGCGGCCGTGCTGGGTGTCTCGATCAGCTCGATCCTCATCGTCAGCATTATCAGCTTTATGCAGGGGCAACGTGCGCTCAGCGATGCCGTGCTGGAGAACCTGACCGCCCAGCGCGAATCGCGGACCGAACTGATCGAGCTGTATCTCGATGGGATCGCTGACCAGGCATCCACGTTGAGCCAAGACCAGAGCGTGGCCAGCGCCGCCGCTCAATTCGCAGTGGCTGCGGACCAACTGGTCGGTGCCGAGTTGGCACCCGAGTGGTCTAACGCCTCGGAGTCCTTCTACGAGGACTTCGCAGCCGGTCTTCCACAAAACGACGAATCGTTTGCGGTCAACGGCGAGCGGTATAGGCCTCGTGATCCGGTGGCGCTGTATCTACAGCAGCTCTACGTGATCGGCAATGACGTTCCGAGAAGTGCACTGTCGGATGCGGGTGACAACTCGTTCTACAGCCGGGTGCACCAGCGGTTCCATCCGTCGTTTCGCAGCTTTGCGTCCCGCTTCGGCTTCTATGACGTGTTCATCATCGAACCCGAGGAGAACCGGATCGTGTATTCGGTCGAAAAGGAAGTCGACTTCGGGACCAGTTTGTCGTCGGGACCTTGGGGTCGGTCATCGCTCGCCGACCTTGTGCAGTCGGTCAAGGAGAACCCGGTGCAGGGGGCGGCGACGTTCGTCGACTACCAGTTCTACGACCCGTCCAACGGCGAGCCGGCTGCATTCGTAGCGGCACCCATCTTCAACGACGTCAACCAACAATTGTTGGGGATCCTTGCGTTCCAACTGCCGCTCGATGAGATCGACAAGGCCATGACGGCCGATGGCGATTGGGCTGACGCCGGATTCGGCGATACCGGTGAGGCGTTCCTGGTGGCTCGCGACGAGGCGATGCGTTCCCAATCACGGTTGCTGACCGAGAACCCTGAGCTGTACCGGGAGCGCATCATCGAGGCCGGGAGTGCGCCCGAGACCGCCGATGCGATCCTGGCTAGTCAAACGAGCGTGCTCAGACAGCAGGTGCGGACGGCCTCAGCCCAGAACGGACTGAGGGGGCAGACCGGAACTGCGGTCGTGACCACCTATCACGGCGAGGTTGCGCTCAGCAGTTACGGACCGCTCGAGCTGCCCGACGGGCTCGACTGGGCCATCGTGACCGAGCAGTCGCTTGCGGAAGCCGAACGACCGGTCAACGACCTGCAACGTTCGCTGCTCGTCGCCACCGGACTCATCGTGCTCATCCTCACCGCATTGGCGATGTTGTTCAGCTCGCAGTTCGTGCGGCCCATCAATGCACTCACCGCATGGGCCGGACGGGTCAGCGAGGGAGAAATGGACGAGAGTCCGCCCGTACACGGCAGCGACGAAATAGGTCAGTTGGGTTCGTCGGTCCAGAAGATGGTCAGCGAGATGCGGACTCAGAGCGAGACCATCGAGAGCCAACGGTCCGAGATGCAGGCGCTCATCCTGAACCTGATGCCGCCCAAGATCGCCGAACGGGTGACCGGCGGCGAGGCCAGCGTGGCCGACGCATATCCCAACGTCACGATGATCGTCGCTCACCTGTCCGGGTTCAGCCGTTTCGCCCGATCCGCTTCCCCCGGTGATGGCAAGCAGGTGCTCGACGAGGTGATCGGCAGCTTCGACGAGGTGGCGCGCGAGGCGGGCGTGGAGAAGATCAGTGGCGGCAGCGGAGGGTATGTCGCAGCGGTCGGTTTGATGGAGCCGAGGCTCGACCAGCGACAGCGGGCCATGCAGTTTGCGGTGGCAATCGATCGCAAGCTCGAGTCGTTGAGCCGCATCAACACCTGGGATCTTGACCTCCGGGTGGGTGTCGCTTCCGGCGATGTCGAGGCCGGCATCGTAGGGCAACGGCAGATTTCGTTTGAGGTCTGGGGCGATCCGGTCAGTGACGCCACTGCACTCGCCGAGAACGCTCCATTGGGAACGGTTCTCGTAGCAGCCGACATCGCTGAGGCGCTGAGCGAGCGGTACCGATTCGAAGCGGCCGATCCTGTCGACGCAGACGGAGACCAGATAGCGGCGTTCCGGTGGATCGGAGAGGACGACTGATGTTGGGTCGTTCGCTCTTCACCGAATCGTGGTTCCAGTGGGGAGCCGCACTCGTCATCGGATTCCCGATTGCGGTCATCGTGTTGGGTGAGCTGCTGGCCCGGCTCGAACGCCGGCGTAGCCGGTTGGCCAATCCCATCCGTCTCCTACGCAATGCATTCCTGCCGATGTTGGTGGCGGTCGTCTTCCTACGCCAGGTTCTAGAGATCGACTCGCCGGCCGACGGCGAGAACGCCCTGATCCAGGTCGGGGCCACGCTCACCTCGGTCATCGGATTGGCGGTTCTTCTGTCGATCGTGCGCGGATTCATCACCGCCGAGTCATCGCCCGAGTCGTGGCGGGGCCGAGCTCCACGGCTGCTCGTGGACATGATGCGGTTCGTTCTGTTGGGCATCGGTTCGCTGCTCATCCTGTCCAACATCTGGGGACTCAGCATCACCGGTACCTTCGCGGCCCTCGGTGTTGGCGGCATCTTGATCGGCATCGCCCTTCAGGACACCCTGGCCAGCCTGATGGGCGGCATCGCCATCCTGAGCGAGAAGCCGTTCACGGTGGGGGACTGGATTGAGCTGGACGATGTCGAAGGAAAGGTCACGGACATCAACTGGCGGACGGTGCGTCTGCGAAACCGCCAACGGGACCTGATCGTGGTGCCGAACATCGTCTTTGGCAACCAGATGATCATCAACAACTCGCGACCCGAGATCGAACACATCGAGGTGATCTCGCTGGGCTTCAGCTACGACGATCCACCCAACGCGGTCAAGGCCATGTTGACCGAGGCGGTGGAGGGAACCCCCGACCTGATCGAGGGGTCACCGGTCGATATCCGATGTGTCAGCTATGACGATTTCTCGGTCGGGTACGAAATCTGGCTGAACGTGAAGAACTACGACGTGATGCCCCAGGTTCGGGATCATTTCATGACCCGAATCTGGTACGCCGCGAAACGACATGGCGTCGGCATTCCGTTCCCGATCAGGACGGTGCACCACTACGAGGCAGGTCGATTGCCCGAGACCGACACTCCCGAGATGATCCAGCGTCGGGTTCGAGGTCTGCCGGGTCAGACGATCGCAGAACCGGTCGCCGAACGTCTGCACGACGCAGCCGATGCGAGCGAAGAGGTAGGGGACCAGTCCGAGGACAACCATCTCCTCACCTTCGCGGCAGGTGAGACCCTCCAGATCGAAGGGGGAGACAGCCCGGGCCTCGGCGTCATCCTCAGTGGAACTGCGGTCGGGATGAATCGGACCCATCAGGTGGTCACGCTGACCAAGGGAGAGGTATTCGGCGAGCAGTCGATGCTCGGTATGCGCGAGAACCTCCTCACCATCCGGGCGCTCACCGATGTTGAAGCGGTCATCATTTCCGGACCGTCGGTAGATGCGATCGCTCGCTCGAACCTCGGTTTCGCAGAAGAGATTCAGGCGGTTGTGCAATCCCGGGGCGCCGCAATCGACCGGGCCGGTTCGTTGGATCTCACCACCGAGTCTCCCGGGTCATGAGCCGTCGTCTGACCGCGCTGGTTACTGCTACCTGCCTGGTGACCACAGCGTGTGGTGCCGAGATCGCCGAGTACGACCCGGTGGTCGCCCCGTACGAGCAGGGTGAGGTCGGTGGCCCGCTCGTCCCTGCGACGGTGCCCGAACCGCTCGAGAGTGAGTCCGAAGGCGAGGGTCTGCGGCGGCGCGAACCCGGCTTCCCGATCGCAGACTTCGATCCGCTGGCCCCTATCCTTCCGCAGCTCCCTCGTCGGGACGGCTTCGTGGTGGAGGTCCTCGGGCCCGAGATCGACTCCGCCGCCGAAAGTCTGAACGCGGCCTTCGATGT
>CALGOA010000155.1 GCA_937958015.1 uncultured Acidimicrobiales bacterium | reverse complement strand
CTTTCTTACCGAGGAGTTGCCCGAACTTCAGGAACTCGGGCGACGGGTTCCACTCATTCGTGATCCCGGCGATGACTTCTACAGCAGGCAGGAACACCACGGACTGCTCGTTGGCATCTACGAACAGGGCTGCAAAACCTGGGGCCGCGACAACATCCCGGTCGATTTTGCCAACAAGCTTGAACCACCGGACCTCGATCGACTGGAAGACAACATGATGCGCGTGTTTGACCGACTCCCGGTCCTTCAGACCGCCGGAATCTCCTCGGTCGTAAACGGACCGATCACCTACTCCGGGGACGGAGTTCCACTTGTCGGTCGTCTCCCCGGTCGGCGAAACGCCTACTGCATGTTGGGTCTCCGAGCCGGGGTTGGCGAAGGCGGCGGACTGGGGAAGGTTCTGGCTGAGATCATCGTGGACGGACAGTCCGAATGGGACACATGGGTGCTGGACCCCCGCCGGTTCACCCAGTACGCCGACGAGGCCTACGCATCGAAGAAGGCGGTCGAGGAGTACCGGCGAGAGTTTGTGTTCGATCATCCCGACGAGCACCGACCCGCCGGGCGGCAGGCGAAGACGACGCCTTTGACCGACGTGCTCTCGGCCAAGGGGGCCGAGTTCGGAGTGATCAACGGCTGGGAACGTAGCCTCTATTTCCACCCGGGCGAATCCTCGTTTGAACATGTGCCAGCCTTCAGGTTCTCGACCTTTCACGAACAGGTCGGTCGCGAGGCTTGCGCGGTGCGGTCCAACGTCGGTGTCGCCGAGATCAGCGGGTTCACCCGATTCCTGATCGAGGGCCCGGAAGCGATCGATTGGTTCGATGGCCTCACCGCCGGACGTATTCCGGCGGTCGGGCGAACCGCATTGGCCTATGTCAGCGACAACAAGGGACGCTTTCTCTCCGAGTTCACGATGACCCGCCTCTCCGAGGACAGCTTCTGGCTCCTCAGCGCCGCCGCCGCCGAATGGCATGACCTCGACGTGTTGACCGATGCCAACCCACCAGCGAGCGTGACGATCACCAACCTGACCCACACGCACAACGCGCTGATGATCGCAGGACCCAACGCCCGAACCGTCCTCGCCGCGGTCACCGACTCACCACTCGATAATTCCTCGTTCCCGTGGCTTGCGTATCGCACCATTCACATCGCCGGTCACGAGATAGTTGCATTGCGGCTCGGGTTCACCGGCGAACTCGGCTGGGAGCTTCATATGCCCATGGACGCATCGCTACCGGTCTACGAGGCGTTGCATACCGCCGGGACAGAGCACGCCCTCATCGACTTCGGACTACTGGCGACCGAGTCGATGCGGCTGGAGAAGAACTACCGAGCCTGGAAGAGCGACCTCCACACCGAGTTCACCGTGCTGGAGGCCGGCCTCGACCGATTTGTGAACCTGGAGAAGAACTTCCAAGGCCGGGACGCAATCGTGGCGCAGCGAGACGCTGGCCACCGGCGGGTCCTCGTGGCAATGGAGCTGGACAACACCACCGCAGCAGCCCACACCGGCGACCCGATCTATCAGGGGGACAACCTGATCGGCGTGGTCACCAGTGGTGCGTATGGACACTTCTCCGCCGCCAACATTGCGATGGGGTATGTGCAACCGGAATGGTCTCGTCCCGGGACCGTCCTCGGTGTCGAGGTGATCGGTGAGCGGTGTGATGCGACGGTGCGGAGCGAGCCAATGTTCGACCCCGATCATCAGCGGCCTCGGGCCTGATGAGGCCTCCTTGAAGGTGACCGAACGGCAGTGACGTCACAAAAAGGTGTCGGTGCGGGTGTCTCGGCGAAGTGAGATCCATCGCCGACAGCCGTACAGATGAAACCACGCCTCCTCCACAACACCTTCGGTGTTGTTGTGAAAGTAACCCCGGTCGAGATCGCGCCGGTCGGGGTCGGTGATTTCCGCTGGGACGTTAATGATCTCACCGTGGACCCACTCGTCGATAGCTCGCTCGCCGCACGTTGGGCAGGGGATTCGAAGTGCCATCAGTGGGTTCCTGAACTTCCGCGGTCAGCCAGCGTGCGGTCGTTGGCAAAACGGTCGATTGAGAAGGGTTCGATCAATTCCGGCGTCGCGCCGGTGGCGATCAGTTGCGCCATGGCTTCACCGCTGGCCGGGATCGCTTTGAAACCCCAGGTGCCCCAGCCGGTGGTGATCAGGAACCCCGGCGCAGGGGTCAACCCCATGATCGGCGAGTAGTCAGGCGACATATCGCAGATTCCGGTCCACTGGCGGAGTACACGGAGCCGGCCCATGAACGGGAACAATGCAATGACCCGACGGGAAATCTCGCTCATGAAGTCGTGCCCCGAACGACGGCTGTAGCTGGGTTGGGGATCGATGTGTGACCCTCCGAGAATTTCACCTCGCGCCGTTTGGCTGAGGTAGAAGCCGAGATCGTTCGACGCCACGATCGCATCGAACGTGCGCTCATAGTGATTCGTTACGAACGCCTGAAGCGGATGGGTCCGAATCGGTAGTCGCACACCTGCCATCGAGGCGATGGTCGTCGCATGCCCGCCAACTGCGCCGACCACGGTTCCCGCAGCAACATTTCCTCGATCCGTGCGGACCCCAACAACGCGGTCACCGTCCATCATCAGGCCTTCGACCGTCACTCCCTGCACGATGGTGACACCCGCTCGCATCGCACCTTCGGCGAAGGCCCAGTTCACACGATCGTGGCGAGCGGTGGCCCCGCCGGCGTGGAACGAACCACCGGTGATCGGGAACTCTCCGTTCGCATCCATGTTGATGCCGGGGATTCCCCGTTCGATCTCTTCGGGTTCGACGAATGTCGTGTCGGCCCCGAACGCCCTGTTGATCTCGGCACGGGCCCGTTCCTGGCGGCGCCCGGCCTCGGTGTGGGCCAGCCACCACAGACCACGCTCATCGTGCATGACCCAACGTTCGGTTTCGGACTCAAGTTGGCGGTAGAGCTCGACCGAACGCTGGTAGAAACGCACCGGTTCCGGCTTGCCGTAGTTGGAACGGATCACTGCGGTGTTGCGACCGCTGTTGCCGCCGCCGATGTAGTCCTTTTCGATGACCGCAACGTTGGTGATGCCGTGATGAACAGCAAGGTTGTACGCGGTCGCCAGGCCGTGACCGCCGCCACCGATGATCACAACGTCATAACTCTCGCCCAGCTCGGCCCATTGCAGTCGGACTTTCGCCTCCCAGAACTCATTCATGGCGCATCCGTTCGGCGAGGTCGTGAGCCGCCACGTGGGGGACCAGTAGCAGGACCCGGTCATCCTCCAGCCATAACTTGACCGGTGCATTGGCGACCCGACCCTGGGCCAGCGTCGGTCGCGCCGTCGGAGGTTTCCAGGAACAGTTGCCCCGAAGCAACCGTTCCACGTCGTCGGGCGTCATCCACGCACCATGCCAGCCGGCGTCCTGCACGATGATGGCGTGGCGGTCTTCGACCACATACCCATCAGCGCTGCCATCGCCGACGATTAGGACTTCGTCGGGGGCGACCCGAAGGACGAGGTCATCGGTTCGGAAGGCGGCGGCATCGAGAGCGTCAGGGGTGGAGACGATGCGGACGAGCGGAAGTGGTTCAAGCACGGGAACGCTCCCCGTCGGGGTCATAGAAGTGCGGTCGCACGATCCGCACCGCTGCACCTTCGATCTGGACACTGGTCGGGAAGACGCCGTCGATGGCTTCGAGCCAACCCAGGGCCACGCCCTTCTCCAACGTCGGTGACCACGTCGACGAACTGACGGTGCCTGCGAAATCGGTTCCTGACCATGCCACCGCGCCATCGAACATGACGTCAGTGTCGGTCTCGAAGCCGACCAGCTTCCGATCCAGCGGGTGTTGATTCGTGCGTTGAACAGCCGTACGACCGATGAAATCGCCCTTGTTCATGTTTACGGCCCAATCGTGCTGGATCCGTCGAGGTGTCGCGCCGTAGTCGGTGTCCTGACCAACGATGATGTGTCCCTTCTCCAGTCGGAGTCGGAACAGCGCTTCGAGTCCATGCGGGGCGATGCCAAGGTCATCGCCCAGCTCCATCAGCGCCGTCCACAAGGCCTCGGACTCCGACGCCGGGTGGTGGAGTTCGAAGGACAACTCTCCGGTGAAGCTGAGCCGGAACACCTTGCACCGGATCCCTGCCACCGTGATCTCGGCGTGACCCAGGAAGGCGGGTAGTTCGTCATCGGTTGCGCGGTTGAGCAATTCGGCGGCACGAGGACCGGTCACGTTGATCGCCCCGAGCGAAAGCGTCTGGTTCAGAATCCGGATGTCGTGACCCCAACTGGCCGACCAGTCCCGAATCCACATCTCGGCCATCGATGCACCGCCGGAGGTGAACGTGCAGAAGAAGGTGCCGTCGGACTCGCGGGCGATCATCCCGTCGTCAAAGACATACCCCCGCTCGTCGAGCATGAGGACATACCTGGATCGACCCGGTTTGATCGTGCTCACGTCGGTCGGGAAGATTCGCTGCAGCGTCGCCTCGGCGTCGGGGCCGGTGAGGATCATCTTGCCCAGGGTGCTGACATCTCCCAACGACACCCGTTCCCGCACCGCGGCGTACTCGGCGTCGGTGTCACCGTAGGTCCAGGGGCGCCACCATCCGCCCATTCGATCCATCTGGGCCCCGAGACTCCGGTGGACCGAATCCAGCGCAGTGCGAGCCAGTGTCGGTAGGTGGGATCCGGCCGACATCTCGCCGAGCGTCAGCTGGCGGGCCATGGGTCGGGCGGTAAAAGGGGGTTGGAGGTCGTGGCCCCGATCCTCCAGGAAACTACGGAGGTAGGGCGTGCAGACCCCACCCTGACAGGTGCCGGTGCCGGCCAGGGAACTGCGCTTCAGCAGCTCCATGTGGGTGAAGCCTCGTTCGTGGAGTTGGTCCAGCTGATCGATGGTGACCTTACTGCAGGGGCAGATGATGCCCTCGGGCGGGCAGGTTGGCACCGTCGCTTCCAGGGCGGCATCGCCAACGACCGTGACATCCATGAAGTTGGCCATCCTGGCCAAACCGGTGCGTGGATGAAGTCCCAGTCCGACGATCACGTTGTCACATGCGGTCTCAACCTCTCCGCCGGTCGTTTCGGTGACCACGGCCGAGACCGCACCCGATCCGAGGAATCGGTTGAGTTCGCCGGGGACCGGGGCTGCACCGAGTTCGGACCGAACCTCTCCCACCGAAACGACAACGCCAAGATCGAGCCCGGCGTCTAGAACGGTCCGAGCTGCGTGGGGAGTCCATAACCCGGTCAGTTGGCTTCCTGGAACGACCGGTTGGATCTCGGCCGCACCGGTGGCAACGACGATCTCCTCACATTCGACCTGAATCATCCCATCGTTGGTGCGAACCAAAACCAGTGGGCCCGGATACACGGCGACAACTTCGTGGCCGTCGCCCGCATCGAAGCATTCGACCGACTTCCCGGCCGCCTCAGCGTCGGCTACCGCCTGTCGGCCTGAAGTGCCGCCTCCGATGACGACGACCTGTGCGAAGCGGTGTTCGGCGTCGGCCGGCTCCGACACGGCGTCCCATGCGGGAAGTGGGGGTGCGTCACCGGCATGAGGTGAGACCGAAACGGCCACCTCGGCCGGGGTCTGACACGACCGGATATAGGAAACCCCATCAATGGTGCACAAACAGTTCGGGCAGTCACCTCCGAAGCACAGCGTGCCTCCACCACCGGGGTGGTGGCCGGCCCGAAGCAGCGACAACAACACGGTGTCGCCTGGTTCGGCGGGAATCGGTTGCCCGTCAAAGTTGAAGGTGGGATCACTCACGGGCGGACACCGGCTCTTGAGTCGTTCGAATGTTCGGACGAACGATAGACCTCCGATCCCGGTTTCACCGAACTAGACGAGGTCTAGGCTCGACGACACGAACGATCTATTGCGGGTTCCGTGAGCCAATGCCGCTGTGTTGAACTGCTACTGACCGCGACTCGTGGGGTCGACTCCGGCGACGGTCAGGAGGTCGGTCATCTGGAACTGACCGTTTCCCGCAGTCGAGGGAAGCGTTGGACGCCACGTGGGCTCCTGATTCAGGAAGGAGGTGGGATCTCGCAGAAGCAACGTCGTGAAGACCTCCGCCACGATGCGCCCACCGGCGGGCCCGAGCGTGAGACCATCGGTAATCACCTCGGCCTCCTTCAGCAGGTAGTACCAGAGCGGAGTGCTGGCGGTCAGATTCGCCCCGAACTGGTCGAGTTCGGACAGATCAGCCCCACCGAGTTGCGGTACGCCCATCGCGTTCGCGATGTCCTGGCCCGAAGGAAGTTCCCAAGTGATATGGCGAAGCAGATTGCGGGTTGCCAACGATGTTGGTCCCAGATCCTCACTCCTGCCGCGATCGATGGTGAAGGACGGGAGACGGAAGAGAGGTGACGAGATCGACGTGTCGATTCGTTTGTTCGGTCGCACCTCACCGTCGCCGAAGTCAAAGAAGGTCTGCCACCCGATGAAACGACGCGGAGCTCGATGACCTCCAGCCAGTGTCTCGGGATCCGGCTGGCCGAGTTGCTCGCCATCGAAGACGAGGGCAAAGAAGGCTTCGCCGTCGTCCCCAGCCAAATTGGCTCGATAGGACGGGCGAACCTGCGAGTGGCCGAAGCGGTAGGCAGCGGTCTGGAACTCCACCGGTATGGCGGCCTCGGTCGGCGCAAAGAAGCGGGGGCCGTCGGTCAGGACATTCTGCAAGACGTCAGCCGGCACGATCTGCGGCAGGTACTCATTAACGATGATCCACTGCCAGTGCCATCGGACCAATCGACGAGCCTCGTCGAAGGCATCGGCTCCGGCCAGGTTTCCGGCCTCGACGCGTTCCAGCACTGCGTTGTGGAACAGCAGGAAGGCGGCTTGGAGTCCGGAGAGGATCATGTTCTCGTCGTTGCGGGGATCAGCGATGATCGCCTGTGAGTCTGCGGTTCGGGGAAGATCCTCAAAGAGACCGCCGGACTCGACCCGGAAACGACTCGAGTTTGGGACGTACAGCTCTGGTGACTCCGTCGGGCCACCGCCGTAGACGCTGTCGAGGTCGAACCGGGGACTGCGCAGATTGGTGCTGCGGCGAAGCGAGGTTGGGCGACCCAGGTTGGAACCAGCGTCCCGGGTGATGTCATGGTCGAGGAACTGCCCAACGAACGTGGTGCCTGCGGTGTTGTTGGGATTGTCCAAGTTGTTGGGACTCAGCTCCGGTTCGGTAATGAGGCGGATGGGGCCAACGTCCAGTGGGTCATTGGCGTCGAGAATGCCGCCGGGGACGCTGAGGGCGGTGAGTGCTTCGGTCAGCTCGTCGCTGGGTTCGGCGAAGGTTTCGAGCTCGGGGAACATCCGGACGAAGCGACCGCGGTCATCACCTCCATCACCGTCTCGGCGTCGCCCCCGACGACCGGACTCGTCGCGGTCGTCCCGGCCGCGTCCACCCCGGCGGCTTCGCATTGCTGCCGCCACGGTCGGGGTGCCGGCAACGATGGCCGCCGCGCCTGCTCCGGCGCCGGCGACCCCGATGAACCCTCGTCGGGTCATTCTGGCTCTGGCGTCGGCGGAGGTGTCATCGGTGGGGTCACCGGCGGCGGGTTCGGGTGTGGGGTCGGGGTTCATTCTTGCTCCTTGGGGATCGTGGAAACTGGTAGAGACCAGTAAGCGGCCCGTACCACAAGCCCCTCACAGGGGAACCACAAGGTTTTGACAAGATCGGCGTCGCCGAAATCGACTCCGGGAACGCCGCTGGTACTAGTACCAAGGTCCAATGGCCGCATTCTTCGCCGTGCTCCAGAATGGGGAGGTGACGGATACTTGTTCGATCAGGCTCGCACCCGGTGTGCGTGGTTGTGCATCGCGTCTTCACACCTGCCGCGACGACTCTGAACGCGTTCGCCGATGAACCGCATCGCGCCTCCCGACATAGCCTTCACGGGTCGACGTCCGATGGCGCTGAACCTCAGGAGGTTGCGTGCGCCGTCGATCTCACAGTCGGGCAACCGGTCGGTGGTGGCCCGCTCTGTCGCACAGTTCGTGCTAGCCGGACTGGTCGCACTGGTCGTGCTTACCGTGGCCAGTCTCATCGCCAGCAGACGGGTCGGAACCTCCGAGGCGATCCGCGATGCAACCGAACGAACAACGGTCCTTTCGCGAACGGTTGTCGAGGAGAGGCTGACGCCCGAACTGCTGCGTGGCGACCCCGAAGCCCAGTCCGCCCTCGCCTATCGCATGGGCGGCATCATCACCACGGAGTCCTTCATGCACATTCGGGTGTGGGCTGATGATGGGCTCATCATCTACTCCGATCAGGAAGGTTTGACCGGGACGATGGGCGAGCTCAGTTCCGAGGCTCAGAAAGCGTTTGCCACGGGCGAGATCGTCGCTGAGGTCAGCGAGTTGGAGGAGGCGGAGAACGCGCTCGAGCGCGACCAAGGTCGCCTGCTCGAGGTGTATCAGCCGGTCACCGCCCTCGACGGCACGGAGCTGCTGTTTGAGACCTACGACTCGTTCTCCCACGTCGACGAAAACGCTCGGCAGATTTGGTGGAAGTTCCTGCCTGCTGTGCTCATTCCTTTGGCGCTCCTGCAACTGGTTCAGCTGCCGTTCGCACTACGTCTGGCGCGAAAGGTCGAACGGGCTCAGAGCGAACGAGCCGAACTCCTGGAGCGGGTTATCACCGCCAGTGATGGCGAGCGCAAGAGCATCGCTCATGACCTCCACGACGGTGCGGTGCAGGATCTCGCCGGGGTCGGGTATGCGTTGTCGGTCGTCTCGGATCGCGCAAAGGGGAGCGGCGACCATCGGTCCGTTGAGCTGTTGGACAATCTCCAGGTCGACGTTCGCCGGTCGATCAAATCGCTTCGCTCGCTCTTTGTCGAGATCTATCCGCCGAACCTCCAGCGATCCGGTTTGCACGTCGCACTCTCCGATCTTCTGGCCGCAGTCGGCGGACGCGGAATCGACGCCCGACTTGACTATCCGGACGGGCTTGAACTTTCCGAAGAAACGAACCGAATCATCTACCGGGTAGCACAGGAGGCAACCCGCAATGTTGTGCGCCATGCTCGAGCAACACAACTCAAGGTGGAGGTGGGGGAGGTTCCTGGCGGTGTCACCCTGCGGGTTGCCGACAACGGGAACGGGTTTGATGTGTCCGAACGTGGGGACTCCAAAGCCGGACACTTCGGTCTGCGAATAATGAGGGACCTCGCGGTTGAAGCGGGCGGACAACTGGACATTTACTCCAAACACGGAGTCGGCACCGACCTCCGGCTGCAGCTGCCGCGATGATCAGAGTGTTGATCGTCGACGATCACAGGGTGGTGAGGATGGGCCTTGAGCTCCTGCTGGAGCAGGCGGACGATCTCGAAATGGTCGGCTGGGCCGCCAACGGGATCGATGCGATCGTCATGGCGGATGAACTGCAACCCGACGTCATTCTGATGGATCTCTCAATGCCCGAAATGGATGGTGTCGCGGCCACCCGGGCTATCCGCGAACAGAATCCAGCCATCAACATCGTCGTCCTGACCAGTTTCTCGGATCGCCAGCGCGTACTCGCTGCTCTTGATGCGGGAGCAACCGGATACCAACTGAAGGATGCCGAAACCGAAACACTGCTCGATGGTGTCCGCAACGCCGCTGCTGGCCACGCGCCGCTCGACCCTCGGGTCGCCACGCAGGTGTTAGCGTCCCGAACGGACCGATCGACCCAGGGTCCGCAGCTGACGCCTCGAGAAGAGGAGGTGCTTCGCCTTGTGGGTCAGGGTCTGTTGAACAAACAGATCGCACGGCGTTTGGGAATCGCAGAATCGACGGTGAAGACCCATCTCACCAACGTGTTCCAAACCATCGGAGTGCAGGACCGCACTCAGGCTGCGCTCTGGGTCCACGACCGGGACGGTTAACCCCAGGGCGTTGATCAGCTCAATAGAGCTGTGGCACGAAGGTCTGGTCGTTCATCGGCGGTCGAATGTACGGCTCCTCCTCCCGCTTCGGTATCTCGACCGGATCGGGGACGAGGTCCTCGTAGGGAACCATCGACAGGATGTGGCTGATGCAGTTCAGTCGTGCCCGTCGTTTGTCGTCGGAGGGGACCACGTACCAGGGCGCCTGTTTGATGTCGGTGTGTTTGAACGTGGTGTCCTTCGCCATCGAGTACTTCACGTAGAGGCGGTGTTCTTCGAGGTCCATGTCCGACAGCTTCCAACGCTTGAGCGGCTCGGCATTCCGCGACTCGAACCTTCGCCCCTGCTCTTCGTAGCTGACCGAGAACCAATATTTGAGAATGATGATCCCCGACCGCACCAACATTCGTTCGAACTCGGGGCACGTCCGCAGGAACTCCTGATGTTGCTGCTCGGTGCAGAAGCCCATCACCCATTCGACGTTCGAACGGTTGTACCAACTGCGATCGAACAGCACCACCTCTCCACCCGATGGCAGCAGCGGGACATACCGCTGGAAGTACCACTGCGTCTGTTCCCGCTCGGTCGGGCGCGGCAGTGCGGCGGTTCGAACGATTCGGGGACTGGTGCGTTCGTTGATTCGTTTAATCACGCCGCCCTTGCCTGCAGAACCTCGTCCTTCGAAGATGATGAGAACCCGCAGTTGTTGCGCTTGCACCCAGTGTTGGAGCTTTACGAGCTCTTCCTGAAGACGTTCAAGTTCGCTTTCGTAGTACTTCTTCTTGAGGCGTCCATCCGAGCGATAGTGCTTCGCTCCGGCCGGTTGTTCCAGATGCGAAACCCGGCCCGAGGACCGTTCGTCCTTCGTGGTTTCCATGATCAACTGTTTCACAGGTCGGGTTCTTCGGAAAATCTGAATCGAATTACCCGCCAATGAGCCCCTGAAGCCCACCGGAGGTGGGCAGAAGTGTCCGGTACCTTCAGTGCGGCCAGCTGCATGCCGAAACAAATGCAATGGCACATCGGGACCCACCCAAGGTGCGGACCGACACGCCGACAAGGTAGACCAGTGGACCTCGACACCCTGGCGAGCCAGATTCCTGCGGCTCGCGATCGTGTTGACACCCTTGCTCGTCTCGATCGCCTTCACCCTCATGGTTGGCCGGGTTTTGCCTCCCGAACGGCTCGGCTGGAATCGCAGGGTCTGGATCGTCGCAGTCTTTGTGGTTGCGAACGTGTTGCTAGTCCTCATGACCAGGCTGACCAATCGCCTCATGCCGCTCGTGGCGTTGATGAAGCTGACGCTGGTGTTTCCCGACCACGCCCCATCCCGAACCAAAGCCGCCCTACGCAACTCGAACTCGCGAAAGATGTTGCGAGAGATGGAAGACGCCAAGGCCGCGGGCGTGACGACCGGCGCGGCACTCCATGGTGACTACCTCGTCCAGTTACTGAAGGAACTCAACGATCACGACCGTCTCACCCGTGGTCACTCCGAACGGGTGCGCGCCTACTCCGAACTGCTCGGTGAGGAGATCGGACTCAACAAGGAGCAGCTGGGCAAGCTCCGATGGGCCGCCTTACTTCACGATGTCGGCAAGCTGTCAGTTCCGTCGGAGATTCTGAACAAGGACGGACGTCCGACCGACGACGAGTGGCACCAGTTGCAGGGTCACCCCGCGGCGTCCCGATCGTTGCTGGAGCCGCTTCGCCCCTGGCTCGGTGACTGGGTCCACGCCGCGGATCAACATCACTGCCGGTGGGACGGAAAGGGGTATCCCGACGACCTGGCGGGAACCGACATCACGCTGGCCGGGCGAATCGTCGCCATCGCCGACGCTTTCGACGTGATGACGAGCGCTCGGAGCTACAAGAAACTACTGAGCCCCGAGTTAGCTCGACAGGAACTCACCGCCTGCGCCGGTGCGCAATTTGACCCGAACCTCGTTCGGTCCTTCCTGCGTATCGGGCTCGGACGGCTACGAGCCGTCGTCGGCCCGCTCGCCTGGCTGTTCAATCTTGGCGGATCCGCCCAGCTGCCGGCGCCGGTTGCCGCCACGCTTTCCAACGGAGCGTGGACGGTTGGGGCTGCTGCCGTAGCGCTCGCCGTGACGGCCACCCCGACGGCGGCGGGTGAGGACGCGGGCGAACAGATCGCCTTCGCGACGCCCTCGACAACGATTTCCGTTCCCGCCACGACGACGACCGCACTGCCCCCTTCAACCACCGAAGCGCCGCTGGTGGTGGGCCCTCCTCCAACGATCATCCTGACGACCACCACCGCGCCGACCACAACAACGACCACCGCGCCAACGACCACCGCCGCTCCAGCTACTACGACCACTGCGCCGACGACTACTACGCCGACGACCACTGCGCCGACGACCACTGCGCCGACGACCACTGCGGCTCCGGCTACTACGACCAGCGCGCCGACAACCACCGTGGCACCCACGACAACCGTTCCGGCGCCAACGACGACGGCGCCAACAACGACGGTGCCCACGACGACAAGTACCACCATCCCTCCGAACAATTCACCGATGGCGAACGACGACACCGACACCATCGACGAGGATTCGTCGGCGCTCGTCAACGTTGTTGCCAACGATTCTGACCCCGAGGGCGATGTCGTCCAACTGGTCGGCGTCGATGCGCCGGCGGTGGGAGTCGCTGCGATCGAGGGCGGCCAACTCCGGTACACACCGCCTGGTGACTACAACGGCACCGTCAACATCACCCACTACATCTCCGACGGGGTGAACCCCCAGGTTGCCGCAACCCTCACGGTGACCGTCACAGCTCAGAATGATCCACCGGTTGTGTCGGTGGGGGATGTGAGTGTGTCTGAGGATGTAGTGGTTGGGTCGTTGGTTCAGTCGGTTGTGGCATCGGACGTGGACGGTGATCCCTTGGTGTATTCGATTACCGCTGGTGATCCCACGTCGCGTTTCACGATCACGGCCGGCGGTGAGATTCGGACTGCGGGCCCGTTGGATCGTGAGACCGCTTCGAGTTTCACACTGGAAGTGTCTGTGTCTGATGGGTCGGTGGCTACGGCGGTGAGTTTTGTTGTGACCGTTGATGACGTGGATGAACCCCCGGTCGCCGGTGATGATGCGGGGGCGACGAATGAGGACACAACAACCGTTGTTGAGTTGTCCGGGAATGATTCAGACCCCGAGGGCCAGGCATTGACCTGGAATGTCC
>CALGOA010000154.1 GCA_937958015.1 uncultured Acidimicrobiales bacterium | reverse complement strand
GCGAGCCACTCGATTCGACCGGCCAACGATGACGGGTCCGGGAGCCCGCCGGCGAGGATCTCGTTTCGTCGATTCCGAGCGGGCTCAGACCACCATTCGTGCATCCGGCGAGCGTAACGCCGCCCTGTCGTAGGATCGGCGAACCCGCATCAGTCGGCCGACTGGGTGTGTTTGTACGACGAAGCGATCATGCCGCGGAGGACGTCCCGGTCGACGGTCTCCAGACGCTTCAAATACAGACAGGACTTGCCGGTCTTGTGCGAGCCGAGCTGGGAAAGTACTTCGTCGTGGTCGTCGAAGCCTTCCATGATGTACATCACCAGGTTCGCCTTGCGGGGGGAGAACCCGATCGCCATCCAATCGGCGGTCTTGCCGTTGGCGTAGGTCTGGGTCCGAGTGCCGAAACCCACGATTGATGGTCCCCACATCACCGCCGGTTCGCCGGTGCTCTCTTCCATCAGTGCCCGAACTTCCTTCGCGTCCTGACGTCGTCCTTCGTTCTCCACGGCGTCGAGGAAGGCATCGACATCGGCGTCGTTCTTCTTCGTCTTTGGCTCGGCCATACCAAACCGTAGCTGTCGGTGGCTTGCGGTACACCACTAACCTAAGGTTAGTAACAGGCGTCCGTCAGGGCCTGAGTTCTATTTACAACAAATCGCGTATTCAAGCCGAATCAATTTGGACTAATTCGTGACGGAACGATGAGTGTATTTGGGTCTAAAAGTCCGACGCTGAGAGGTCTTTTCCGGTGCTGGCGTCGGGCTTGTCGACTCCGACCGTCGACGCCGAACGCAACTGGAAGATAACGAAGGCAGCGGCAAGTGCGGTAGCTGCCGCGATGCCCCAGGGCCGCCAATTGCGCCCTTCTGCCGGGGTTGCGCTCGCCTCGATCGGGGCAGGTGTCGCCGTTTCTGATATCGCCGGCACCGCTGTGGATTGAGCGGGTGTCGTCGACGTGCTGACTGGCAGCGTTGTCGTTGGGGCAGGCGTCGGGGCCGTTCGGAGCGGCAATCCGTCGGCGCCCACCTCGATCTCGCCCGTTTGCAACTGTTCGGCGGATAGTTCGAATCCTGGCCCGCTCAGGGCTGCGTCGGAATCGAGGTTGGCAATCTCGGGATCATCGAGAGGCCATTCCCGGCTGATGGGATAGGTCGGATCAACGCCGATATAGACGTACCCACCGATCAGGTCACCGAGTCGTTGATCACACTGCTCGTTGCAGTAGTCGAAGAAATATGTCCCGGGTGGTTGGTCCGGAGGCAGTTCGAAAGTGATCGACGCCCTCAGCGTGAGATATCCACCTCTCCCGGTCTCTGTCAGCGTGAGTTGACCGACAGCAACCGTCACGCCATCTGGAATGGGCGTGCCGTCCTTGTCCGCCTCTCGCAGCGTTCCGAAGAAGGGTCCGTCCTCGATCCAGCCGTACGCACCGCCACCGGTGTAACCGACCATGGTCACCGATTCGCCGGGCTCGTAACGATCTTTGGCAGGGCTGAACCAACTCCCACCAGCGTGGGCGATCGACGTGGTCGCTAGGAGCACGGCGAGTACAAGTGTCGGAACAAACACAACCTTTCCGATTCTTAGCGCCACCATTGGCTGATTGTTTCACAGCACTGGTCGGCCCGGACATCGCCTCAATCGAAGGACAAGCCGACTCGTGCTTCTTCGAAGGTCCCAGCACCCGAACTGCAGGCCAAAACTATTCCAACGAAAATGCGTCTAGTCCGTTTGGCCTATCGAAGGAGAGGAGAACACTCACCCATTGGAGAACCATGTCAAGATCAGTTTCACGAAGCCTTTTGGCGTTTGCGCTGGTTGCAGCCTCGCTCGCCGGATTTGCTACCCCAAGTGCCGCCGACCACCTGCCTGAAACCTACGGATACGAAGTAACCGAGGGCGCTTCCGCGGGAGCCATCGGAGCGGTCACCGCCACGATTGACGGCGACAACGTTGCGATCACGGCCAACGTCGACGGACTCGACGTGGAGTCGGTCGTGATGCACTTCCATGACGGCGGCACCTGCGACGCCGGTGGCCCCATCGCAATCAATGTCCCAACCAATGCGACCCCTCAGGCAACCGAGGACGGCACTCTCCGTCTCTCGACGGTTGAGGCCATCGGGTCAGCCGACCTCGAGAACGTCTACTTCAACATTCACGAGGCAGGGAACCTCGGCAACGTCGTCGCCTGTGCAACGCTCGCCGACTCGGTCGTGACCGAGTACACCCAGGCAGCCGGAAGCGCATCGTCGCTGCTGGTCACAAACACCATCGTCGGTACCACTGTTCAGACTCAGGTCAGCGCATCCGGACTGTCGGTTCCCAACGTGGTAATGCACTTCCACGCTGGTTCCACCTGTGACGCGATGGGTGCCATCGTGCTCGGAGTCGGTGGCGACGGCGTCCCGGTCGACGCCGGCACGTTGGACGAAACCTTCCTTGCGGCCCAGCCGGTCGGACTCGACGATCCCGCGGCCGTGTACTTCAACGTGCACGATGGCGCCGACCTCTCGAACGTCCTGGCCTGTGGCATCTACACAACCTTCCTCGCCAAGGCTGCGACGTTGGACGACATCATCACCGCTAGCGACTACGACCTCGATACCGATCCGGAGATCCTTCGCCTCTATCAGGCGTTCTTCAATCGGGAGCCCGACGTTGGCGGTGCCATCTACTGGATCCAGCAGCGCGATTCCTTCAGTGCTCTTGCGATCGCCGGCGCCTTCCCGAGCTCTTCAGCCGAGTTCCGGAATACCTATGCCGATGCGGCCGACAATGAAGAGTTCCTAACCCGGGTCTACAACAACATCCTCGATCGCGAGCCCGATGCCGAAGGCTTTACCTACTGGCTCGACATCCTCGAGGGCACCAACGTTTCAGGCAGCAACGCAGCCCTCGCTCAGGGCAGTCGCGGAACCGTCGTCTTCTACGTGGCGATCAACGACGAGTTCGTAAACAACTTCCCCTACGCACCCTAGAAACGGGAGAGAGCGAGGGGGCGGGAGTGCGGGCCCGTCCCTTCGCTGCAGGGCAAGAAAAAAGTTCTTCGACTATGTAACCCCCGGGTAACTCCCGTGGTCAGAGTTGTCGTGGACACAATTGTCACTCGAATCGAGCACGCAGCCAAGGGTGAGGGCACCGTAACGTTTATGACCGGCGACGAGCCGGTGCAGCTGACGTGGGGAGAGCTTCATCAGGAGGCTAAGGCCATGGCGGCGGCCCTGCAGACCAGGGGCGTCAACCGTGGTGATCATGTGGCCGTCTTGGGCCCAACCACCCAAAAGTTGGTGACGGCGATGCAGGCGGTGTGGCTGTGCGGAGCCACCCTCGTGGTACTGCCGCTCCCGATGCGACTCGGTTCGCTCGAAGAGTTCACGGCCTCCACCCGCAACCGAATTCGCCTGGCCGACTCGGCCTGTGTTCTCGTCGATAGCGACCTGGCCCCGTTCCTCACCACCGAGGAGGGCGATCCGGCGATGTACCTTCTCGACGACCTCGTCGACTCGGCCGAGAACGCCGATGACTTTGTTCGTCCCGACTATCACCGCGACGACCTCTTTGTTCTTCAATTCACCAGCGGCTCAACCAGTGAGCCAAAGGGTGTGCAACTTCCCAACCATCTGGTCGCAGCAAACCTCGATGCCATCATCGATGCGGCCGAAGTGGAGATGGACAACGACGTGATGGTGTCGTGGTTGCCGCTGTATCACGACATGGGCCTCGTGGGCTTTTGTATCCTGCCGATGAGCGCAGGTCTCAGCCTTGTGCTCGGTGCGCCTCAGGACTTCCTCGGCTCGCCCGGTCGCTGGATGGAATGGATTTCCAACTACGGCGGTACCGCCACCGCTGGACCGAACTTCTCCTACGTGCTTGCTACCCGAGCGCTGAACCGGAGCAAGGAAACGCTCGACCTGTCGAAGTTGCGTATTGCGCTGAACGGAGCCGAGCCGGTCGATCCCGCCAGTGTGCGGGCCTTCGTCGAGGCGGGCGAGCGGCACGGGCTACGTCCCGGCGCTATCTTCCCTGCGTTCGGAATGGCCGAGGTCGGGATCGCCGGTGCGTTCCCAACCCCCATGACCGGAATGCAGACCGACATCGTCGACGCCGAGCTGCTCGAGCTGGAACATCGTGCCGTCAACGTTGAGCCCGACCACAAGAACGCCCGGGAGATCGTGAAGCTCGGCCAGGCGGTTCCCGGTTTGCAAATGCGAATTTGTGATCCGCAGACGGGAACCGAACTTGGTGACCGCGAGGTTGGCGAACTCCAGATCCGGGGCACCTCGGTTACCACGGGTTACTACCAGCGACCCGAGGCCAATGCCGAACTGTTCCGGGGCGATTGGCTCTGCACCGGCGACCTCGCCTACATGGCCGACGATCAGATGGTGATGTGTGGTCGTATCAAAGATCTCATCATCGTTGGTGGCCGCAACGTCTACCCCCAGGACATCGAGCGGGCCGTCGGCGAACTCGACGGCATTCGCACGGGCAACGTGATCGCCTTCTCCGTCGAGGGCCGGGGTGGCAAAGAGTCGGTTGCGGTTGTCGCAGAAACCAGAACCGAGACCCCAGGTGAACTGACCGATGCCATCGCCCAGGCGGTAGCGACGTCGGTGGGGGTTCCCGCGAAGGAGATCGTCCTGGTGAAGCCGGGAACGTTGCCCAAGACATCCTCGGGCAAGTTGCAACGTGCACTCTGCAAAGAGCTGTACATCGGGCAGCGCCTCGAAGTCCTCAGCTAATACACGGGGTCGTTTGCCGCGGTCACCGACCGGTCAAACCGTCCTCCCAGTTACAATGGAACGGTGATTATCGACGTCACCGACGATTCGTTCCAGACCGATGTGCTTGCGCGTTCGGTCGACACCCCCGTGGTGGTCGACCTGTGGGCCGACTGGTGCGGTCCGTGCAAGACGCTCACCCCGATCCTCGAAAAGGTCGTTGGGGAGATGAATGGCTCGGTCATCCTGGCCAAGGTTGATGTCGACAAGAACCCGCAGGTTCAACAGGCGTTTCAGGTGCAATCGATCCCGTCGGTGTTCGGCATCGTCGACCAGCAGGTCGCCGATCACTTCATGGGCGCCCAGCCAGAACACGCCGTTCGCGAGTTCGTGCAGAAGTTGCTACCGGCCATCAGTCCGGTGGATGCGCTGATCGAAGCCGGGGACGAGGATTCGCTGCGTCGGGCGCTCGAAATGGAACCCGACAACGAAGCGGCCATTGCGGCTCTCTCCGAGATCCTGATCGATGCCGGCAACACCGAGGAAGCTCTGCAGTTCCTCGCCCGGATTCCCGAGACCGACCTCACCCGGCCGATCGCAGCCCGGGCCCGGGCCGCAGAGTCGATGGGCGACACCGGCGACGTCGAAGCCCGACTCACCACGCTCCTTCCCACCGTCAAGAACGACGATGAGGCTCGTAAGGAATTCGTCGACCTCCTCGAGGTGCTTGGACCGAACCATCCCAACACCGCGCTCTGGCGCAAAAAGCTCTCGACCCAACTCTTCTAACGTAACAAAAGGGACAGGCTCCCTCGTTACGTACTCGGCCGCTGTCGGCCCTCGGACCCGGAAGGGTCGAACCCTCCGTTCCGTATGAGGGCTCATGGCAACCGAACCAGGAAGCGACGCCAACCTCGGCGAACGCGTCGATGAACTTCTGTATCGATGGGAGGAGCTGAGACGCAGACCGGTCGTCGTGCTGACCGCGGCGACCGTCGTTGTCGCTGGACTGGGAATCCTCTGGTTGCTCAGCAGCTTGTCCCCATCGACGTCGGACCGTTCGCTCGATGACCGGATTCCACTCGTCACGTTGGCGCCGACGTCGGCCCCAACGTCTGAAGCGGCGTCGCTGCTCGTCCATGTTGCCGGTGCTGTCCGGGCCCCGGGCGTCTACGAACTGCCGGCCGGGTCCCGGATCTTCGACGCACTTCAGATCGCCGGCGGAGCGACCGCAGAGGGGCAGCCCGATCGCCTGAACCTCGCCGCCCCGGTGATCGACGGGATGCAGGTGAGGGTGCCGGTCGAAGGTGAGGTCGTGCTCGCGCCGGCATCCGGCGATGCCCCAACTGCGAGCGGCCCTATCGATCTGAACACGGCGACGATGACCCAACTTGAATTGCTTCCCGGCATCGGACCTGCGACGGCGACGTCGATCGTCGCGTACCGCGAGGAGGTTGGGCGCTTCAATTCGGTCTCTGATCTTCTTGGGGTGCGGGGTATTGGCGAAGCGAAACTCGATGCGATCAGAGACCTGGTCACGGTCTGATGCGTGATCTGCAGACCGTGGTCTTGGCGGCAGCAATCTGGCTCGGCTGCGTCGTTGCTCTCCCGGTTCCGGCGCTGATTGGTGTTTCACTCGCCGTCGTAGCGTTTGCCCTTCGAAGTCCGCGGCTGCTCATCATCGCAGGGTTGGCACTTGGACTGTCCGCTGGCCATCGGGCTGACGCGGCCTACCAGCCGATCCCGCCGGCATCGTTCAGCGGTGAGGTGACGCTGGTCAGCCTGCCCGAGGTCCAGACCTTCTCCGAACGGGCCGTCGTCAAGTTGCCCACCGGTGAACGCGTGCAGATGACGGTGTCTCCGAGCGCGGGTTCGATACGGACGGCGCTACCGGGCGCAGTACTTGGCGTCGCCGGCAGCGTGAAACCGATCGAGCCGTCGCAGTGGGATCGGTCCCGGCACGTCGTGGGTCGACTCTCGGCGTCGTCGGTTGTCTGGCTCGACGGGGGAGCGGTGCATTGGCGGCTGGCGGCGACGGTGCAACACGCCGTCGATCGGTCGACCGCAGGAATGAGCGAGCGACACGCGGCGCTCTACGACGGTCTGGTCACCGGTGACGATCGGGAGCAGGGGGCGGCTCAGCGGGCGACCTTCCGGCGGGTCGGTCTGTCCCACATCCTTGCGGTGAGCGGACAGAATGTTGCCTTCCTTCTTGTGATCGCCCACCTCGGTGTCGGCTCCCTTCCGGGCTGGGCTCGGGTGCCCGCCATCGGGCTGATCCTTCTGATTTTCGCTCTCGTCACCCAGTTGGAACCGTCGGTGCTCCGGGCGACGGTCACCGCGGCGGGGGCGTATTGGGCGGTCGTGACGGGGAGGGCGGGTAGTGGCGCCCGGATGCTCTCGCTGGCTGTCGGGGTATTGCTGTTGGTCGATCCCTTCCTGGCGTTGGCCCTCAGCTTCCAACTGTCGGTTCTGGCGTCGGCTGGCATCCTGCTGCTCGGCCCGGCTCTGGCGTCTCGTTGTCCCGGCCCGTCGTTCGTGCGGCTACCGCTCGCCGTCACCATGGCGGCCCAATTGGGTGTGGCACCACTCCTGATCCTCTCGTTTGGAGGGGTCTCACCGATCTCGGTGCCGGCCAACCTGCTGGTGGGTTGGGCCGCCGCGGCCGTGATGATGTGGGGGATGAGCGTCGGTCTGGTCGCAGGCCTGCTCGGTGAGTCGATGGCGGCGACGCTCCAACTACCGGTTCGGCTTCTCCTGGGATGGATCGACGGCGTTGCTCGATGGAGCGCCACCCTTCCCGCTCCCCAGATTGGACGGAGAGAACTGGTTGCATTCGTTGTGATCGGCGCCGTCGCGAGCCTCCTGCCGAAGCGCCTTCGAGTGATCGGTGTCATCCTCGGCGCGGCGCTCGTGCTGCTGCCCGGCGTGACTGCTGAAGCTCCCGCCTATCAGGAGCTGGACGGTGGGCATCTGCTCGCCGGGCCCGAGGGTTCAATTCTCATTCTTGACCCCAACGTGACCGATCGAATCGTGGCCGACGTCCTTGAGGCCCGACCCGATCGGGTTGTGCTGGTGGTGGTGACGGGCGGCAATCGTTCCGTTTCGGAGGTGGTCCGAGAACTCGATCTGATCGTCGATGTCGACGACGTGATCGCGCCACCTCAGCACCGCGTTGTCGATGCTCGACGGCTGCTCACCGACGTCTCGATTTCGTCCGATGTGGGCCCGGTGCGGGTAATCGTGGCCTCAGATAATCGGTTGGAGGTTCAGCTACCGCTTCTCGACTCGTCCGTCGGCGTGACGGGCGAACCGACCCTGTGAGGCGTCACCGTGATCCGGGTCATCCTGAGGCCAGGGCCAACCGCCGAATTGGGTCTGCTGATAGTCGGCGAACGCCTGACGGATTTCGGCCTCGGTGTTCATGACGAACGGGCCATATTGAGCCACCGGTTCGCCGATCGGTCGGCCCTGTAGGACCATTGCGTCGACCGGGTCATCACCCGCTATCAACTTGGTCGGCACGTCCGAGCGCAGCACCGCGCCCATGCCAGATTCCACCTCGACGCCGTCGACCTCGATCCAGGATCCGTCGAACACGTAGATCGCCCGGTTGATATCGGCGGACTCGGTATGGGGAAGTTCGAACTCGGCGTTCGGTTGCATCTGGATGTGCCAGATGCCGATTCCGGCCTGCACTTTCGATGCCCACGAATTCGGCGGCGGCAACTGCGCCGATGCATCACCGAACGAGCCGGCGATCAGCGTGACCAGGGTGCGCCGATTCTTTCGGTCCTTGCGCACGATCCGGGGCGTGTCCTCGCTCCACAACATCGTGAAGTAGGCCGGCACCATCTTGTCGTGAGCCGGCAGGTTCAGCCAGATCTGGAAAAGTTCGAGCGGATTCTCATCGTCTTCGTTGAGGAGGGGAAACATCTCGGCGTGGACAACACCCGAGCCGGTGGTGACCCACTGGGCATCACCCTGGCCAAATCGAGCTGCGGCTCCCATCGAATCGGTGTGATCGCAGAAACCCTGCCGCACATAGGTGATCGTCTCGAATCCGCGATGCGGGTGTTGCGGGAAGCCCGGCACGTTCTGACCGTGATACATACTCCAGCCGTCCTGACCGGAGAAGTCGCTGCCCATTTCCCGTCCGTGTAGTTCAGCCGGATCGGGACCGCGCGATGGGGTGCCAGCCGGGTAGTGGTCGTTGTGATGGGCGGTGAAGAGGAAGGGGTCGAGGGTCGGCCACTGGGCGCCGATCTCGAACTTCTGCAGAACCGTGGTCATGGAACAAGGCTACCGATGTGGGTTCCGGGCCCCGCCGGTAGCTTGAAGCGGTGGACAATGGCGGTGCCGAACCCGTGATTCTTGAGCTGGGCGACACGCCGTTCGATATCACCCATCGAGCGTTGGTTATGGGCATTCTCAACCGCACGCCGGACTCGTTTTATGACGCTGGCGAGTACTGGGAGTTCGACGACTTCCTTCGCAAGGCCGAAAGCCTCGTAGTTCAGGGCGCAGACTTCCTCGACGTGGGTGGTGTGAAAGCCGGGCCGGGCGACGAGGTAGACCTCGAAGAGGAACTGCGCCGGGTCGTCCCCGCGGTCGAGGCCCTCGTGGAACGGTTCGACCTGCCGGTAAGCATCGATACCTGGAACCCCGACGTGCTCGATGCGTGTTGTGAGAAAGGTGCGGTCATCGCCAACGACATCAGCGGCTTCGAGGATCCTCGTTATCTCGAGGTCGCGGCGAAACACGATGCCTCGGTGATCGCCACCCACATCCGTATCGGGCCCCGGGTGCCCGACCCCGAGCCCCACTATGACGATCTGATCTCCGACGTCCGGGCGTTTCTGGCCGACCGGGCGCAGATGGCGCTCGACGCTGGAATCCAGCGGCAGCGCATCATCATCGATGCCGGCATGGACCTTGGCAAGAACCGGTACATGAGCTGGGACCTGCTCAACCGCTCGGAAGAACTGGCGTTGTTGGGTTTCCCGCTGTTGCTGTCGGCGTCGAACAAGAGGTTCCTCTTCGAACTCCTGGAGACCGAACGTCACGACATCAACGAAGGGTCCATGGCGTGCCATGCGGTCGGGATCGCCAAGGGGTGTCGGATCCTCCGAGCCCACGATGTGAAGGGTTCCCGGCGGGTCGCCGATGCGATGGCCGAGATACTGGCAGCCTCATGATCGAGTTCCTCAAGGGTGATGACCCCACGTTGGTGGCTCAGGCACTGGCCAAGGTGGTCGACCAGCTGGTCGGCGACGGTGACAGGACGCTGATGGTCGACGAGATCACCGAGGCGCAGTTGATCGGCGATGGCGGTCAAACGTCGATCGCGGCGCTGGTGACCTCCGCCCAGACTTTGCCGTTCCTCACCGAGCGCCGGGTGGTGGTCGGTCGGCATCTTGGCATCTTCTCCAAACAGGATGACGTCGCTGCGTTGGTGCGATATCTCGACGATCCGACCGAGTCCACCGACCTGGTGCTGGTGTGGGAAAAGGGAGCCAATAGTCAACGACTCCCGGCCGTGCCGAAGACGCTGAAGGAGGCCCTCAAGAAGGCGGGGGCCAAGGAGATCGACGCAGCTCCCAAGGGCAAGGGTCGCAAACAACTCCTCGACAAACAGATGGCAGAGGCGTCGGTGTCATTGGACTCGGGCGCCAAGGCGCTCATCTCGGATCGCCTCGGCGACGACGTCGGTCGAGCCGCGTCGGTTCTCGAGGCGCTCGCCTCCACCTTTGGTGAGGGAACCGGCCTCAGCGCATCCGATGTCGAACCGTTCCTCGGTGAAGCTGCCGACGTGCCGCCATGGGAACTCACCGATGCCATCGATCAGGGCAACATCGGCGTCGCACTCGAAAAGCTGCATCGCATGATGGGTGGGGGAGAGCGCCACGCCCTACAGATTCTCGCCACCCTGCACGGTCACTACCAACGGGCCTTGGCGCTCGACGGCTCCGGCGTCGGAAGCGAGAAGGATGCGGCGGCCCTCCTAGGGATGAAGGGCAGCACCTTCCCGGCCAAGAAAGCGCTGAACCTCAGCCGCTCCCTTGGCCCCCGGAAGTTGCGCGACGTCTTCGGCCTGCTGGCAACGGCCGACCTCGGCGTGCGGGGCGGCACGGCAATCGACACCGACACGCAGATGGAAGTGCTCGTCGCTCGACTGGCGGCGATGTCTCGACGACGGTAGTTAGCCCTCGCCCGGTTGTGGGTTCCGGGTGGTCTCGCCGAAGAAGATCTCCGGGATAACCAGCTGTTCCAGTGGTGGCGGGTCCGAATCTTCCATCAGGCGCAGCAGTGTCTCGATCGCAGTGTTGGCGATTTCCTGGAAGGGCTGAAGCACCGTGGTGAGCGCCGGGACACCCTGCTCGGTCTCGGACGTGCCGTCGAATCCGGCGATCGCAATGTCATCGGGCATCTTGATCCCGCGTTCGCCAAAGCCCCGCATCAACCCGAGAGACATCTCGTCGTTGCTGCCGAAAACACCGTCGGCGCCACACGCAACCACCGTCTCGGTCAGTTCGTATCCTGACCGGCGATCGAAGTCGGAGTGGAAGATCATGCGCTCATCGATCTCGAGCCCGCGTCGTTCATGGGCCAGCCGATATCCCTGGAGTCGCAGCGACGCATCCACCCGCGTCATGGGGCCGGTGACGGTGGCCACGGACCGGCAACCGGTATCCAGCAGGTGGCCCACGATCTGGGCTGAGGACTCGCAGTTCTCAACGTTTACGACCGACACATCGCTGCGGCGCGGGTGTTCTCCAACCAGGACGGTGGGAACCCGGGCGTCGAGCAGTTCCTCGACCCATCGCTCGCCGATGGCAACGGCGCTCACGATCACACCGTCGATCAGACCGTCGCCGATCAGGTTCTGAACGGCCACGTTCGGTTCCTTCGAATCCATCAGAAGCATCAGGCCCTCGTCATGGGCGTCGGCGGCGCGGGCCATCGACTGGACCAACGATGCGCCGTAGGAGTCCAGGCGCAACTCTCCACTACCAACGACGAAGCCGACGACGGACGAGCGGCCACCAGCGAGGTTCCGGGCGGCTCGGTTGGGTCGGTATCCGAGGGCCTCGGCCACCAGTCGAACCCGGTCACGAACCTCGGGTCGAACCCCGTCTTTGCTATTGAGGGCACGCGAGGCGGCGGCCATGGAGACCCCGCTTTTTCGGGCAACCTCGCCGAGGGTTACATCGTCTGCCATGTCGGGTCTAGTGTAACGGTCGTTCCGATCGCAGATTACCCTTGCGTTGGAAGCGCTTCCATGAAAGCATGTCGGCCGAACGAACAACGGTGTGGTCACCGTGTTCGGGTTTCGTCCGCTGAGCCCTGCGGCCTGCGTAGTTGGTTCATTTGAGAGAACAGGTAGTTCGACGTGGCAGTGAATGAAAACGCTTCCAATGAAGGGGCTGGGTCAACCGGTCAGATCCTGACGTTCCCCGAGGGTTTCTACTGGGGCTCGGCCACCTCGTCGTATCAGATCGAAGGCGCCCACGATGTGGACGGTCGCGGCCCGAGCATCTGGGACACCTTCTGCGCCGTTCCCGGCAATATCAAGGACGGGTCAAACGGCGACGTGGCCTGCGATCACTACAACCGCTACCGATCCGACGTTGCGCTGATGAGCGAACTCGGTTTCGACGCCTACCGGTTCTCGATCGCCTGGCCCCGGATCGTGCCTGAGGCCGACGGGGCGGTGAATACGAAAGGGTTGGATTTCTACGACAAACTCGTCGAGGAACTCCTCGGAGCCGGCATTCGCCCGCTTCCCACGCTCTATCACTGGGACCTACCCCAGTATCTTGAAGACGCCAACGGCTGGGTGAACCGCGATACCGCATACCGTTTCGCCGATTACGCCGAGGCCGTGGTACGACGACTCGGCGATCGCGTCGACACCTACACCACCCTGAACGAACCGTTCGTGTCGGCCAACCACGGGTACGTGACAGGTGAACATGCGCCCGGCCGCACATCGATGGCCGAGGGGTTCGCGGCATCTCACCATTTGCTCCTGGGGCATGGGTTGGCGGCCGAACGAATCCGAGCGACGGCACCCAGCAGTCGAGTCGCCATCGTGATCAACTTCACCCCCGCCGAACCGGCGACAGATTCCGAAGCCGATCGGGCCGAAACCGAGCGTCAAAACGATCTGGAGAACCGTTGGTATGCCGATCCCATCGCCGGTCTCGGTTACCCCGCCAAGACCGCTGAACACTACGAGTGGGACTACTCCGAGGTGCACGACGGCGACATGGCGCTGATCTCCGCACCGATCGATCTACTCGGGATCAACTTCTATACCCGCTCCATCGTCTCGGCCGACAATAGTTATGTTGCGCCTCCAGATACTCCCCGGAACACGATGGGGTGGGAGATCCACCCGCCGTCGCTCGGCTCTCTGCTGCGTGAGCTCCACGCTCGATACAAGTTCCGCTCGTATCTGATCACCGAGAACGGGTGCCCGATGCCTGACGACAAGCGGGACGGCGAGCGCATCATCGACGACGACCGCCTCGCCTACGTGCGTGACCACATTGCGCAGGTCCACGCCGCGATACAGGAGGGCGTCCCGATGGAGGGATACCTCGTGTGGTCGCTCTTCGACAACTTCGAATGGGCCTGGGGTTACGGGCCAACGTTCGGAATCATCGAGGTCGACTACCAAACGCAAGAACGTATCCCGAAGAAGAGCGCCCTCTGGTTCAGCGACGCCGCCCGAACCAACAGCATCGAGATCTAGACCCTTCCCGGGCCCGCACCGGAGCGTCCCCGTGGTTGCCGCCTTGTACCCGGCCGCCGCGGGACGCGTCCGTTCTCTGTTCTTGTGTTTTCAAGGTGTGGTTTAGGTCTGGGGTTCCCGGAGCGTCACCGCAGGGGCATGTACAAAGAAACGTCGCAACGGCGATATCGACGGTCGAAGCGACCGGAACGATCGGCGGCGCAAGCTCTCAGCCCACTGTCCGGCGCAGTAGCTCACATCGTCGGCCAGGTGGGCTCCCACCCACCGATGAACCGTGACACTCTCTGGTTGGGTGCGCCACGACCGAACATGGGGAACGATCATCGCCGCGGCGAGTCCGATCATCGACCGGCGCCGCAGGACACACACGATGGCAGCCCCGGGTAGCCAGGACCGCCGCACGCCGGTGGCCAACGCACCGCCTGCGTACCGTAGGCCCAACAGTTGAAAGTCGACCGCGTCGCGAACGGCTCGGGCCCCTGTCTCATCGGCCCCCAACCGGCGAAATCGACGCCAGAGGGGGAACACGCCGATGGTCGCAGCGGCCAGACCGACGGCCGATCCCAACGGCGTCAAGGTGAAAGCGCACAGCCACGGCACCACGTTGCCGACCGTGCCCTCAAACGCCACGACCTTTTCTGGATGGCGAGCTGCCAGTGCGGCGTTGCTGCGGCCATACACGAAACGTTGGCGACGCCAGTCCCGTTCGGACCGCCGGGGAGTGTGGCTGGAAACCACCGACGGCTCGTACCGGACGATCCACCCGGCCTCCCGCAACCGCCACACCAGGTCGACATCCTCACCCAAGGGCATCGTCGGATCGAAGCCATCGATCGAAAGCAACGCCCGCCTCCTGACCAGCATGGCTGCGGTCGGCACATACGGAACTCGCGTTCTGGGCGCCACCGAGCTGGCGAGGGTTCCCATATCGAGAGACTCGATCCAGCGTTGTGGGCCGCCGGTGGTCGATGCATTTTGAGAGCCAACTATTCGTGGTGCAACCGCTCCGATGTCTGGATCATCGAATACCGCCATAAGCGCTAGAACCGAACCCGGCTCGTCGATGTCGGCGTCGAGAAACAGCACAACATCGCTCGACGTTGATCGCCAACCGCTATTGCGGGCCGCCGCGGCACCCTGCGATCGATCGTGGCGGAGAATCGTGACCGCTCCCGGTAGGTCGTGCAACGGATCGGCGGATCCGTCGTCCACCACGATGATGTGTTCAAACCGATCGTGATCGATTCGGCCAAGAA
>CALGOA010000153.1 GCA_937958015.1 uncultured Acidimicrobiales bacterium | reverse complement strand
GTGTTCGAGCGGGTCTAGATCCGGCCGGACGACAGCTCCCGGAGAGGTCTACAAGAACGCGCCAGCTGGCGTGGAGGGCAACTCAACGTCATCGGACAGCGTGGTGCTGTTCATGCTGGTCACGATGAGATCCGACACGATCGCCAGGGTCGATGCGTCGGTCTCCCCGATGGTTCGAAAGTCGTTGATCAGTTGTTGCGCCGACTCGATCGAGGTGTCGAGCAGGTAGGCAACGGTGGTATCCAGCTGCCTGTTGAAGAACCCCGATGCATGTTCTGACATCTTCATAGAGTCGCACGGTGACGCAAATTCTTAAACCTGCGGCAACGAATATTGCCCAATCGGGTGACAAACGAACGTTTGCTGCGCGTCGTGTCACTTTCGGGTCGCCTGGTGATGCCGATAGGACCCTGCCCCCGTTTTGTGCTCAGCTTGGACGGGTCGCGACCCCCTCACCACGGCGTTCGGAGTCCCCATGAATCATCGGAAGAACCTTTCGCCAGGCATCGTCATCCTTGCGATAGCGCTCGTCGCTGCTGCGTGCACCGGAAGTTCCTCCACGCCGAGTTCGCAGGAGACGACCGCACCCACTACCGAAGTTGTCGACGGCGGTTCCGACACCACCGCTGCCGATCCCACCACGAACCCG
The DNA here is from genome assembly GCA_937958015.1 of uncultured Acidimicrobiales bacterium. Classification (GTDB taxonomy): domain Bacteria; phylum Actinomycetota; class Acidimicrobiia; order Acidimicrobiales; family SZUA-35; genus JABDIY01. The sequence continues at coordinate 15,390 of CALGOA010000153.1, read as the reverse complement.
GCCGGAATCGAACCGATCATCGACGACACCCCGCTACCGGTCGACGATGACGTGCTGATCGGCACCCTCGACAACGGACTCACCTACTACCTGCGGCGCAACGACGCACCGGGCGGAAAACTCTCGGTCCGACTGGCGGTGAATGCCGGCTCACTGCAGCAGGTCGAACCGACCGATCAAATCGCACATTTCGCAGAGCACATGCTGTTCAACGGCACCACCAGATACCCGGGCAACGCACTGGATGCAGAGTTGCGTGCACTCGGTTCTCAGATCGGACCCGACCTCAACGCCTACACCAGCTTCGATGAAACCGTTTACCAACTCGAGGTTCCGTTGCAGGGCAACAACGCCGAGACCGCCTTCACGGTGCTCCGGGAGTGGGCGGGCGAAGCGCTCATGGACTCTGACGAAGTGATCGCCGAGCGAGGCGTGGTCCGTGAGGAGTTCCGGCTTCGTCGCGAACAGGCCGGCGCCGAGGTGAACCGAGTGTTCGAGGAGTTGTACTACGACGGCACGCCCTACGAGGATCGCAGCCCCATCGGCACCGAGGACCAGATCATGTCCACCGTTCAAGCCGACACGCGTGAGTTTTACGACCGCTGGTACCGGCCCGACAACATGGCGGTCGTGGCCGTGGGCGACCTGCCCCTTCAGGACCTGGAAGACTTCGTCACCGAGACCTTCAGTGATTTCGAACGTCGTGGTGATGACCATCCGCCCCGGATCGAACCGGAGATCTCGCTCGACCTTCCAACCGCGGTCGAAGTTCTCGCCGATCCCGGGTTGGACGGAACCTTCATCTCGATCGACTACCGGGTGCCCAGTCGAAACCCCGGCACCTTCGGCGGAGAACAGCTCGATCAGTGGGATGCGCTGATTGCGCAGATGATCGTGAACCGACTGAACGAGTCGATCTCGGGCGGAACCAGTTCGCTGGTACGAGCGAGCGGCGGACCGTTCTCGGCGGCTCGGCACCTGTCGATGTTCGGATTCAACGTTGACGGCCCTGACCTCGCGGCCGGAACCGAAGAGTTTCTGAACCTGATGGCCACGGTCGCTCGGGATGGGTTCACAGAGGCCGAGGTGGAGCGCGCTCGCGAGACTCAGCGAGCCGCACTGCAGCAGGAACTGGCTCAGCTCGACAGTCGTCAGGACGCCCAGTGGGCCGACCTCTACTCACAGCTGTTTCTGGGTGGTGCCGATGCATCGGAAGCTTCGGCCAAGGCCGAACGGGTAACCGCCCTGATCGATGGAACGTCTCCGGAAGACCTGACCGGGTATTTCCGTTGGCTCACCGAGACGTCGAAGCCGATCATTCTGGTGGTGGGCCCCGATGCGGCTGCACTGCCAACGGTCGAGGAACTCACCGCCCTCGCCGAAGGTGCGACGGCGATCGACGGCGTCGACGATGATGTGGAATCGATCGACGAGCTGATGGTCCGTCCCGATCCAGCCGACGTTGTGGCCGAACGAACCCTGGAGGCAGCCGGCGGTCAGGAATGGACCTTCGAGAACGGGGCGAAGGTGATCTTCGCCGAGTCCACGATCTCGTCCGGGCTGGTCAACGTCTTTGGCCTGTCCGAGGGCGGCTGGTCACTGCTGCCTGCCGCGGACCAACCCCTGCTCGATCCCGCGATCGCAATGGTGTCCGAGAGTGGCGTCGGCGACCTGAACAAGATCGCAATCGATCGGTATCTCTCGGACAAGGTTGTCGGCGTGCAACCGTTCGCCTTCGAGACGGGAGAGGGACTCTCGGCGCAGGCGTCGCCCGAGGATCTCGAGATCGCTTTCCAGCTGATGAACCTGTACCTGACCCAGCCTCGGGTGGACGACTCGGCTTTCAACCGGGTCGTGGTCCAACAGACCGAGGCGCTTCGTGCCGCCCAGAACCGACCTCAGGTAGCGGCCAATCGTGCGCTGGCCGAGGCGATCAATGGTGAGGACCCGGACCGGAATCCGAACCTCGATCGTGACGAACTGGACCGTCTGACGCCCGACCTGGCCCTTGAGCTGTACCGGGATCGGATGGTCGGCGTTGACGATCTCGTGCTCGTCGTCGTCGGTGACGCCGACGAGGGCGACGTCGAGGACCTGGCCCGTCGATACATCGGCACGGTGCCGACCCGACCGGTCGACTCGTGGACGAATCTTCTGGACGATCGGCCCGGGGGAGTTGTGACCGTCGAACAGACCGCCGGCCCGGTCGGTGGCGCCGGCGTGCTCACCATGTTGTTCACCGCTCCGGTCGAATTCGATGACAGCGATCGGGTTCACGCCGAGGTTCTGCAGGCGCTGATGGAGGAACGCCTCTTCACCCGGATCCGCGAGGAACTGGGTGCGAGCTACAACGGCGGGTCCGCTTCAGTGTCGTTCATCGATGAACCCCAGAGCGAGAGTCAGCTCTTCATCAATGTGGCTGGCGATCCGGCCCGACTCGACGAGATCAGAGAGACGTTGCTGTCCGAACTCACGCAGCTGGATACCGAAGGTCCCACCGACGCCGAGTTCGGCCGAGCGGTTGCGGTTGTCACCGACAACTACAACTTCATCTCCAACGGTGACATCATCGACCAGCTGCTGGAGGAGTCGACCGAGGGTTCCCCGGTCCTCACCAATCAGGCGGGCTTCGAGATCGTGTCCCGCACCAGCCGCGCTGATATCCGCCAGCTCGCAGCCGACGTGATCGACACCGGCTCGTGGATCGAGATTTTCATCACGCCGGACGAGTAACTTCCGCTATCCTCATCACTCCCGTGGGGCTGTAGCTCAGTTGGTAGAGCGCTGCCTTTGCAAGGCAGATGTCAGGGGTTCGATTCCCCTCAGCTCCACTTCTTCAAATTCCTGATGGTGACACCATCGCACGGTGTCCCCAAAGGGCAGAACGGCTCCGATGTCGTTCCCATCAGGAAGAACGGATCCCTTGGGCCTCGGCAGCTGGCGGGCGTTGGCGCCACACCGACGGCTTACGGCTTTTTGCTTTGGGCTTGGGCAGCTGGATCCCGTTCGCGGCGCCCTTCACGATGCCGGGCCGCATTGCCACCGGTGACGCTGGCGTCTGGGAGGTCATCGGTGTCATGGCCGTCACGGCGATCGCCGCGGTCATGGTGTTGCTGGTCGCGGAACGGGTCTACGTCCGCTCGGTTATCCACACCGACCGCAAGCTTGGATGGCGGGAGGCGTGGGGTCAGTCGAACTGAGGCGGGCCTTCTCCCCGAATGGGTCCGACGGGCAGATCGGCAGCAAACCGCCCGCCCACGCTGTCCCAAGCTCGTAGACTCATGAGGTGGGATCCTCAGATGTCAAGGCGGAAGCAGCGCGTCGTCGGACGTTTGCGATCATCTCCCACCCCGACGCCGGCAAGACCACTCTGACCGAGAAGTTCCTGCTTTATGGCGGCGCGCTCAGTTCCGGCGCCGGTGCGGTGAAGGCCCGCGAGGGTCGTCGGTCGGCAACGTCGGACTGGATGGAGATGGAGCAACAGCGCGGCATCTCCATTACGTCGGCGGCGCTGCAGTTCGAATATCGCGATTGCATCATCAACCTCCTCGACACGCCGGGTCACCGCGACTTCTCCGAGGACACCTACCGCGTGCTGGCTGCCGCCGACGCCGCCGTGATGGTGCTCGACGCCGGTAAGGGCATCGAACCCCAGACGCTGAAGTTGTTCGAGGTCTGCCGGGAACGCGAGATCCCGTTCATGACCTTCATCAACAAGTGGGACCGCCCCGGCAAGGGTGCTTTGGAACTGCTCGACGAGATCGAGCAGACCCTGATCGTCGAACCCACCCCCGTCACTTGGCCGGTAGGTCTGGCTGGAGAGTTCAAGGGCATCATCGATCGCAAGACCGGCGACTACATCCGCTTCGAGCGCACCGCTCGAGGCAGCACCATCGCTCCCGAAGAAATCGTGTCGGCCGAGCAGGCGGCCAAGGATGAGGGAGAAGCTTGGGAGAACGCCAGCGAAGAGGCCGAACTGCTCGAGATGCTCGAACGGAACCCGGACATCAAGACCTTCCTGGCTTGTGAATCCACGCCGGTGTTCTTCGGCTCTGCCATGACCAACTTCGGTGTCCGGGCCCTGCTCGACGGCGTGGTGGATTTGGTCCCGGCTCCAGCGCCGAAGGTTCTCAAAGATGGCAGCCGTCGCGCCGTCGATGCCGACTTCTCGGGGCTCGTCTTTAAAGTTCAGGCCGGTATGGACAAGTCCCACCGCGATCGCATCGCTTTCGTCCGGGTCTGTAGCGGCAAGTTCGAGCGAGGGCTGATCGCCACCGCCGGCGGCAGCGGCCGACAGTTCTCCACCAAGTACGCGCAGACGCTGTTCGGACAGGACCGCGAGACGGTCGACACCGCCTTCCCCGGCGACATCCTGGGTCTGGTCAACGCCAACGATGTCCGGGTCGGCGATGCGATCTATACCGGTGAACCCGCCCAGTTCCCCGATCTTCCGGCCTTCGCTCCCGAACACTTCATGGTGGCGCGAGTGAAGGACACGTCGAAGTTCAAGCAGTTCCGAAAGGGCATCGCCCAGCTGGACGAGGAGGGTGCGGTTCAGGTGCTTCGCCTGCCCGATATCGGTGACCAGGCGCCGGTGCTTGCCGCCGTCGGTCAGCTGCAGTTCGAAGTGGCCGTCAACCGGTTGGAGAACGAGTTCGGTGCACCGGTGGAGCTCACCAGCACCCGTTACTCCATTGCCCGCAAGACCGACGCCGAGAGTGCACCCGAACTACGGGCGATGCAGGGCGTCGATGTGCTGATGCGCGCCAACGGATTGCACCTCGCACTCTTCGAGAGCAAGTACTGGATGGACCGGGTGCTGGCCGATCACCCCGAGCTCACGCTGGAGCGGATGGTCGCCGAGGGTGGCCTGTCGTAAATGAAACGAACCGGTGTGATGTTCGCCGTCGCGTTCGCCCTGTGCGCGGTGGCCGCTGGGCTATGGACGGCGGAACTCACCGACACCAACCTGACCTTCTTCGGCGGCGCCGAGAGTGATGACTCGCCCGAGGTGGCCGGCACGTCCGTCGAAGTGCCACCCACCACCGTGGCGCCGACCACCACCACAACCACGGTGCCGACAACAACCACCACAACCATCCCGCCCTATGAAGGTTGGGTCGATCCGGTCTCCTCAGGTGAACCCTGGTCGGAACTGGGAGCGGTCGAGGGACTGTTGACCTTCCGAGGCAACCCGACCCGCTCGTTCTATGGCCGCAACGTTCCGAGCGATCCGGTCGTGGCCTGGACCCACGAGATCGGCTGCGCCAATTCCCCCGTCGGCGGAGTGAGCAAGGTCTGGTGTGGCTCAGGCTGGACCGGCCAGCCCGCTGTGTTCCGTCCGCCCGAATCCGCAAACGCCGGCCCCGACGCATGGTGGATTGCGTTTGGCGGGTATGACCGCAACGTGACCTTCCTCGATCCGCTCACGGGCGAAGAGGTGTACGGTCCCTACGCCACCAACGACATCATCAAGGGGTCGATCACCATCGACCCCGACGGGTACCCGCTGATGTACACGGGAAGTCGCGATGACAACTACCACGTCGTGGCGATCGACCGGCCCGAGCCCGAAGCATTGTGGAAGCTGAACGCCGACGCCGTCAAACCAACCAAGTGGAACGACGACTGGGACGGCAGCGGTCTCATCATCGATGACTATCTGTTCGAAGGTGGCGAGAACAGCCGCTTCTTCATCGTGAAACTGAACCGTGGCTATGACGCCGACGGTCTGGTCACGGTGGATCCCGAAATCGTCTTCTCCACCGAGTCGTGGGACTCGGAGTTGCTCAGTGTCACCTCGAACGAACAGAGCATCGAGAACTCCGTGGCGATCAGCGGCGACACCGTGTACTTCGCCAATTCGAGCGGCCTCATCCAGGGTTGGGATATTGGCTCGATTCCCGAGGGCGGCACCCCCGAACGAGTCTTCCGGTTCTGGGCCGGGGAAGATGTCGATGCGACGTTGGTGATCGACGACGAAGGTTTCATCTATGCCGGGGTCGAGTACGAAAAAGGTCGGGCGCGGGCGAAGGAGCTGGGACAAGTTCTGAAGCTGGACCCCACCCGACCCGACGATCCGCTCGTGTGGAACGTGCAGGCCAACAGCGGTGTGAGCTCGGGCGTTTGGGCCACCCCCGCCCTGCATGAGGACATCCTGATCGTGGCCACCGACGACGGAGAGATCCTCGGCCTCGACCGTGCCGATGGGTCTCAGCGCTGGTTGATCGACCTGCCCGGACCAACCTGGCAGAGCCCCGTGGTGGTGGACGACACTCTGATCCAGGGTGACTGCGACGGTGTCATGCACGGCTTCGACGTGTCCGATACCAATGCCCAACCGGCCGAGCTGTGGTCGATCTTCCTGGGTGAAGGTTGTCTCGAAAGTACCCCGGCTGTCTGGGATGGCGGGATCTTCGTCGGCTCCCGCAACGGCACCTTCTACGCGCTTCGTGACGAGTAGTTCTCGCCGGTTCCCACTTGGCGGTCCGCCGGCGCCCGGCCCGTTCTGACCGCGGTGCGCCTCGGGCGGTTGTTCGAGGGGTGTCGAATGGCCCATCGCTGCACCGGGGAGGGGAGCTGATCGGCGCCTACACTCTTGGGTTCTCTCTCCGAAGGCCCGCGATGCTTGACAATCCTGATTCCCCCGACGCCGGATCGACCGGCTTTGCCGCTCTTGGGCTGCACTCTTCCGTACTCGATGAGCTGACCAAGCTCGGTTACTCCGAACCCACTCCGATCCAGTCGGAGGCGATCCCGATTCTGCTCGAGGGTCGCGACATGATCGGCCAGGCCGCCACCGGCACTGGTAAGACCGCTGCGTTTGCGCTGCCCATCCTGCAGCGCATGGCCCAGGCGAGGGAAGAAGGAAGCCGGCCCAATGGGCCCACCGCTCTGGTGCTTGCGCCCACCCGCGAACTGGCCATGCAGGTGTCGCAGTCGTTCAAGGACTACGGCAAACCCGTCGGTGCCCGCGTCGTTGCGGTGTTCGGTGGTCAGCCGATCTACGGACAGATCAAAGACATCCGTCGCGGCGTCGACGTGGTGGTCGCCACGCCGGGACGAGCCCTCGACCACATCGGCCGGCGCACGCTCGACCTGTCCACGATCGAGGTTGTGGTGCTCGACGAGGCAGACGAGATGTTAGACATGGGTTTCGCCGAGGATCTTGAAGCGATCCTCAGCGAACTCCCTTCGGAACGACAGACCGTCCTGTTCTCGGCCACCATGCCACCTCGGGTCAACTCGATCGCGCGAAGTCACCTGACCGACCCCGAGATCGTCAAGATCGCAAAACCCAAAGACGACCCCGACAGCCTTCCCCAGGTCACCCAGACCGTCTACACCGTCAACCGGCATCACAAACCCTCGGCCCTCGGACGCATCCTCGACATGGAAGCTCCCGAGGCGGCGATCGTGTTCTGCAAGACCCGGGTGATCGTCGATCAGTTGGCCGAAACGTTGAACGCCCGCGGCTACCGCGCCGAAGCGCTGCACGGCGGCATGAGTCAGGAACAGCGCGATCGTGCGTTGGGCAAACTCAAGAACCGCGTATCGAACCTGCTCCTCGCAACCGACGTTGCAGCTCGTGGACTCGACATCAGCCACCTCACCCACGTGGTCAACTTCGATGTCCCCACCGAACCCGAGGCCTATGTGCACCGCATCGGTCGGGTTGGGCGAGCCGGACGCCAGGGTGTCGCCATCACACTGTCGGAGCCCCGCGAGCAACGTTTGATCAAGAACATCGAACGGGTCGTGAAGAAGAAGCTGACCCATGCCGACATCCCGTCGGTCGACGACCTACGGGCCCGCCGCTTCACCATCACCGAGAAGTCGGTGCTCGAAGCCATCGCCTCCGATGACAACGCCGACTATCGCGCGATGGCGGAGCGTCTGAAAGACGAGAACGACCTGAACTCGTTCGAGATCGCCGCCGCCGCCCTTCGCCTGCTTCACGAGGCGACCGCACCGGAAACCGACACTTCAGAGATTCCCACCGCCAAGTTCCGCGAGCGTCCCGACTTCAAGAACGACCGCAACGGCAGGGGCGACTACAAGAAGGACCGACCACAACGTCGCAACGGCAAATTCGCCAATGAAGGTGATCGGACTCGCCTTTATGTGAGCGGCGGCAAGAACACCGGCATGCGCCCCAAGGATCTCGTCGGAGCGATTGCAGGTGAAGCGGGCGTTCCCGGTTCCGAGATCGGTCCCATCGAAATCAAAGAGAAGTTCTCGCTGGTTTCTGTCCCGTCGGGGCAGGTCGACAACGTTCTCGCTGCGATGAAGGGCGTCAACATTCGAGGCAAGCGTCTCACCTTCCGCCGCGAGAAGTTCTGATCACTCGCCTGAGGTGAGGCCGGAGAATTTCGGGTGGCCCGTCGAAGGTCGTAGGGTTCCCTGGTGGGTTGGAGCGTTCGACGATGACGGGAAACGGCTTTCTAGAGGGTATTCGGGTCGTCGACTTCAGTCAGTACCTGGCCGGACCCGCCTGTACCCGACTGATGGTCGAACAGGGTGCCGAGTGCATCAAGTTGGAGCTGCCGGACCACGGTGACCCCAGCCGCGCCCTTCAGCCCCGGATACAACGGCGGTCGGCCTTTCTGATTCAGCAGAACCGCGGCAAGCAGAGTCTGGGTGTCGACTTCCGTACCGATGAGGGTCGGCAGATCGCGTTGGAACTCGTGGCCACCGCCGACGTGGTGGTCGAGAACTTCAGTCCGGGTGTGATGGCCCGGTACGGGTTGGCCTACGAGGATCTGGTGGCGGTCAAACCGGACCTGGTCATGGTGAGTGTGTCGGGGTTCGGGCAGTCGGGGCCACTGTCGGATCGGCCCGCGTTCGATTTCATCGCGCAGGGTTTCAGCGGCATGGCCCACATGACCGGCTTCCCCGATGGACCGCCGCTTCTGGTGGGCTCCGCCTACGCCGATGCCAGCGCCGGGATTCACGCATTCTCGGCGGTCGGCCATGCGCTCTTTCGACGCGAGCGGACCGGCGAGGGTGCGTTCATCGACGTGGCGATGGTGGACTGTCTGATCCACATGCACGAGACCGGTATCCACGCTCCGAGCCTTGGCGATTACACGCCGCTGCGGCAGGGTCGGGACTACCAACCGATCTCACCAGCGGGGGTGTTTGCTGGCCCGGAGGGATGGATCATTCTGATCGTTACCGCCAATCAGGTGGAGAACCTATGGCGGGCCATGGATCGCCCCGACCTGGCGGAAGACCCTCGTTTCCTCGGCAACACCGCCCGGTTGGAGAACCGGGCCGAACTGAGCGCGCTCATCGAGACGTGGATGGCGACCTTCGAAACCGACGACGCGGTTATTGATCATCTGGCCGAGCACCGGGTCCCTGGAACCCGGGTGAACAGTCCGGCCGACCTCGACTCCATTCCACATCTCGTGGAACGGGGCACGATCATCACCTACGACGATCCGCTCGTGGGTCCCGCCTCGTATCCGGGCCATCCGTTCGTCGTGCAGGGATTGGAGCCCAACGTGCATGCGCCGGTGGAATCGGTGGGTTGGTCCAACGGCTCGGTGCTGGCATCGATTGGTTACGACGCGGACAGGGTCGACGAGCTCACCTCGGCTGGCGTGCTCTTCTCCAAGCCCCACGGCTAACACCCTCGGCGTAGCACGATGCTGCGTACAATCCTGCACACCCCGTCGCACCGGGACTCACGTTGGAATGCCCATGCGCCTCGACCGCCTTCTCGACAACCTTTCACTGGCCATCGAGCCGTTCGCCCTGTGCGAGGTCGCCACGGGATGTGAGTTGCCGGTCGAACCAGTTCCTTCGGCCACCCTGCATTTTGTGATGAGCGGTTCCGGCGTGGTGCGCTATGGAAGTAGGGAAACGCCGTTCGCTCCGAAGAACCTGATCGTTGTTCCGCCCGGACTGGACCATGTGGTGGTGGCGCTGGATTCGGCCGATCCGCTCGAGCAGCCGTCGTTTCCCGAAGGTCTCGAGCGAAAGCAGGCGCTTGGGTTGAACGGTGAGCCGGATCTCCGAATCGCCTGTGGCCGGGTCACCGCCCGTTTCGGCGACGGCCCAAAACTCTTCGCTCGCCTGCATGAACCGCTGGTGGTCGACTTCACCGGCACCGATCAGATGGACTTCGTGTTCTCTCAGCTGCTCACCGAGAGCATCACCGATGAAGCGGGATCGCTGCAGATGATGACGGCACTGATGAACCGCTGTTTAGTGCTCACCTTTCGGGAACTCTGCACCGACGGCGAGTGCCCTCTTCCATGGCTTTCGGCGCTCGAGGACTCGGGTCTGGGGGCGGCGATGGATGCCATGGTGCAACGGCCCGGGGCCAATCATTCGCTTGAGTCTCTGGCCGAGATCGCACTGATGAGTCGCACGACCTTCGCCGCCGAGTTCAAGGCGCAGTTCGGAACTCCGCCCATGACCTTCCTGCGGGAAGTGCGGCTGCGAAAGGCGGCGGAACTGCTACGAGAGTCGAACATCGGGACCGCAGCTGTTGCGTCCCGGGTGGGTTTCTCCAGCCGGGCCCATTTCGCCACCGCTTTTAGGGAGTTCGTGGGTCAGACACCGGGGGAGTATCGCAAACACCAGTTGTGAGCCGAGGGCTCGGATCATCGCCCGAGCCTTGGCCGAGTTGGTGCAAAACCTCAGCGGCCGCCCGAAGTGGGCGGCCGCTGGTTTCCATTTCGGGCGGAGCTACCCGAGTTGGTTCAATGTGTCCTCGATGCCACGCCAGAACGTCGGGTAGGCGTAGATCATCGTTCGAAGTGAGGACACCGGGACTTCGGCGTGGACGGCTAAGGCGAGCATCGCGATCATCTCTCCACCGTGGGGGCCGGCGGTTGTGGCTCCGATGACAACCTCACGGTCAGCGTCGATGACGATCTTGATGACACCCTCGTTGCCGGGGCCGTGCAGCCAGCCCCTGGCGGTGTGGGCCACGTTCTGAACCAGCGCCGTGACGTTTATGCCAGCGTCGCGGGCCTGCTGCTCGGTGAGTCCGACCGAGCCCACCTCGGGGTCGGTGAACGTGGCTCTTGACATGGCCGCGTAGTTGGCGCTGTCGCCGTCGATTCCCTGGATCGAATCGATTGCGATGTTGGCCTGGTACATGCCGACGTGGGTGAACAGACCTTCACCGGTGATGTCGCCGACGGCCCAGAGGCCCTCACCGGCCTTCATCCGCTCGTCGACAGCAACCTTTCGGGCGTCGGCTGGCAGTCCGACCGTGTCGAGACCCAGGCCCTTCCCGTTGAGCGAACGACCTACGGCAACAAGAAGTCGCTCCGCTGACAGTTCGGTTCCATCCTCGAGCACGACGATGGTGTTCTCACCATCGCGACGAACCTCGACCGCTCGGGTTCCGGTGTGAACCGAGATGCCCTCGGCTTCCCATGCTTCGCGCACCACGGCGCTTGCTTCGGGTTCTTCATTCGGCAGGACCCGGTCGAGTGCCTCGACGACGGTGACGTTGGTGCCGAACCGACTCATCACCTGAGCCACCTCGGCTCCGATCGCCCCCGCACCGAGAACGATCAGCGACGCCGGTAGTTCCTTCGCTGACACCGCCTCCCGGTTGGTCCAGAAGTCGACGGTGTCGAGCCCGGGGATCGGGGGCACTGCGGCTGAGGTCCCGGTGGCGACGACGACACCGATGGAGGCCTCGATGCGCTGATTGTTGACCACGACGGTCTTCGGCCCGTCGAGCCGACCACGCCCGCGGATGAACTGGCCGCCCTTGCCGACGAACCGATCGACAGCGACCTGGTCGTTCCAGTCGTCGGTGGCGGAATCGCGGATCCGGGTGGCTACCGGTTCCCAGTCGGGGGTGACCGATGCGGTGCCAGCGACTCCTTCGACCCGGCGGGCCTCCTGAAGAAGGTTGGCGGCTCGGATCATCATCTTGGAGGGAATGCAGCCCCAGTAGGGGCATTCGCCGCCGACGAGTTCGGCCTCGATGCCGATGACACTCAGGCCCTTCTCGGCCAAACTGCCCGCTACGTGTTCTCCAGCGGGTCCCATTCCAATGACGACGACGTCTGCGTTGATGGTTTCGGTCGACATGCGTTGCTCCTAACGACTTGGTGTTTCTTCGACTCCTTAAGCATCGGTCGGTTCGAAATCGATGTGGTCCGGCAAGTGTTCGGAATCGTCCAGCGCCAGTGCGATCCGACGGTTGGCGATCGAGAGCCGCTCGGCCAGTTCCGGCGGTCCGTCCACCTCGATCGGAGCGATGCGAGCGGCGTACATGACGAAACCCACCAACTGATCGACCGAGTCCTGGAAGGTACTAACGCTCGATAGTCCTCTACCCGCCGATTCGATGCGATCCGCCATCGAAGGCCAACGCTCGCGGCATGTCTCGGTGTCCAGGTGGAGTGTCACGGTGACGCCGAAAGGTTTGGGTCGATTCTCGATGGAGTTGGCAACGAAAGTTGCGGCGTCACCACCGGGGACTACGAGCGGATCGAAGCGCACACCAGCGGGGATAACGGATCCGATCCGATCCAGCCGAAATGTTCGCCAGTCGTCACGCCGGACATCCCAGGCCGCGACGTACCACCGTCGACCGAGTGCCACCACACGGTGGGGGCGAACCAACCGTTCGGTGGCTTCGCCGTCGGCTCGTCGGTAGTCGAAGCGCATTTCTTCACAGTCCCGACACCCCTGGGCCAGTGTCGCCAGCACCTCGACATCTATCGACGTCTGGTCGGGTCCCCAGTCGTACGTGGAGAGGTTGGTCGTGATCGCACCGATTCGGCGGCCCAGACGGTCGGGCAACAACTGCTCGATCTTCGCCAGGGCTCGTTGTGATGATTCACCGATTCCGGTGAGCGAGGTTCTGGCGCCCAGCCGAAGTCCGATGGCGATTGCCACGGCTTCGTCATCGTCGAGAACCAGGGGAGGCATGTTCTTTCCGGCCCCGAGTCGGTAGCCGCCATCCCGACCCGGGACCGAGTCGACCGGATAACCGAGAAGCCGCAGTCGGTCGATGTCGCGGCGGAGGGTCCGAACGGTGACGTTTAAACGCTCGGCAAGCTCGGGTCCGCTCCATAGTCTTGGGGTCTGCAATAACGACAGGAGACCGAAGATTCGTTCCGTGGCGTCGATCGACATTTCTCCAGTGTGCATCGAAATGCGGACAGATTCGGTCCTCATTGTTTCCTATGGTCTGACCCGACGAACGAACAGAAATCCCTGAGGAGGACTTGATGACTACAAGAACCGCCATCGAGGCGTATGGACTGACGAAACGGTATGGCGACGTGACGGCGCTGGATGGACTGGACCTGGTGGTTCCGGAGGGAACAGTGCTCGGCTTGCTCGGTCCGAATGGCGCCGGCAAGACCACTGCGGTGTCGATCCTGACCACCCTGCTCGAACCCGATGCGGGCGAAGCCAAGGTGGCAGGTGCCGACCTGCGGACCTCGCCGGAACTGGTGCGGGAGCGAATCGGCCTTTCGGGACAGTACGCAGCCGTCGACGAGGTTCTCACCGCCCGTGAGAACCTGCACATGATCGGTCGGCTCTATCACCTCGGGCGGGCCCGGTCCAAGCAACGGGCCGTGGAACTGCTGGAACGGTTCGACCTCACCGAAGCCGCCGATCGCCCGGTGAAGGGTTTCTCGGGAGGTATGCGACGCCGTATCGACCTCGCCGGAGCGTTGGTGGCCGAGCCTCCGGTGTTGTTCCTGGACGAACCCACCACCGGGCTGGACCCGCGCAGTCGGATCGAGTTGTGGGGTGTCATCCGTGAACTGGTGTCGGGCGGGTCCACGTTGCTGTTGACCACCCAGTACCTGGAGGAGGCCGACCAGCTCGCCGACGACATCGTGGTCATCGATCGCGGAAAGGCGATTGCCAACGGTACCGCCGACCAGCTGAAGGCGGAGCTCGGTGGCGAACGGGTGGAGCTGTCGGTGGTCGACGCTGCGGATCTGCCCGCCGCCCGGGAAGTGTTGGCCCGGTATGCCTCGGGTGGCGTTGAGGGCGGTGAAGGGTCCCGAGCACTTCTCGTTCCCGTCGAACACGGCATCGATTCGTTGAGCCGAGTGATCGACGGCATGCGAGAAGCTCAGATTTCACTCTCGGATATCGGGCTTCGCAGGCCCACTCTCGACGACGTCTTCCTCACCCTCACCGGACACGGCACCCAATCCGAAAGCAACGACCAGGAGGTCAACGCATGAGCTCTCTCGTTACCACATTCAACGACATCGCCGTCGTTGCTCACCGCAACGTGATCAAGATCACCAGGGTCCCCGAGGTGCTCGTCTTCGTGTTGCTGTCGCCCATCATGTTCGTGTTGCTGTTCGCGTACGTCTTCGGGAACTCGATCGATATTCAGGGCACCAGCTACCGGGAGTTCCTGATCGCCGGCATCTTCGCCCAGACGGTCATGTTCGGTGCCACCTTCACCGGCGCCGGTATCGCCGAAGACATGCAGAAGGGCATCATCGACCGATTCCGTTCGTTGCCCATGTCGCGCTCGGCCGTGCTTGCAGGTCGAACGCTCTCCGACGTGGTCTACAACATCCTGTCGATCATCATCATGTCGATCACCGGACTGCTGGTCGGCTGGCGTATCCGAGGATCGGTGATCGACGCCATCGCCGGGTTCGCTCTGCTTCTGCTTTTCGCATATGCGATTAGCTGGGTGATGGCGTATGTCGCACTTCTCGTCCCGAGCGTCGAGGTGATCAACAACGCGTCGTTCATGGTGATCTTCCCGCTCACGTTCGTGGCGAACACATTCGTGCCGGCCGAGAGTCTTCCCGGACCGCTACGAGCCTTCGCCGAATGGAACCCGGTCTCGGCCGTCACCCAGGCAGCTCGTGAACTCTTCGGCAACATCCCGACGGGTACGCCAGAGCCAACGGCCTGGCCGCTGCAGAATCCAGTGATCTACACGGTCGGTTGGTCGATCGCGATCGTGGCCGTGTTCGCACCGCTGGCCATCAATCGTTACGCCAAAAAAGCCAAGGGTTAAGCCCCGGTTCGCCCGACCTGCTGCGCACCAGTCGACGGCCCCCAAATTCCACCCACAGTCGGTGTGGCCCCCGCACAAAGTTTCGAGAGTTTGTGGGTGGAGGACGAAATTCGGTGAGCAGCACGCAGAGGTTTGGCTCCGTGCCAACGTGGCCGCAACGACCCGACCCAGTCAGAGAACATCGAGCCCAGAGAACGCCCTAGGACGTAGAAAGCGTGCGCCACGCTCCGCCCGAGGCGAGTGAAGGCAGAGCCTACAGGTCGTCGGGTTCGTGGTTGAGATCGATGATGCCGAGGCGGACCGCGCCGAGGACAGCGTGGGTGAGGCTCTGGGCGTCCAGTTTGCGATAGATCGCGTTCAGGTGGTTGTGCACGGTCTTGGTGGTGATGCCCAGG
>CALGOA010000152.1 GCA_937958015.1 uncultured Acidimicrobiales bacterium | reverse complement strand
AGCAGGGCCAACGGCGAGAATTCGGTTGGCCGACGCACAGGGAGAGTCGTCGCAATGCACCCAAATCAATCTTCGTTCTCGATCGGCCGGATCTTCGCCCTTCTGATGGCCCTCGCGCTGGTCGTCGCCGCCTGCACCAGTTCAGACCCCGTGACCAGCGGTGATGACGGTGGGGATCAGGACAACCCGACCACCACCGAACCGGCCGAAGTCACCACGTCCGTCGCTACGACTGCGCCGGAAGAGTCGGCCCAAACTGACGTGACCATCGGCCTTCAGTTGGAGCCGCCCACCCTCGACCTCACGGCCAGCCCCGCCGCCGCAATACCGCAGGTCCTGCTGTACAACGTGTACGAAACCCTGGTGCGCCTCCAACCCGACGGCTCGATCACCCCCCTGCTGGCCGAGAGTTACGACATCAGCGACGACGGCCTCTCCTATACGTTCAACCTGCGCTCAGGGGTCACCTGGCATAACGGTGATGACTTCACCGCCGACGATGTCGTCTTCTCCATCAACAACGTGGCGACGAACGAGAACCACCCCTTCACCACAACATACGCCCCGATCGAAACCGTCACGGCGGTCGATGACAGCACCGTCGAGGTCACGCTGACACAAAACAGCTCGAGCCTCCTGTTCTTCATGACGCAGGGTCAGGGCTCCATCCTCAACCAGAACGCAATCGGCGATATCGAGAACAGCGCCGTCGGAACCGGCCCATTCGAGTTCGATGAATGGGTTGTGGGCGACTCGATCTCCCTCACCGCCAGCGACAGCTACTGGGGTGACGCTCCTCTGCTCGAAACCGTCAACTTCAAGTACATCACCGACCCCAACGCACTGAACAATGCGATGTTGTCCGATGAACTGGACCTCCTCGCCGGTGTCTCGGCCCCCGAGCTCCTCAGCGGGTTCGAGAACGACGATCGCTTCAACGTCCTCACCGGTCAGACCTATGGCGAGGTGACGCTGTCACTGAACGGCCGTCGACCTCCGCTCGACGACATCCGCATCCGTCAGGCGGTGAGCCATGCGATCGACCGTCAGGCGGTCGTCGACTTGGCGTACTCGGGTTACGGAACGCCCATCGGCAGCTTCTCCACCCCTCTCGATCCGTACTACAAGGATCTCACCGGTGTGTACGACTTCGATCAGGACCGGGCTCGCGAACTCCTCGCCGAAGCAGGCGCCGAGAACCTGACCCTCGAACTCGTGCTGCCGCCGCCTTCCTATGCCCGACGCGGTGGCGAGATCATCGCCAGCCAGTTGGCCGAGGTCGGAATCACCGCCAACATCACCCCGGTCGAGTGGGGTGTTTGGCTGGAAGACGTGTTCGCCAACTACGACTTCGACATGTCGATCGTGGCTCATGTCGAACCATTGGACCTCGCGCAGTACGGCAACGCCGAGTACTACTGGGGCAACGACAGCCCCGACGTCGCTCCGATCCTCGCCCAGGCCGATGCCGAACCCGACGCCGACATCCGCAACGATCTCTACGCTCAGGTTCTCGACGAGATCACCGCTCAGGCCGCGGATCAATGGCTGTTCGTCATTCCGCAGCTCTCGGTGGCAACGAAGGGCCTCACGGGCTACGAGGTCGACCTGCCGGGTTCGCTCGACGTCACCCGGATGGCGGTCAACTAAGCCGCCGTGGTCACCGCTCGGCTCGACCACCTCGACCGCGACGGGCTCGTCGCCTTCACTCAACGCCTCGTGCAGGCGCCCAGCGTCAATCGCCCCGACCTCGGTCGCAGCGAGGCGTCAGCCGTCGCAGTGGTCCTGGAGCAGGCGGAAAACTTCGGCTGGGATGTCCTTGTCGAAGAGGTTGCACCGGGCCGTCCGAACGTAATCATCACGATCGACTGCGGGAAGACCGGCCCCCGGTTGCTCTTCGAGGGCCACACCGATGTGGTGACCGAGGGGGACCCCGCCACCTGGTCCTATGACCCGTTCGGAGCCGAGATCGTCGACGGCCGGATGTACGGGCGGGGCACCGCCGACATGAAGGGCGGAATCGGGGCCTTTATGTTCGCAACTCGGGCCGTGCAATTGGGCGGCGCCTTTCCAGGGTCGATCGTGCTGGCCATCCTCTGTGATGAGGAGGAGATGATGATCGGCGTCCACGACTTCATCGCCAAGGGACACGCCGAAGGGGTCGACGGCGCGATCGTGTGCGAACCCGAGGGAGGCGAGGTGTGCAACACCCAGAAGGGAGCGATCCGCCTCCGGGTCGACGTTGCCGGCACCATGGCTCACGGTGCGATGCCCCATCAGGGCCGCAACCCGATCAGCGCAGCCGGTCGACTCATCTATGCCGCCAGCGAGATCGAAGCCGATCTTCAGGCGACCCACGGTGACCACCCACAACTCGGCCTGACCTACCTCACGCCCACCCACGTCTCGGCGGGCACCTTGGCTCAACTCAACGTGATCCCCGACTCGGCTCTGTTCACGTTCGACATCCGGACGATTCCCGGTGTGGACCACCCAGACCTTCTCGCTCGACTCCGAACCGCAGCGGACCGGATCGAATCCGACCTTGGCGTTCGGATCGGCTTCACTGCGCTGGTCGACCGCCCCGCCACCGACACCCCCGTCACCGACCCGGTTGTGGAGGCCGTCGCGAAGGCCCACACCGCAGTGACCGGTGACGAACCCTTCTACGGAGGCGTACCGGGAACGACCGACGGCACGATCCTGTGGCGCGACGCCAGACTTCCGGTCGTCGTCTATGGACCCGGTGGCAAGTGGATCGCCCACCAAAAGGACGAGTTCGTCGAGATCGACGAACTCATTCGGTGTGCCGAGGTGTACGTAGATGCCACCGTCCGATTCCTCGGTGCCGACAGTTAGATCGCGTGCGGGCTCACCGGTAGATCGCTGGCATCGAAAGACCGGGTTCGGGCAACTCGATCGCGGCGCCATGTTCAACCAACGAAGTGATGGCCGCCTCGGCGATCAGTTGCGCCTCGAGCCCGTCCCACGACGACGGTCCCATCGCTTCGGGGGCGTGCAGTGACTGGACCCACGCCCAATCCTGAGTTCGATACGCATCCGCGAACCAGCTGAACCAATCGTCACCGGCTGGCATCTCGTCGGTGATCCGCCGGGTCATCGGAAGGTACGGAGACTCCGAGCGCACCATTCCGTGAGGACCGGTGGCCTCCACCTCACAGTCGTATGCGTAGTTCCGGTCGTGGAACTCGATGATGGAGACCGCCCCCGAAGCCATGCGGCAGGTCACATGAACGTGGTCGAGGCCGCCCGGGCGAGGGACAGCAACCGCCGACACCGACTGGACGGGACCGGCAAGCCAGTTCACGGTATGAAAGTCGTGAATGAGGCTCTGGTTCATGACGATCCGAGCCGGCCGAGGATCCGCGTTCGTGTTCCGGTTTGCACACCGCAGGAAGCGCAGTTCACCGATCGACTCCATTTGGGCCGTCAGGTCGAGATGCCGTTTGTCGTACCTTCGCATGAACCCGACCTGCACCATGCGGCGCTCCAGCGAAGTTTCCGCTTCGATCACCGAAACGGCGGACTGGAGATCGTGAGCCAACGGCTTCTCGCATAACACCCGGCTCCCGGCCTCGAGAGCCGCCAAAGTGAGTTCGGCGTGGCTCTCGTCGGTCGAGGCGACGATCACTCCGTCCCACCCCTCTGATGCCACACCCAGAACATCGGTTGACACCGGCAGCCCGAACGATTCCGCCGCAGCCGATGGGAAGGGGTCGGCCAACGCCGCCAGTTCGACATCGGGCATGTTGTTGATCGTTTCGGCATGGAAGCGACCCATGCCACCAACACCGACCACGGCGATTCGTTTCATCGCCTCACCTTATGACAGCGTCCCTAACGAACCAGAACACCACCGCGATCGCCGACCTCGATCGATCCGTATCTCTGGGCGAAGACCATCGGAAGTTCACGATCGTCGGGCACCGACAACCAGAGCCGAAGGAGGTGGCGAGGCGAATCGGGCTTGTCGACGAACCCGGTCCGATCATGAAGAAGGCTGTGGTTGTGCACAAACTGCATGTCGCCCGGGCGCAACGTCATCCGGAGATGCACCTCCGGGTCGTTCGCAATCGAATCGAACAGGTCCAGTGCGTCGGTGAGCGGCCCCGAAAGCGGTGGAACCTCCTCAAACCTCTGAGCCGACTCGATGTACTGCCGCTGATAGAGAACGGTCAGACGGCTGTCGAACCAGTTGAGGATCGGAATGGTGAAAAAGGGATCGGCCCCCGGCGGCACTTCACCACGTCGGTCGGTAGCGACCGGTTCGAACAGAAGTCTGGTTAGTTCAGGATCGATGACCATCATTCGGTTGTAGATCGTGGCGGCGCTCACCAACATCGAGTCGCCCCCCTGAGCTGCGGTTTCCAGGCAGAGCAGGCCGACGACATCGGCGGAGTCGGTGTGGAACGTCTGCCGTTCGCTCGTTTGGTAGATCCGGACGTTGGGGTCGGTCACGTCTGCGCCGGTGTTGCGGACATGGCCCAGTAGATCGCCTGCGGCGTTCTGTGACCGCAACGAACCCAGGACCTCGCCGATTCGGACGAAGATGCGCCCGGCTTCCTCCTCACTCAGGTGGCCTACCCCAAGTCCACGAATCAGCTGGAATCCCCGGCCCGACACAAGTTCGTGGCGAATCTCCAGCAGCCTCGTTCGTATGGTCTCCGACAAAACCGGTGCGGCCAGTTCATACGCCTGCCGTTCGGTGAGTTCCCAGATCCAAGAACGATCAGCTCCAAGTTCCGAGCCCATCCATGCCGAAGGAACATCAAGGTTCGCTGGTGGAGTAGGGGGCACCAACAACACGGTAGTGATCTGATAAAGGCCTTCCGAATTTGCGCCGACAGGGGTGTCATGAAATCGGGCGAAACGTTGGACCGAACGGCTAGGGCCGGTCGAATGAAGCACGTAGCTGGTGCCGTCGTGTTTGTGGGGATGCTCATCGCCGGACTGGCCGGCGTTGTTGCAGCACAAGCCGATTCGTTCGCGTGCACCGTCGAACGCTCGGGCGAGACGGTGACCGTCTCGTGGACTAACGTCGCCGATGCGACGTCGTATCAGTATCGGATCCAGACCGAGGGCCGCGGGAACCGGTATCGAACCACCGAGGCGTCGTCGGTCTCGCTGGAGATCCCCGAGGGGTCGATCGTTGCCATGACGCCGATCTTCGCCGATCGCCAGTCTCCGCCCCGGGTCGTCTGCGATTCGCTCCCGCTGCCAAGCGATGACCCCGACGATTCTGACCGCCCTGTGTACGGTTGCACGCTCACGTCGGTCGAGGGCGGGGTGCAGCTGCGATGGGATGCTGTCGACGGTGCCACCGGCTACCGCTATCTGGTTCGTATGAACGGCCGCAACCACTATTTCAGCGTCTCGAACGCCGCAGCGCAGGACATCTTCGTTCCGACCGATGACGTCGACGCCCAGGCCAGTTTCGTCCCGAACATGACCCGCACCTACTCCCCCATACTTCGTCGGGTCGACTGCCGGAACGGCCGGACCAATCCGGCTGCTCCTGTCGCCACGGTGCCGACGACCGTTCCTCCGGCGACCGCAGCACCAACCACCGAGGTACCGACCACCGTTCCCTCCCCGTCGATGTCCACACCGCTCAGCACCATCCCAGCCGACGCAGCCTCGGGACCGATCTTCCACAGTGCTTCAGGCCCGGTGTTGTCGAACGGCAGTGAGCGACACTCCGACACTGGCGAACAGTGCATGTCGGACACCTCCGGCTCCAACGAACCGGGTTTGCGGTATGGCGACTTCCTGGTGAAGAACAACGCCTGGAATGAGCAGGTGGCCGACGGCGACTGGAAGCAGTGCATTGGCCTCACGACGAATGCCGACGGCTCGGTCTCCACCCGATGGACGTGGGACTGGCTGGCCGAAACCGACGTAATCGGCCCGGTGTGGCAGGTTCGTTCTTACCCCGAGGTCATCTACGGTTCGAAGTCGGCGTTCGAGGAATCGGGAACCCGCGGTCGCACTGGTCTGCCGGCGCTCCATCACGAACTACCCCAATTCCAGATCGACTACAGCTACACATCCGAGAACACCGACCGGTACACGAAGGAACTCAACGGCTCGACGATCAACGGCGAGAAGAACGTCGCAATCGAGTCGTTCTTCCACACCAGCTGCGATATTCGTCGAGGGTCATCGGGCAGCAACCGGGCCTTCGAAGTCATGTTGTGGCTCGAACGTGGGCCCGAGCGGGATCCGGACGGCCGGACCGGACTCAAGACGGTCACGACGATCGATGGCGCCCAGTACGAAGTGTGGACCAAGGGTGAGAAGGACCCGGCCTACATCGCATTCGTCGCGGTGGAACCACAATCTGAGGGATCGATCGACTGGACCGCCTTTCTCGAATGGGCCCGGGTGAACGGATCGTCCTACGGAACAGCGGCGTTCGAGGACGACTGGTGCCTGGCCAACATCATTTTCGGTACCGAGATCTGGTGGGGTGAAGGATCATTCCAGCTGGACCGATTCGATATCACCCGGACCTACAGCTGATCAGATGATCGCAGTCTCCACAAAGACATTGTTCTCTACCAGCCGGTGATACCCGAGCGGGGTCAGATCCAGCGTCTGGAACGCACCGTGGGCGATCCACTCGGCGACGCCGCGACCGATCGCGGGTGACTGCTGAAGGCCGTGCCCCGAGAATCCGTTGGCGAAGACGAAGTTGTCGACCTCATGGTGAGGGCCAATGATCACGTTCTGATCGAAGGTATTGAACGAATAGTGTCCGGCCCACTTGGAGATCAACTTGATGCGCTGGAAGGCGGGAATGCGATTGGCCAGGACCGGCCACACCTTGTCTTCCCACACGTCGGGATCGACGCAGAAGTCGTCATAGGCGACGGCGGGATCAATGTCGGGCGGACACCCGGCGAGGTAGTAGTCACCCTCGCTGCGCACGTGGACCCCGCTCGGGTCGATGGTCAGTGGCAGGTCCCGGTCGAGCGGTTCGGCGGCATCGAAGATGAATGTGTAGCGGCGGCGAGGTTCGACCGGGAGTGCGAGGCCGGCCATCCTGGCTACCTCGACAGCCCGGGGACCTGCAGCATTGACGACCGTGCCCACGTTAATCACCTCGCCGGAGCCGAGGGCGATGCTGCTGACGTTTTCTCCATCGCTGGCGATTCCGACCACCTCGTTGGCGAGATACTCAACCCCGTTGCGACGCGCCATCCTGCGCCACCAATCGAACATCGTGCCGCTGTCGAAGTACCCCTCGTCCACCAGATTGTGGCTGCCACAGACGATGCCGTCCAGGTTGTAGAACGGGTAGTCGGCCAGGATTTCTTCGGGCGTCATGATCTTGGTTCCCGCCCCCATCGATGCCTGCATCGCCTGGTTGACGCGCAGGGTCTCAGCGAATTCGGGGGTGTCGGCGAGATACATGTAGCCGTAGTGCTGGGTTGCGAGTTCGGGCACCTCGGGGTCGTCGTGCATGTAACTGCGGAAGTTGCGGACGAACTCGGCTGCGAACTGGGAGATGCCAATATTCAGTTCGTTGGAGAACTGCTGACGCATGCAGCTGTTCGTGTGAGCGGTGGCCGAGTTCTCGAACGACATATCGCGCTCGACGACCAGGATCGTCCCGTCGAATCCCGGATTGTCAGAGAGAAACCATGCGATCGAGGAACCGATGATCGCTCCACCCACGATCACGACGTCGTAGCTGGAGCGCCGAGGTTCGCTGATGATTGGGTCGAGGCTCACGAGACGTACCCCTGTGTCTTGTCGTTCTCGATCTGTTCGGGGTCGCGTTCGGCTGGATCGCCGAATCCGCCACCGCCGGGCAACTCAAGAATCAGGCGCCGATCGGCAGGCACGGTTTGTTTGCCCATTCCCGAAAATGGTGTCCCGTCGTCCAAGTACACCTTCCCCGATGCGCCGTCCTCACCTCCAGCACGGCCGCGAGCAGCGTTGTCGATACGGTCGAACATGGCCGAGAACTCGAACAGGTAGCCGTCGGTCGGGCTGATCTCGATGACCTGTCCCATGCCACCCCGCTGGCGACCGGCCCCACCGCTGTTCTCGCGTATCTCCTTACGCCAGATGATGATTGGCCCGACCTGTTCGGTCGCTTCTGCGCTCATGGTGCGAACACCGGAGGGAAACGCTGTCGCGGTAAGGCCGTCGAGTTCGGGGCGGGCCCCGGTACCGCCGCTGTTGAACATCAGCAGCTCGATCGGGGGCAGTTCGTCTCCGGGGTTGGCGGAGCGGGCGCTTGCCTGGAAGTTCCAGAGCGCTCCTGCCCCCTCGGCCGGCACCGTCTGGGGTATGGCCTCGGCGATCGCACCAAGGCACAGATCCGTGACGAAGTGTCCCATGACATGTCGCACCGAGACCGGGTCCGGGTGTTGAGCGTTGAGGATGACGCCGGTCGGTGCGCTGACCGTGAAAGGTGCCAGCGAGGCGAAGTTGTTCGGAAGCTCCGGAGCCAGGGCCACCAGCATCCCGTAGGTGAAGTAGGCCTGGGCGTAGGTGATCGGAACGTTTACCCCGAACGGACTTATCGCCGAGGTACCGGTGAAATCGGCGTGCATACCCTCGTCGGTGACGGTCAGTTCAACCGCCAGCGTCACCGGTGAGTTGTAGCCGTCGACGGTCATCGTGTTGCGATAGACCCCCTTCGGTACCGACTCCAACGCCGCCATCGTGGCGCGACCGGTGCGTTCGAAGACGAACTCGGCTAGTTCGTCGATGTCATCCATATCGAACTCGGTCAACATCTCGACCAGACGACGGCGACCGGTTTCGTTGCTGGCCGCAAGACCGTGAATGTCACCGACCACCTGGTCCGACTCTCGAACGTTCATCTTGATGATGGTGACGAGATCGTCGTTGAGACGACCGCGATCCACCCACTTCATGATGGGTATCCGAATACCTTCCTCGTACACCTCACGGGCATCGGGCCCGTACCCGCGACCGCCGACGTCGACGACGTGTGCGGTGGAGGCGAAGAACCCGATGTGAACGTCGTTCTGAAAGACAGGGGTGGCAACCGTGATGTCGTGCAGGTGTCCGGTGCCCTTCCACGGGTCATTGGTGATGTAGACGTCGCCGGCGCAGATTCGTTCGGGGCCGATGTCGTTGATGAAATGTCCGACGGCGGCAGCCATTGTGTTGACGTGTCCGGGGGTGCCGGTCACCGCCTGGGCGACCATCCGCCCATCCCGGTCGAAGACTCCGGCCGAAAGATCCCCCGCTTCACGAACCGACGTACTGAAGGCGGTTCGGACCAACGTCATGGCCTGCTCTTCGAGAATCGAGATCACCCGGTTCCACATGATTTGCAGATCGACTTCGCGGCTCATGCGCTCGCTCCTTCGATGGTGATACGGAGGGTGCCATCGTGTTGGACAACGGCGTGGTGATGGGAGCCCAGAACGGTGCTGGTTTGGGATTCGATGATGATGGCTGGTCCCTGGATCGAGGCACCGACCGGTAGCCCATCGCGTTCCACGATGGCTGCGTCGACTCGGCCGCCGACTATCGGGTCATAGATCGGCCGGGTCGTGAGTGGTGTGGCCGGAGAAGCGGCCTCGACGGTGGCGAGGGCATCTGGTTTGGTTTGCACCGACGCCACCCGTACCGACCAGCTGACAGCCTCGATCGTGAGGTCGGTGATGGCCCGCCCGAAGAACTCTTCGTACGCCTTGGTGAAGACGGTCGACAGGGAGTCGGCGGCAAAGGCATCGAAGGTTCCGCCGCCGAGCCGAACCGGGATCTCCCAACCCTGCCCCTTGTAGCGCATCGATACCTGGCGTTCGACGGTCAACTTGGCGTCGGTTCCCTCCCGAACGAACTGACTTGCCTCGGCCTCGAGTTCGGTCAGCATTCGGTTGGCACCCTCGTGATCGAAGGCGTCGGTGTTGGTGTAGAAACTGCGGACGGCTTCATAGGCGAACGGAGCTCGGAGAAAGCCGATGGCCGAGCCGACACCGGCACCCGGAGGCACCAGCAGCTCGTCGAGGCCCAGTTTGTCCATCAGCCGGGTTGCGTGCAGAGGAGCGCCACCGCCGAACGCGATCATGGTGAACCCGGCGAGATCCTTGCCGTTCTCAACTGCGTGCACGCGAGCTGCGTTGGTCATGTTCTCGTCAACAACTTCTGCGATACCGATTGCGGCTGTCTCGGCGTCCATCTCCAAGGCGTCACCGACGCCGGCGACGATCGCAGTTGCCGCACTCTCAGGCGAGAGCGTGATGTCCTTGGCCCCAAAGGTACTGGGATCGAGCCGGCCCAATTGAAGGTTGGCGTCGGTGACGGTCGGGTCGAGACCGCCACGATCGTACGCGGCGGGTCCCGGCTCAGATCCGGCGCTGTGGGGGCCGATGCGGATCTGACCCAAACTGTCCACACTGGCGATCGAGCCGCCCCCGGCACCGATCTCGATCATCTCGATCACCGGAATCGAGATGGGCATACCGCTGCCCTTCTTGAACCGTGTCGTTCGGGCCACCTCGAAGGTCTTGGCCGTTTCCGGGGTGTACTTCTCGATGATGGCGATCTTGGCGGTGGTACCGCCCATGTCGTAGGACAGGACGCGTTCCTTACCGTGTTTCGCGGCGAGGTCCGCTGCGAAGATCGCTCCGCCCGCAGGGCCCGACTCCACCAGGCGCACCGGGAACGCAGCAGCGGTTTCCACGCTGATCAGTCCGCCGCCGGAGTGGATGAGATACAGCGGGCAGGTGGCGCCCAGCCGTTTCAGTTCTTCTTCGAGCCTGAACAGGTAGGAGGCCATCAACGGCTGGACGTAGGCGTTGGCCGCCACCGTGTTGAATCGCTCGAATTCTCGCATCTGGGGCGAGACCTCGGAGCTGATCGAGACCGAAAGGTCGGGCTGGGCGGCAAGCAACATCTCGCGGAACCGGCGCTCGTGAACGGGGTTCACATAGCTGTGAATGAACCCGACGGCGACCGCCTCGTATTCGGCCGCGACGATTCGATCTACGACGGCCTGGGCACCCACCTCGTCGAATGGCACCAGAACCTCGCCCCGGGCGTTGAGTCGCTCGCTGATTACGTAGCGGTCCTTTCGTTCGATCAACGGGGTGGGCAGCACGATGTTGAGGTCGTACTGCTCGAACCTGCTTTCGGTTCTGGTCTCGATGACATCTCGGAAGCCGTCGGTGGTGACCAGTGCGGTGCGGGCGCCGCGGCGCTCGATCAACGCATTGGTCGCCAAGGTCGTGCCATGAATGAATTGCTCAACCTGGGACAGGCTGACGCCAGCCTCCTCGGCCAACATCTGAACGCCGGCCAGAATGCCCTGTTCCGGGCCGGCGTGGGTGGTCAGGACCTTCGTGGAAACGAAGGATCCATCGTTCTGTTCAAGAACGAGGTCGGTGAATGTTCCACCGACGTCGGCGCCGATACGAATAGGCATGGCTACAGCTCCTCGAGTTTTGGAAAGTCGGATGGGGGCATGATGTCGACCGTGGCCGAACGCTGCTGGGCGGTCATTCCACCGTCGATCTTCAGTACGTCGCCCGTGATGTAGGTGGCGTCATCGGAGGCAAGGAAGAGGGCGGCTCCGGTCATGTCGGAGGGTTCGCCGATTCGTCCGAGAGGGACGTTTTCGCCTCGAAGCTTTCGGGCCTCGATGTTCAGGCCGGAGGTATCGATCGAACCCGGCATGAGAGCGTTGACCCGAATGTTGTAGGGCCCCAGGTCGAGAGCCATGGCCCGGGTCAATGCCTCAATGCCGCCCTTCGTTGCGTCGTAGGCGGTGAAGGCTCGATGAGCCTTCGTGGCACCACCGGAACTCATATTGATGATGCTGCCACCACCCTGCTTCGCCATGATCCGGGCGACCGGGTGAGATACCAGGAAGTGTCCCGTCAGGTTCACGTCGATGATTCGACGCCACCACGCCTCGTCCGCTTCGAAGAAGTGAAGCATGGGACTGACGATTCCGGCGTTGTTCAGAAGGACGTCGATCCGCCCGTGAGCGGCCATCACCGCGTCGATCATCCCACCCACGGCTTCGGAGTCGGAGACATCGGCAACCGCGCCCATCGCCGTTCCTCCGGCCGCTTCGATCTCCTTGACGGTTTCCTCGACGGCCTCGGTTGAGATGTCGTTGACGACAACCTTGCAGCCAGCGCCGGCGAAACGGCGGGCCAGTGCGCCGCCGATTCCTTTGCCAGCGCCGGTGACGATGACGACCTTGTCGTGAAGTGATTCATACATGCGGGTGGTTCCTCTGTTGGAATTCGTGGTGGGTTAGATGGAGGAGACTCGGGCGGCCACGGACATGAGCGCCGCCTCATTGCGGCGGTAGTACGTCCACCCTTTTCGTTTGGTCGCAATGACCAGACCGGCGTCGACCAGCACTTTGAGATGCCGGGAGCCCGCCGGTTGGCTGACGCCAAGTTTGTCGACGATGAAGAGATTGCAGGCACCATGTTCGTCGGGGTCGCCATGTTCCTGTGGCGGAAAGTGGTGGGTCGGGTCCTTCAACCACTCCAGAATCTGCAGCCGCCTGGTGCTGGCAAGCGCCTTGAGGACACCCTCCAGATCCAGGGTTTCGTCGGTTATTGTCAGTTCAGCCAGTGACACAACGACATAACTATCATGTTATGTCGTCTCTGTGCAACCGGTTCTTCGACAATCATCGACGGGCCGGCGGGGGACCGTCAGCTACACCCGATCGTTCAGGAACTGAAGCGAAGCGAGCGACTCCGGGATGGGCACCGCCGCATGAGATCCTGCATTGGCGTGCAGGGTCTTCTCGTCGGAGCCGAGCTGTTCAAAGAGACGCCGCACACTCTCCGGTGGAACGACCTCATCGTCCAACTGGAGCAGAAACCGGACCGGACACGACACGTCGGGGGCGAGCCGCAGCAGGTCATCCGCATTCGGCCCCCAGTCCCCCATCAACCCCAACACGGCGGCCCGAATACGAGGTTCGGCGGCGATGACGGGAACTCCCATCATCGTGCCCATCGACAGCCCCCACCATCCGGTGGCCCTGGCACCTTCCTCACGTTCGATGAAGTCGAGGGCGGCAATCCAGTCTGAGACCATTCCCGCGGTTCCTCCGTCGCTGTTCCAGGCTGCGCTGAACCGCTCGGCGGTAAAAGCCGATGCTCCGGTCGCTCCGGGTCGTTGGCCGTGCCCGGGTCCGTCGATCGCCATGGTGGCGATCCCGAACCCCGCCAGACCCATGGCAGCAAGCCGGATGTAGTCGGCCTTCTTGTGAACGGTTCCACCGTGTCCGAGGAGAACCAGCCGTCGAGCCTCACCACCACCCGGACCCCACAGGACCCCCGGAACCATCCGACCCTCGTTCGAGAGACTGAAATCCCTCTCAACGAGATTGGCCACCTGTTTACCTGACCCGGCCCATGACACGCTCGCAATCTACTTCGGACCGTGCCGCGGTGGTGGTCGGTCGATGCGATCGGTTGGGCAGGCGTCTTCTACGCTGTGCGTTCGTGGGTCTTCTGGACGATGGTGCGGACTCCGGACTGGTCCAGCAGCAACGCATCGGCCGCCGCGGCAATCTGGCCCCTTTGCTGATTGCGATTGTTGCGGTGTTGTTTCTGCTGTTCACGGCATGGCCCTCCGATTCCGACGGCGAGGCGTTGGTCCCCGACTCGACCCCGACGACGTCGACCACCACTCCCCCCGACACGACCACAGTTACGGCCCGGCCAGGAGAGGTTCTCACGTTCTCCGACTGGCAGGTGTCGATCATCGCCAGTGCCCCCTCGGGGGGAGATGGTCTCGTCTTCGAGTCCTCCATGCCGGGAATCGGTGTTGAGCTGCCCTTTGTTTCGACCGTGGATATCGACCAGAGCGGTCGCTGGATGGCTGCGATGGGAGCGGCCGAGGGACCCGACTCATCGAGGATTCTCTATCTCGGCCTGGTTGGAAGCCCGTTGGTTCGCATCAGCGCCGCCGTCGACGGTTTCGCATGGCACGACACCGACCCCGGCCGGCTCTCGTACATCGATCGTGCGGGCGGACCCCCGGTGTTGGCCACCTTTGACGTGACGGTGGAGGGTGACTCGGACATCTGGTCGGGCACCTTTGCCGAGGTCGCGCCGGTCGACTCCGGATGGTTGCAGCTCTATGGAGAGTTTGGTTTTACCGTTTCACAATCAGCTACCAACCCGTGGTTCCGGGTGCTGAGTCCCGACGGCGTCGAATTGATTTCAGAACAAACCGGCGCCGCTATCGGCTACAGCGAAGTGTTCGGCCTCGTGGCGATGGTCGACGAACAGGTCGTTCAGGTCGACCCAGACACCGGGCTGATCACGCCGCTGGCCCAGCTCGGAAACACGGCGATCGTGTGGGATGTAGCAACGGGTGGGGCGGAAGGGATGTTCGCAGTTCAAACGACAAACGACGACTTCTCGCTCCATGAGGTGATCGTGTTCGACCGTGACGGCGAAGTGATTCGACGATTGCCCAGCGCCGCGCTCCGACAGGCAATGGCATGGAGCGCCGACGGCACAACACTGGGTTTCACGATCGACGATTTCGGCAGCAGGACCCAGGTGGTTCTCTTTACTCCCGGTGAGCGCCGCATCGAATTGTCATCGTTTCCCGAAGAACGAGGCCGAAGTTACAACCACGCAATCCTCATCGAGCCCACCGGGTAGCGGTCAACTATCCGTCGGAATGGTCGCCGTCTTCAGAGTGATCGCCGTCTTCGGAGTGGTCGCCCTCCTCGGAGTGATCGTCACCGGTATCGGTTGTAGACGCAACGGCCGCCGAGGCCCCGATCGCACCCAAACAGAGCAAAGCGAAGATGGCTCCGAGAACAGCCCCGAGGACCTTGTTCGTTGGTTCGGGCGTTGGTTCAGCAGCGTGTCCGGCCATGGGGGTCAGGTTACCACCGAGGCTCGCAGCGAAGGCCGAGCGGCTACTCGGGCATCGGGCGTCGCCGGGCCCATGGCCGGTTGGCCTTGGGAACACGGAACGCAGCGGCAAAGGCACGAGCCTTGACGTCCCAGCGCGGCGCGTTACCTGCCTCGCTCGAAGGGGAACCGGTCGTGTCCACTGCGACTTCACCTACGGGTCGAACCGAGCGGTGAAGCCCGGGGCCCTCGTCATCTTGAACTCTGGTGTCGAGACGGTGGCGCACCAGGATCGCCACGATGGCTGCGACCGCAGCGACGACCGCGATCCGTCCCAGCGTGTGGGTGGCCGGCAGTCGATCGACGTCGAACTCTGGAAGCCAGAGCAAGAGAACGCCGAACGCCCCGCACACGACCGGTCCTGTCAGTTCCTCACCTACGGGTTCGATTCGGCGAACCTTGATCTGATCGGTCACGGCAAGGTCCTCACAGCTGATGGTCCCGACAGCAAACGCATCTGCTCATGGTAGGCGCCGCCGTTGCCGCAGATGGATCGTTGACCGCAGGAAACTCATAGCTATCCGCCAGATGCCAGTCATTCGGAGAGACGCCGGGACACCCGTATCATGCTCGGGTGACCGATCCCACCGCAGCGCCAGATGCCACCTACGCCAGTTACCCCTCGCTGGTGGACCGAACGGTCTTCGTGACCGGAGGCGCCGATGGTGTCGGTGCTGGAATCGTCGAAGAGTTCGTACGGCAGGGCAGCAGGGTCGCATTTGCAGATATCAACGCCGAGGCAGCGCAGAGAACACTGTCGCTGTGCGCCTCCCTCGACCCTCGCCACCAGCCGGTCTTCTACGAGGTCGACCTTGTCGATGTCGAAGCGACCCAAGCCGTGATTCGTTTGGCGATCAGTGACCTCGGCGGGATCACGGTGCTGGTGAACAACGCCGCCAGCGATGACCGCCACACCTGGCAGGAGGTCACCGCCGACTATTGGGACGACCGCCTCAACACCAACCTTCGGCACTACTTCTTTGCCCTGCAGGCGGTGGCGCCGCAGATGATCGAGGCCCAGAACGGTTCGATCATCAATGTCGGGTCATCCTCGTATCAGATTCAGGAGGACTTCTTCCCCGGATACGCCATCGCCAAGAGCGGGGTCGAGGGCATCACCCGCACCATGGCACGGACCTTCGGCGTGGACAATGTCCGGGTAAACACCGTGTTGCCTGGGTGGGTCGCAACCGAAAAGCAGCTCACCAAATGGTGGTCGCCCGAGGGCGAAGCGGGAACCATGCGCGATCAGGCCATCAAGCGGCGGATTTATCCCAGGGAATTCGCCCAGATGGTGCTGTTCCTGGCCGCGGACGATGGCGCAGCCTGCACGGCACAGGAGTTCGTGATCGACGGCGGGCGCCGCTGACGGCCAGCCTCAGCAGCACGGCGAGACATCGGCGTCTCGCAGTCTCTGGCCGGTTTCCACAACGAAGGACCCGGCATCTCCGAAGTCGACGATCCCGTCGGTGATCTCCATCCGATCGCGTCCAGCCCTCGCCGCCACCCACAGGGTCGTCCCGGTATCTCGATCGATACGGGCGACCGACCCTCCACCGCTCCACCACAGGAACCCACTCAGCTCAAAAACAACGGCCGGCCTCGGCACATCCACCGCATCCCACAGCACGTCGCCGGTGAGCGCATCGATGCCAACCACGGTTTCGGTGTCGTCCGAATCCCCCACGGAGAAACGTTCGACGATCGCGCCACCTTCCGAGGTTGCGGGTCCCTGAGCCATCCGTCGCCATCGGACCGCTCCCGACGCATCGAAGGCGACCACCTCGAGAGTCTCGTCCGATTGAACCACTGCGATGCCCTCCGACTGCAGAACCTCGAGCAGCCGGGTGGAGTCGCCCGCTCCTGCGAACTGCCAGATCGGCTCCAGTGACGCCCGGTCCAATGCAGCGATCGTTCGCTCTCGGGAGTAGACAACTAGGTCTGCATCGTTGAACACGAATGGAGCCTTGCCGGTCGGGACCTCCGTGCCGAGCACTGCGGCGGTGTTTCGCGACGACGGGCTGCCGAACCCCACCGGCATTGGCACCTCCAGAAGTTGCATTTGCAATGGTGGAGCGGCGCTGGTCGTGCCTCGGAGGCGGGCGGTCATGACGAGCGGATCGCTACAGTACGCGAACGGAGTTGGCAACTCGCAGGTGCCGGGTCCGATTCCGCCGACGATCGTCTCGTTTGAGAACACGATCGGCCACGGCTGCCGAACGCCTTCCTCGATGGCGGGAAGCCACACGTTGAATCGGGCGCCCAACGTTTCGGGCATGAACACCCCGATACGAGACCCATCGGGCAGCTGAAGATCGAGGACCCTGACCCGTTGACCGACCGGGATGGTTTGGATGGACCGACCGGCATCCGCCATCCGCTCCGCTGCTTCGCTCAGGTCGCCCAGTAAATGATCACTTTGCACGATCCCGTCCGGATCGACCACCGAAACACCACCAGCGGTTTCGCAGGCGAAGAAGATCAGGTCCGCTGTAGATGCCAGGTCGTCGGTGGGGAGAAACGCCAGGAACTGCGCGCCCAGCCACGGTGTCTGGGCGCCGGGGGTGCCGGCCGGAAGTGTCAGGCGACCGGTTCCGAGCGCCTGGTCCCCTGCGATGGAGCGGTTCCAGGTCACCCCGACCGATCCATCTGCGCCGAGCGTTGCATCGTCGACCGTCCCGGTCAGGACGCGCTCCGCCGCCGCGTACCGAAGCGGAATCGCCGCTTCCAGGTCGTCGGTGGTCTCCTCGCCGTCGGGCAGGATGCAGATTGGTGGTTCCGGTTCGCTCTCAATCGAGTCCTGGGTTGACTCGTCCATTCCTGGGCCGGCAGATTCTGCCGCCCGAGGATCGATCAACCGATACAGACCAAACGAACCGAGGGCGAGGCTCAAAATCGCGAGCGGTACGAGAAGCCGCGAGCGCCGTCGCTCGACCCGTTCTGTTACCGCTACGGACTCCCTCACCGATTCAGTATCTCTCGCGATACCGGGGCGGGACGGGTCAGGTGTGGATCCGATCGTTGGCTGCCGCATCGAAGGGTTCGGAAGGGCTGAACAGGTGTCCGACACCACCCATCTGCACCACGTTGCGAAGATCGATCGCATCGTGCAGGAACGGGACGAGTCGGTCAAGTCCGGGCATCGCAATCGGTAAGCCAATCACGTCGGCCACTCCCTGACCACCGGAGAGGTCGACAACCCACCCCAGGTCGGAGAGTTCAAGCGGCGAAAGCGGTTCTCCACGGAGCTGCTGCATCACGTTCACCGCCACGCCGCGCCCGGCCTTCGATGCCACCTGAGCCGACATGGCGTGGACGCCACCCCCGGCAGGATGTGCTGCGATATCACCTGCTGCGAAAACCGTTTCAAATCCTAAAACCCGCCCGAACCGGTCGACGACGACCCGGCCATCGGGCGACACCGGCGCATCGATGAGACCGTTGGCGTGGGCCCGGACCCCGCCGGTCCAGACCGGAAAACCGGTGGCGTGACCATTGGCGGTCTGAACACCCTCGGCGGAGATGCCCGTAACGGAACGGCCGGTCCAGATCGACACCCCGCGCGAGGTCAGGATCTCAAAAGCTCGTTGCCCGAGCAGTGGGTTGAATCCGTTGAGGAGTTTTCCCGACGCCTCGATCAGAGTGACAAACACATCGAAGGGACCTGAGGCCAGCGCGCCCGCAAGTTGGCATCCAGCCGCGCCACCCCCAATAATCACCACCGAGTGATGGCCGGAGGCAACAGCCCGTATCCCCAGGGCGTCGGATGCGGTCCTGAGCGTGTGGGCGTTCTCTATGCCCGGAATGTCGGGGACCGTAGGCTCGGCCCCCGCAGTAAGGATGACGTGGTCGGCAGAGAGGCTGCTGCCGCTGCCGAGGACAACCCGACCGTTGGCTATCTCGGCGACCCGGTCGGTCAGGATCGTGCTGTCGGTGAAGTCCGACAGCGGGCGTGCTGCGTCGGCAGGTGATGCGACACCCCCGGCCACGGCGGCCAGTCGGGTGAGGAATTGGTGCTGTCCGGTCGGTTCAACGATGGTGAGGTCGAGCACCCGATCCAGGCCGCGAAGCATTCTCGCCGCGTGTACTCCGGCGGTTCCGCCACCGACGATCACAACTGATGGACGCTCGCTCATCCCACCAGTGTGACGTGCTCGCGACGTGCTTGCTCGTTCAAGCAACGTGAAACTCGTCGCTTGAGTCGTCATGGAGTTCGATCGTGGTCACCATCACCCGTTCGGGAGTGCCCACACCGCCGATACGTGCCGCGGACTCGAGAACGGTGGCCCACATATCGGTCTGGATCCACCGACCGACCGGCAGAACCTCATGGACCAGCCAGAATCCACGGTCGCCGGCCCGGGCGAGCGAATGGATCGTCATGGCCGGACGTTCGGAGTCGGGAACCGCAAACTCGATCCAGCCGGCTTCCATATGTCCCTCCAAGGTGGCGAGGCGTATGCGGCGCGGTTCATCGATAACGACCTCGACCGGTCCGTTCCACGGGCCGGCAAGAACCACATCAAAGCGGGCCCCCAGAGTGAGCGGTCCGGCAAACCGGGCGTAATGGGACGGGCCGAAGTCATTTGGTCGCCGCCGGAACCGGTCGAGCAACGACACCGCCGGAAGCGAGGCTCCTTCCAACGAGATTTCGTAACGACGAATCAGCGGAGTGCCCACGCCATCGTCGACCGATTGGCGCTCCGGCCGATCGACGAACGTCGACGCTGCGACGCCGGATACGTCGGACCTTTCTTCACACCACCAGCGACCACGAATCCGTCGCTCGGCCAGCGCCAGAACCGGCACTAACCCATTGAGGGGAGGGCGCAAAAGGGGACCCTTCGTGATTCGCGCCACCCACGTCACAGCGAGTCGAACCAGGCCTTGTATCGTTCCGAGCCATGCATCGCTTCGAGCGTAGAACCCAACTGGGGCAATCGGCGGCGGTCGCATTCGCACAGTCCCTGAACGTGGATTTCCACACCGAGTCCTTCGCCGACAGCGGCGAGCAGGCGGTGGATGGAATCCTCACTGGAGAGTTGAAGGAGGGTGAGACCGTCACCTGGCGAGCCCGCCACTTCGGTATCTGGTGGCGAATGACATCGCTCATCTCGGCCTACGAACCGCCCACGTTCTTCGTCGACGAACAGGTTTCAGGTCCGTTCAAATCGTTTCGTCACGAACACCACTTCACCGACAACGCCGACGGATGCATGATGCGAGACGTGATCGAGATGCAGGCGCCGCTGGGTCCACTTGGATGGCTGGCCCAGAAGATCATCGTCAATCGATATCTGGAAGGGCTGATCGACCTCAGAAACGCTGAGCTGCAGGCTGCTCTCGGATCGGGCGAAGGCACTTTGTGACCCGACCGGTTCGGATGTGAAGCTCTTCGGGCGGGCCGACCACTAGATTTCGGAGGTGACCGACACCCCGATGCAACCAACTCGTTCAACCGAGTTCGAGTCGTTGTTTCCCGATGTTGAGGGTGTCGCCGTCTTTTTCTGCACCCGCCTGATCGACGATGCCTGGCTCTCGGAGGCCGAAACCGAATTCATCCAGAACGCCGTGCCGGGACGTCGCGCCGAGTTCGCAACCGGACGGGCCTGTGCCCGCGCCGCGATCGAGGCGGTCGGCGTGGAGGTGGGATCGCTGCCGGTGGGGACGGGTCGGCAACCGGTGTGGCCATCGGGAATCACCGCAGCCATAACACACACCCGTCGCGCCGGGCGGGAGTTCATAGCGGCGGTCGCGGCGCCCGATTCGGATGGGCAACTGGGAATCGGAATCGACGCCGAGGTGATTCAGCCCCTGAAGGATGGAGTTCGGGACATGTTGCTGGTCGATTCCGAACAGATTGCGGTGGACGAGCTGGATCAGAAGAGCCGGGACGAGGGAGCTATTCGAATCTTCAGCGCCAAGGAGGCGTTCTACAAAGCTCAGTTCGCTCTGACTCAAGGTTGGGTCGGTTTCGGCGACATGTTCGTCGACGGCATCGGCGATTCAGGTTCGCTCGTCGAGACCGGCGCTCTTGACGTCCTGGCCGAGGTCCGGCTTCCGGCGCCCTACAACCAGACGGTCTGGGATGGACTGGTTATCTCGGGCGTGACCGTGCGTCGATTCTGAGTTGGAACGCGAAGAGGTCGGAATCGCGCCGCACGATTCCGACCTGCTCCTGTCGCCCAGTTCTCGTCGAACGCTTTTAGCTTGCGTTCGCTACATGGGATCGCACGAACCATTGATAGAGCTCGAGTTTGGCCAGCTGACCGACGAAGAGGTCTTCGGTCACCGCATCAACCTCGGCCGCCGCTTCCATCGCCCGCCGATGGTCGCCGATGATGCCGTCGTAGACAGAGTCCAGAGCGTTCAGGTGTTCGGCGACTCCGCCACGATTGATCGGATAGTCGTCCCAGTCGCGGGACTTCACGATGTACCCGGGGGTGCCGACCGGCTCGAATCCAAGAATCGCGATTCTCTCGGCGATTTCATCGGTCATTTCTCTGACGCTCTCGACGTGCTCGTCGAGCATCTCGTGAACGGCGATGAAGTTCGGACCAACCACATTCCAGTGAATGTGCTTGAGGGTGAGCTGCAGGTCGAGCATGCCAACCAGACGCTCCTGAAGTAACGAAGCGGCCGTCTTGGCGTTATCGGTTTCGAGTGCGGGGACCATGTGGTGAGCCATGTCATTCATCCTTGAGATCGTTTGCCTTACGATCCCGCTTTACCCACTAGGGCTCGGTCTCAAACACACATCTTGAGATTCCGCTACGGCCGAAGCTGCTCCCGCATGCCTTCGAGGGTCTTCCGCAACAGACGGCTCACATGCATCTGGCTCACACCGATCTCGTCTGCGATCTCCTGCTGCGATCTGTTCTGAAAGAATCGCATGTGCAGAATCGATCGCTCCCGTTCGGGCAGTTCAGCCATTACCGATCGGACGGCCAGTTGAATCTCCACCGTCTCGATCTGATCGCCGGTCTCGGCCAGCGAGTCGCCCAGCGAACGTCCGTCTTCGGTGCCCGCTGGTTTGTCGAGACTGTCGGCGCGATAGCCGGTCGCCTGAACGTTGAGCGCCTCCAGCACCTGATCCTCCTCGAAGCCGGTCTCGGCAACGAGTTCAGCGACCGTCGGCGACTGCTTGGAGTCGTTGGCCAAGCGATCGGCCGCTCGTCGAATCTCCAATGACCGTTCCTTGAGACTGCGCGGCACCCGCACGGCCCACGTCTTGTCCCGGAAATATCGTTTCAGCTCGCCGTCGATGGTGCGGCCGGCGAACGTCGAAAACTTGACACCGAAAGAAGGGTCAAAGCGATCGACCGCACCAACCAACGCGAGGTGTGCCACCTGCCGCAAATCCTCCTGATCGGCGCCCCGATTGCGATAACGCCCGGCGAAGAACTCGGCCAGCGGTGCATACGATTCCACCAGTTTGTTGCGCGTGTCGGGCGACTGGTCCCGAGTCCACTGCTCGAACAGGTTCGCCCGCAGTTCTTCTTCAGCCATCGATGGACTTGCTGAAAACACATCTCCGCACGCCCTGCTCGGCCTGCGTGAAGAAGTCGCGCACCGTCGCCCCCATGATCGCAGATGCCAAATCATCCAACTCGGACGAACCGTCGCCAAGCGAAGGACACGAAGCGTCAAACAGCAGCGATCGCCCCGAGGTCCCCAACGTCAAGCTCAACGTACCTGCGGGGTCAGCCCCGTCGAGAAGCCAGTTGACAGCCTCGGTTACGGCAAGCCGAAGTTCATCCAGTTCGTCGACGTCAAAGTCGAGCATGCTGCCGACCGCCGATGCATTGACTCGGCACAACGAGAGGTACCCGCTCTGGGCGGGAAAGGTGACGACGACATCGCCGTTGGTTTCAACTATCGGTGTACTCATGCGTGCCCTTCTTTGGGATATCTGAGCCTACGGCACAGGAGAAACGCCGGCCTCGGTTGTCTTTCAATCGAAGTCCACCAGACCGTGGTGGCCCGCCCATGCTGCGACTTCGGTCCTGGTCCGGACGCCCAACTTGTGTGCGCTCCTCTGTACGTAGGTCTTGATCGTGTGGGGCGACAGGTCCAGAATCTCCGAGATCTGAGTGTTGGTCTTGCCGGCCGCAACGAGTGAAATCACATCCAGCTCCCGCTTGGACAGTTCCGAGGGTCGCACCGGCCGTCGGCGATCCGCTTGGAGAATCCGACTCGCCTCCGACACGGGCAGGCTCTCAAGGAACTCCACCATGTCTCGGGCGGCGACCGATTTCTGAACAACGTGGACGTCCTTAAGCGACTCACCCATGTCGTCGAGGTCGTCGTCGTCCTCCCACGTGTAGACGACGAGATGACCGATCACGCCGTCGTCGCGCAACTCGACAGCCCGTGACATGACGTCGTCGGCAAAGGCGGTGTCGAACAGCGCGATGTCGACCGGTGCTACGTCGGACCCGCCCAGTTCGATGTCGACCACCTCGAGTGTTTCACTGTGTTCAGCGATGATCCGCCGCAACCCGGCCAACACCAACGGACGGTCATTCACTAACGCAACCGAGGCCACGGTCATGCCGACACCAGACCGTGAGCGGCAGCCCACGCTGCGACATGGGCCCGGTTGGAAAGGTCGAGATCCGCCATCACCACTTCCAGATCACGCTTGACGGTCTCCTCAGAAACGTTGATCTTCTTGGCGATCGCCCGATTTGTTCCGCCCTTGGCCACCAGTTCCACAATCTCCTGCTTGCGACCATCGAACGGTAGGACGTGCTCGGGACGGTCGGGAGTCTCTACGACCGATGACAGATAAGTCGTTAGTTCGGTTGAACCCCAGAACTTGTCGGCGACGCCGTCACATCCGGCCTTTCGTGCGATCGATTTCATTCGCAGCGATGGTCTCGCAGTGAAGGCCACAACGGCACTGCCGGCCCGCGACGCTAAAGTAATTCGCTGCAGCGCGTCGGCGACCGATCGTTCCGTTGGCGGGAACGGATCCACCAGAACGACGTCGGCGTGTCGGCCATCGACCAGTTCGAATTCGGGGTGGTCTCGCAGGATTTCCTGAAGCCCGAAACGAATGAGATCGGGCTCTCGAAAGGTAGTCAGAGTTACGTGAGCCATGACTGGTCTTTACCCACTAAGCGGGGCCTCGAAACATCCGGACCAGAGTTCCGTGACGGGAGCGACACCCTTATGACCCAAAGAGGTGACACCGAAGCGGCGGATCGGCAATTTACTACTAATTATGAACACCCGCCCTCCAATCACCGTGGCGATCGTGGATGACGCCGAGCTGATCATCCAGGGTCTCCGCACGATGCTTCATCCGCACAGCGGATCCGTAGAGGTTATCGCGTCGGCGATCGGCGTGATCCCCCGAGTGCCGGCCGACATACTCATCGTCGACGCCTTCGGGGCAGCCGACGCCGGTGTGGAACGGGTCCGGGAGGGCCTTGAGACCGGATGCTTCAAACACGTGGTCCTGCTGACATGGCGTCTCTCGACCGACCGACGGCGGAGGGCGTTTGATGCAGGGGCTAGCGGCATTCTGTCCAAGTCGGCGCCGGCTCGTCAACTGGTCGAATCGTTGCAGCAGGTGTCGCAGGGCCACCAGGTGGAAGATCAGTTTCCTACTCACGTATGGGGCCTGCAGCGTCATGACGACACGAACCAGCAGCTGAACGAGCGCGAGATGGAATTGCTGGCCCTCACCGCGAACGGACTCTCCAACGCCGAGGTGGCCCAGATCATGTTCATCGCTCCCAGCACGGTGAAGACATACCTCAAGCGTGTGTACAGGAAGATCGGTGTGAACAACCGAGCCCAGGCCACGCTGCGAGCGGTGGAGCTCGGTCTGGCTGGTCCCGACTCGGAGTTTCAGTTGTAGATCGGCGCCTCGTCCAG
The DNA here is from genome assembly GCA_937958015.1 of uncultured Acidimicrobiales bacterium. Classification (GTDB taxonomy): domain Bacteria; phylum Actinomycetota; class Acidimicrobiia; order Acidimicrobiales; family SZUA-35; genus JABDIY01. The sequence goes on along the minus strand of CALGOA010000152.1, from coordinate 28 downwards.
TTCGCGCCACACTCGAACCGAGGTTCGT
>CALGOA010000151.1 GCA_937958015.1 uncultured Acidimicrobiales bacterium | reverse complement strand
GGGTGGCCCGCTGCCGGGGCACATGCGTCTTCGCTGACACCAACGCCACCACCGACTTCTCACCCTTGGTGTAACAGGCGGCTCGTTGGTCGCCGGCGTCCATGTACTGACCCGCCATCACCCCCGTCGTCTCGTTCACGCCAACCAACTGGACGATCGCGTCAGCCCACTCCTCACCCGACAACCCCGCAGGGTCGGTCATGCCAAGTTTGATCAAAGCAGTGCCAGCTGCGATCAGGGCTTCACGCTCCGGGCCGAGAAGACCGTCACCGAAATCGCACATCTTTCCCGCCGAGGAACTCATACCCCCATCATGAACGAGGGGTGAGACCGTAACCCCCCAAAATCGGGGTCTACAGAGAACAGATTCAAAGAAACTTGAACCCCCTGCAATCGCCGCCGAGAACTTCCGCGAAGTCCCACGTGATCGACGTGGGGGAGAGGATCATTGGGTATGCGCAAATTCTTTGGGGGCCTCCTGGCCGTGATCGCCAGCCTATGTCTTGTGGCGGCGTTCGATCTCTGGGTTGTGCGAGGGATCGTTAGCCCAGAGATGATCGATGAGATCGCTGACGAAGTACTGGCGAGTCCGGAGGCACGTTCGGCCGTCGGCCGCGAGGTTCTTGAACGGGTCCGCGAGGATCCCGAGCGCGTGACGGTTCTCGAGGCGGCGTTCGGGAACCAGTGGGGTTCAACGACCAGAGAGATCGCCGAACTCGCAGTACAGACACCCGAGTTCGAATCCGAGTTCCGGCGGGCCGTCGATCAAGGCAAGGAAGTGGCCTTCGGCGATGAGACGGTGATCACCGTGAACGGAACATCTTCGATCCGGGCCGTCGAGTCCGAACTGGACCCGAGCGTTGCAGAAGCGATTCCGCTACTCCCCGCTCGCGTCTTTAACGTGAGTGAGAAGATCGACAGCGAAGATCTTCGGACCGCGGTCGACGCAAGGAATAACTCGCGGGTTCCGATGGTCCTGTTGGTCTTGGCCGGTCTCGCAGCGCTCGTCGCCGGAGTCTTTCTGTATGGGGCGATCGGGCCCGTGCTTATCGCATCGGTGGTCGCCGGCGTCATCTCGATCCTCCAGTGGCTCGCCGCCCGCTCGATTCGGGAGGAAATCTTGGCCGAGGAGGCCGGATCGGTGCTGAAGGGACTGGTAGCCGACGTCGTCACCGGCAGGATTGTGAGATCGACGGTCATCCTGATCGTCCTCGCCTGGTTGCCCCTCGTTCTGCACCTTCTCTACACGGTGCTCCGCAAAGCCACGGGCGGTGGAAACGGATCGCCGGGGCCAAAGGCGGGCTCGGACACCGACTGGATTGAGTCACCCGCTTCCCAACTTTGACGCGTACCACAAGGAAAAGCTTCTGCTTGTACATGCATCGACCGATAGTTGGGTATGCGTACGTACCTCGCCGGACTGCTTGCCGTGTTCGGCAGTCTTTGTCTTGTGGCGGGTTTCGATCTGTGGGTCGCCCGGGCCCTGGTAACCCCCGCGGCGGTTGAGGACTTCGGCGAGGAGGTTCTTGCCAGCCCGGGGGCTCGGTCAGCGATCGGACGGGAGCTGGTAGCGAGGGTTCAGCATGATCCGGAAAGGTTCGCAGCCCTGGTGAAGGCGTTTGGTGAGGACTGGGAGGACGATTCGCTTCAGATCGCGCTGCTGGCGGTGCAGACCGCTGAGTTCGAGTCCGAGTTTCGCGCCACCGTGGCGCAGGGGAACGAGGTGGCCTTCGAAGGAGGCTCGTCGATCACCGTCGACGGTCTGGCTGCGATTGGCGCGATCGAGACCGAACTCGATGCTGACATTGTCGAGGTTCTCCCGCTGCTTCCACCCTCGTTCTTCATCGTCACCGATGAGATCGACAACGTCAACGTACGACGCGCTACGGCGGCCCGAGATGCGGCGTACGCGCCGATGGTCGTCTGTTTGCTTGTTGGTGGCGCCGCCATCGCAGGTGCTGGATGGATCACCCGATCGGTGACACCGTTGGCAATCGCATCGGGCCTGGCGACGATCGTGGCGGTCATGCAATGGGTGGCCGTGAGCGTGATTCGAGCCGACGTCCTGGTGGCCGAGGAATCGGTGCTCAACGAGTTGGTACTCGACTACGTGACCGGTCGAATCATCCGCTGGACATTGTTGCTGGTCGTCCTGGCCTTCCTTCCGCTTGCCGCACTGGCCTTTGCTGCCGTTCTTGGTGAGGCGATGGGTCGACGAGAGCTGGCGGCAGCTGAGACCACAGTCCCGAGTGGTGAAATAGGCCACATTAGGGCAGACGACCTGCCTGGGCTAGATCGTCTGGTGTAACATGTAGCGTTCTAGCGAAGTTCTACGGCGAAACGGTTTTCATGGCAACACGAATTCGATTTACTCTCGCGGGCCTTTTGATGCTCGTGCCGCTCTTGGCGGCGAACCCGGCAGCGGCTGAGCTTGACGCTCCACAGGCCACTTCCTGGGGTCTCCAAACCGAGGGGTCGACGAACAACCTGGCTCGCTGGGACGCACTCGGCTGGGCAACGGAGCAGGTCGGTGGGGCGATGCTCGTTGGCGGCAAGTTCCTCGAGGTCACCAACGGTTCCCAGACCGTTGCTCAGCCCTGGATCGCAGCATTCGACGCCGGAACCGGCGACTTCCTGCCGTGGTGGCGACCGGCTGCCGGTGGCGCGGTTCTGGCCATCGAGAACAGCCCGGACGGCGCAGCCTTCATCGGCGGAGAGATGGGTACCTGGAACGGAACCCAGTACGGCGCACTAGTGAAGATCGATCCTGCCACCGGTGATGTGTGGCCGGGATTCAACACCCGGGTCTTCGGAGGAAACTCTGTCGTCCGCGACATCCGGCTCGAGGCCGATGGCTGGCTGTACGTGGTGGGGAACTTCACGACCGCATCCGATGGCGGTGCGCCCCAAGCGGTTCAAGGTGCCATTCGGATGAATCCCAACACCGGAGCCATCGACTGGAACTGGCTCCCCGCCGTCCAAGACGGTGGCGTGTGGGGTGTCTCGGTCAGCCCGAATCGTCCCGAGGTCTACCTGGCCGGCTGGTTTACCTCGGTTGCCGGTTTGAGTAACACCGATGGGTTCGTCGGCGTGTCATCGTCCGATGCCACCGTGCTGCGCGATCGCTCGACGATCCCGTACAACACCTGTGAGGGCTGCATTAACAACTACCGGTTGTACGACGTGATCGCCACCGAGTTCAATCAGGTCTGGGTCATCGGTGAGCAGCACGCCCTCTTCATCCTCGACGAGAACGACCTCGAACTGGACCTAATGCACTGGACCGGTTGTGATCTCTCCCAGCAACCCACCTGTGACCGTCGCGGTGGTGAGTTCCAGGAACTTGAGCGTGACGGCAACCGCATCTACGGATCCGGACACTTCTGGGGATCCCATCGCACCGATACCGACATCATCTTCCACAACACTCCCAGCAACGCTCGGACCGGAACGGCGACCGGCCGTATCTCCGCTGTTGGTGCCTACGACGTTGCGACCGGGCAACGCGATCAGAACTTCAATCCGGAGATGTCGGGCGATGCCGGTGGCTTCGCCCTCGCTGTTGCGACCGACGGCTGCCTTTGGATGAGCGGTGGCATCAACACCGTTGGCGAAATCGGCAGCCAGACCGCGGCCCGAGATCTCGTTCGTCTCTGTGATGAGAACGGTGCGGGCCCCGACCCTCAGCCAAATCCTGATGCACCAGCCCCGCCGAGCTGCACGGCAACTGCGGTTGGCGCCGAGGTGACACTCGACTGGGTCGTGCCGCCGTTCGCCACCGATGTGGTGGTCTACCGCTCCATCGATCAGGGCAACACATCCTGGCGGGGCCGAGTGCCGGCGCCGGGCACGACCTTCGTCGAGAACGGCGTGGACGGTTCGATCAACAGCTACGAGGTGCGAGCCAAGTACAGCACCGGCGTCCAGAGTCCACCCCTCGACTGCTCCCCCGAGATCGACCTGACCGGTCCCGTCGTGAACGATGTTCTTCCGCCGGCGACTTGTTCGGCGTCGAATACCGGTGTTGATGCAGTGGTGTCGTGGGCGGCGTCTGCTGATGCTGTTGACTATCGGGTGTTCCGTTCGGTCGATGGTGGGAACGAGTTCTGGCGCGGGGTGACGTCGTCGTTGTCGTTTGATGA
>CALGOA010000150.1 GCA_937958015.1 uncultured Acidimicrobiales bacterium | reverse complement strand
TTTGGCGTTCGAGAGTTCGAGGATGCCCGGTATGCGATGGCCCAGACCCTCCACACCTACGACGACCGGGCCTCGATCGATCAGACCCTGCTCGACATCATCGTGACTCCCGAGAGTCACGCCCGGTTCACCGAGGACCTGGAATCCTTCATCGACAAACACGGTCTGCGGGGTTGGATCGACTCGGGGGAGTCGCTGGTGTTTCTGACCGACCATGGCCAGTTCACCGACGTGCCGGTGTTGGCCGAGACCCTTGGTCGGGTCGGTCTCGGACGGCGGGCCACGACCGTGCAGGTCGTGAGCGAAATGATTTCTCAGATCAAACTCGACCTGGGCGCGGGCGAGTTCGCCGTGATTGACACGCTCCGAAACATCTCGTCGATCGTCCAGACGGTGCCTCGACTGGATGGCAATCCGAGTGAAGACGTTCGCCGGTATCGGGAGCGTAAGAACAACTACGGCCTGTCCGTGTTGGAGGCGGTGCGCAACACCGAGAGTTCGATGACTGTCATGTCGCTCGTTGCCCGCCACAACGTCGCTTCAAAGAACGGCAACACGCTCTACATCCACGAACCGAACCGGCGAACGCTCGAGGGATACGACGTCGAGAACACCAAGGTTGTGCCGGTGTGCATCGACTGCCCAACCTTCGGTCCGGGCGGCTCTGTCGTTCCGGCCGACATCCGATACGAGTTCTTCCGGCCGATGTTCATCAACGACACCCGGGAGGACACCCGCAAGATCGTGGAGATGTTCCGGGAGGGGACCAATCGACTGGTTGGCGACAAGTATCGCAACGGCGTCAAGGTCCGTTCGTGGCGGGCCCAGATGGCCAAGCAGCGGGTGAAGGCTGCGCTGCCCACGCCACACGGCCGTGAGCCGGTTGAGCCTCGCCCCGACTACTGAGCTGTGGTTACGGTCGGGCCAGAACCTCGCCAAGCCGACGCTGCACGGCGGGGAGCGTGTCGGTCTCGAACCACGGATTCTTGGTGAGCCAGTGCTGGTTCCTGGGTGATGGATGGGGGAGGACAACCCGACCGGGAAGGTACGAGGCCCAGTTGGCCACCGTTTCGGTGAGCGTTTTCTTGCGATCGGTGATGTAGCGCTTCTGGGCGAAGGTGCCGATGATGACTTCAAGTCGATCCGTTGGCAGGTGGCCGAGCACCTCTTCGTGCCAAAGGGGTGCGCACTCGGGGCGAGGGGGCTTGTCGCCTGAGGACGCCGAGCCCGGGTAACAGAACCCCATCGGCACCAACGCAACGGTGTTCGGGTCGTAAAACTGTTCATCGGTGAGGTTCAGCCATCGACGCAGCGTTTGACCGCTCGGATCGTCCCACGGGATCCCGGACTCGTGAACCCGTCGCCCCGGTGCCTGACCGATGATCACCACGCGAGCCTGGGTGCCGACCTGAACGACCGGGCGAGGAGGGTGGTCCAGATTCTCGGCGCACACGGTGCACGCCGAGATGTCGCTGAGGAGCTGGGTGAGGTTGCGTCCGATCAGGCCACGCTACTGCCTCATCGGAAGACGCTCGCCGGCTTCAGGACCGTCATCGGCGCGAAATCTGCATCCGTTGAGGTTCCTGAAACGTTGACAGAACCGAACCTCCGTCCGAAAGACCACCATGCAACTTCGAAGCTACATGCTCGGCAAAATCCACAAGGCGACTATCACGTGCGCCAACCTCGACTACGTCGGGAGTGTGACGATCGATCCGGAGTTGCTCGACCGAGCCGGCATGGATCCGGGCGAACGAGTGCTGATCGTCGACAACACGAACGGTGCGAGACTGGAGACCTACATCATCGAGGGTGATCCCGGCGCCGGACAGATCGAGATCAATGGGGCAGCTGCCCATCTGGTGAAGGAGGGGGATGAGGTCATCATCATCTCCTTCGTTCTTGCGACCGAGCCGCCACAACCGAAGGCGATCCTTGTGGACGGCGACAACCGTTTCGTTCGTTACCTCACCGAGACCCCTTCCACCATCGTTTAGAAGCAGCGATCGGAACGCATCCGGCTTCGAATCATCCTCAGTACACCGAGTTCATGCTCTCCCTTCGTCGATGGCCGCCTCGGACCTCCACTTCGGGAACGGTGTGACATATCAACTTGTTGACCTTCCAGTCGGCTGGAAGCTCTAGAATAGAGCTATGGCCACAACCCACACTCCCTCCCCGATCGAACTCGAGTTCGATGTTGGCGGTATGACGTGTGGGTCATGTTCGGCGCGGGTGCAGCGAACGCTGCAGAAACAACCGGGTGTCGGAGCTGCGCAGGTCAACTACGCAACCGGTCGGGCGGTGGTGCAGGTCGAGTCGAGGGCGCTCCTGGACGAGCGGTCTCTCGAAGCTTCGGTCCAGAAACTCGGGTACGAGATCGCACCCACCCAGGGGACGAACACGGAGACCGGGAGCCAGCCGGCCGCGGATTCGATCCAGTCGCCCGAAGAACGTGACGAGGAGCATCAGCGTCAGTGGCGGCGGCGCTCTCTCCTGGCGGCACCGATTGCGTTGCTCATGGTGTCCACGATGTTGTTTCACGACTTTGCAATGGAGAATTCGTGGCTCCGTTGGATTCAGTTTGCATTAACTGTGCCCGTTCAGTTCTACGTCGGTTGGCCCTTCCTCACGGGCGCGGTCCAGCGGGCTCGACACCTGGCCGCCAACATGGACACGCTCATCGCGATCGGCACACTTTCCGCCTTCAGCTTCAGCGTCTACCAACTGCTAACCGGGGGTATGGACCTCTACTTCGAGGCTGCGGTTGTCATCATCTTCTTCATCTGTCTCGGGCGTTATCTCGAAGCTCG
>CALGOA010000149.1 GCA_937958015.1 uncultured Acidimicrobiales bacterium | reverse complement strand
TTACCGGTTGGTGTAATGCCCCGAGAGCTGGTGACAGTTCCATGTTGAAGAGCCTACGCTTTCGGGTGTGTTCAAGAGCCTTTCGCGCCGGAGAGTCGGTGCGTTCATCACCATGCTCTTGGCGGGTTTCGCCCTAACGATTCCGGTTGCGGCGCAGGAAAATCCAGTTCAGGACACTTCGGTCGAGCGACGGGACGTGCGAGCCGTTGTCGAGTCGATCGATGGTCTCGACATCGTCCACAATGGTCCCGGTGCCGCCGGGGACCCAGGGGCGCCGGATCTGCTCGAACGAACGATCGAGGCTCGCACGCAGCGCTTTGGACGGTTCCACGGACAGGTCAGTGGTCGTCGTATCGACGGAACGATGACCACCACCTACGAGCGCCGTACCCCACGACAGGTGCAGGACGTCATCGATGCGGCGGTCGCAGCCTGGGATGACTCCCTGACCCTCTCGCCTGCTGCACCGCTGGAGATTTCGGTGCTCTGGACCGATCTTGGGCCGCGACTTCTCGGCCAAGCGGGAACCGAGGGCGAGTACCGGGATCCGGCGCAGTTCCCGACCGACCGCTGGTACCCGGCCGCGTTGGCCAATCAGCTTGCGAACCTCGACGTCAACGGGGCCTCAACCCCCGAGATCATGATCGAACTGAACAGCGGACTCGGTGACGACTGGTACATCGGTACCGAAGGCAACCCAGCCTTCGGACAGATCGATCTCTATTCGGTGGTGTTGCACGAGATCGCCCACGGTCTGGGTTTTCTCGGGTCGGCGGTATCGAACCGAACCGACGGCGTCACGATCGACCACGATCCGCCCTCCATCTACGACGACCTCGTCGTCGACGCCGATGGTGTTCCGCTGGTCGAACTCGACGCCGACCGGGCCATCGCCAACCTGACCTCCGAGGCGCTGTTCATCGACATCGGCGGGGGCCGATTGATGCCGCTTTCGGCACCGACGCGGTTCGTGAACGGGTCGTCGTACAGCCATTTCGACGAGTCGATCGCCGAAACCGACGCGGGCGCAATGATGACGCCGGCGCTGAAGAACGGTGAGGTGCAACGAGAGCTGGACGCTGCCGTGCTCGGTGTGCTGAACGGCATCGGTTGGGGATTGGACACGCCGTTGCTGCGGCCCACTATCAGCGACGTCGAGGTACGTTCCGGTGGCCTCACCGCACAGTGGGTCGAAGACTGGAGCCAACGAGCAACCCTTCCGGCCAACTACGAGGTCACCGCGGTTCCGCTGACCGCCTCGGGAGACCTTCCCGACCCGGTCGTTCGGTCCGTACGGGCGATCTCGTCACCGTCGTTGACCCTGCAGGGGCTACAAAACGGCACCTCGTATCAGTTGTCGGTTGCGGGTACGAAGCTCGACCACGCCGACGGTCCAACGACGGGTACCACCGTGTTGTTACCCCCAAACCCCAACGTGGTCCGCGAACTGTCGGTGTCGAAACGAGCCGATGACGTCGCCCTGCGATGGAATGCACCCGTGTCCTCGGGTGAACCGATCCACACCTACGAAGTGCAGTACCGCGCGGCAACGGACCGTCGGTGGCAAACCGGATCCACCAGCGGAACGGCCTGGACCTTTCCACTCGAGGATGGCCGCTACTGGTTCCGGGTTCGGGCCCTCAACGACGTGGGCGACGGACTGTGGTTCCACACCCCGATCACCGGCGTCAGCGAAGGGGTCGTTCGACCGATGCCGCTCGACGGTCAGTTGGCCCGTCTCTATCGCGCCTACTTTGATCGCAACGCCGACGCCGAAGGTCTGCGGTACTGGAGAGAGGTCCGATCCAACGGCGTTCCACTGGCGCAGGTCTCGTCGCTCTTCGAACGATCGGCCGAGTTCGACCTGACCTATGGCTCACTTACCGATGATCGTTTCGTGACCCAGATGTACCTGAACGTGCTCGGACGCAGCCCGGATCCGGCAGGGTTCGATTACTGGATGGGGTTACTTGCCGAGGACGTAAGCCGGGGAGAGGTAGTGCTCGGGTTCAGCGAGAGCGCCGAGTTCATACGCATCACCGAAACCGTCGCACCACAGTCGGCCCGGGCCGGGGCGCTGGAGCGAATTCACATGGCCACCCTTCGCCGAGCCCCAACCAGTCAGGAACTCAACGCCCTCAGTGCAGCCGGATCACTGCGGCAGGCAGCCGACTCGCTGGTCAACTCGGCCGAGTCGAGGGCCGAGTGGGACGTCGATGAACCGAGCGAACTCCTCGAGGCCATCGCCCGAAACGTCGGGGCTGAACCAGGGGTCGTACAGACCTACCTGGAGCGTCTGGAACAGGGGTCTTCAGTGGCCGAACTTGTGGTCGAGCTGGTGCAGCGGCCCGAATACATCGCCGTGACCGGCACGGGGGTGTAGGCGCGATATGGGATCGCAACGTCCCGGAGTCGTACGCGGGCGCCCATCGGCCCTACACTCGCGCCCGTGACTGAGATCCCCGAGCACCTGCTCAAGCGGTCCGCGGCGCGCCGAGGCGCGTCGTCCGGAGATGACGGTGGTGGAGCATCGGCAGATGCGGGCACTTCGGTGACCCCTGCTGCGGCCAGTTCTGGTCCCGCTCAGCCCGCTGCGGTGCAGCAGGCTGCCGCTGCAATTCCGCGCGACCCCGAGCCCGAACCCGAAAAGCCCGTTCCCGCCTATGTCCAGGCGGCGAAGGCTCGCAAGAAGATGCCGATGTGGGCGATGGGTATTCCCTTCCTCGCCCTGTTGTGGGCCTACAGCTTCGCGGGCACCATGCAGTTGCCCGATGTCGAGGACCCTCTTTTTGTCGAGTCCGCAG
>CALGOA010000148.1 GCA_937958015.1 uncultured Acidimicrobiales bacterium | reverse complement strand
GTTCTTCAGCTACGGCCTGAGCTGGGTGCAGGCCCTCATCGGCCTCAGCGTGTCGTCGGTTGAAGCGGCCAACAGCGCCGGGTTCATCTGGATGTTCCCCATCACGTTCGTTTCGTCGGCCTTCGTGTCAGTGGACACGTTGCCGACCTGGTTGCAGCCTTTCGGAAAGTGGAATCCGTTCTCACAGGTCACCGATGCGGCTCGAGCGCTCTACAACGGCAATCCGCCCGGGGACAGCGTGCTCATCTCGATCGCGTGGGCGGTCGGCATGATCGTGGTGTTCGCGTTCCTCGCGACCCGCAAGTTCAACGCTGCCAGCGACTGACCGACGGCTGATTCCCTATACTGGGTGGACACCGGGGAGCTTGCCAGTGCGCAGGCTGAGAGGGCCAACAGGGCCGACCCACTGAACCTGTCCGGGTAATGCCGGCGAAGGGAACTTCAAATGAACCGCCTGTTTGTTCTACTCGTTGCGTTGATGCTGGCTGCGGCTGCCTGCTCGGGATCCGAGGAGTCCGACAACATCACCCTCCTTACCCACGAAAGCTTCGTGTTGTCGGAGGGAACGTTCGAACAGTTCACCGCCGACACCGGGATAACGGTGGAAGTGGTGTCCTCGGGTGACGCCGGTGCCCTTGTGGCCGCCGCGATCGCCACTTCGGGTGACCCGGTCGGCGACGTGTTGTTCGGCGTCGACAACCTGCTCCTGCAACGGGCTCTCGACGGCGATGTGTTCCAGGCGCACGAAGCGGTCGGTCTTGATGATGTACCGGATCGTTTCAAGTTGGATGCCGAAAACCGGGTGACGCCGATCGACACCGGCTACGTCTGTGTGAACTACCGACCCGAGGACCTGGGAGGTTCCGCTCCTTCGTCCATCGATGATCTCCGTCAGCCCCAGTTCGCCAGTGAATTCATCACCCAGAATCCCGAGAGTTCCACCCCCGGCCTCGCGTTCCTGTTCGCCACGATCGCCACCTATGGCGAGGATGGCTGGCAGGACTATTGGCGAGACCTGAAGGCCAACGGAGTCACCGTGACATCGGGTTGGACCGAGGCCTGGGCCGAGTACGTGGGCGGGGACCCCGGCGGTGACAAGGGCATCGTGAACAGTTACGCATCGTCGCCGGTGTTCGAAGGACTCTTCGGTGGCGAGAACCCCACGATCAGCTCGATTCTGACCGATACCTGTTTCGCTCAGATCGAATTCGCCGGTGTGCTCAACGGAACCGATTCGCCGAACAACGCCGGCCTTCTTGTCGATTACCTGCTGTCGCCCGAGGTCCAGGCCGACATCCCGCTCAACATGTTCGTCGAGCCCGTCAACAGCCAAGCCGAGGTGCCGGCCGAGTTCGCCGAGTTCGCGGTGCCCGTTTCGGCGCCGCTCAGCCTCCCACCCGCCGACATCGCTGCCAACCAGGCCCGCTGGACCCAAGAGTGGCTGGAACTGCTACGCGAGTAACTGCGCTCGACCGGCTGATGGGCCCGGTCGGTGATTGGATCGCCCGTGGTCTGCTCGCCTTCCTGGGCCTGACGGTTGCGTATCCGATCGTCGCGATGTTGCGTCGATTCGGATCCGAACCCATCAACGTTTCCGTCGGCTCGGTTCTGGACCTGGTCGGGTTCACCGTGGTCCAGGCGGTGCTGTCCACAGTGCTGACCGTTCTGATGGCCCTGCCGTTGTGCTGGGTCATCGCCACGTACCGGTTCAGGTTTCGAGCCGCGGTGATGGGGGCGGTGTTGGTTCCGTTCGTTCTTCCCACGGTGGTCGTGGCTGTTTCGGTCCGGAACCTGCTGTCCCAATTTGGTCTGGTCGTCGACGGGATCGATGGGTCGTTGGTGGCGATTCTGCTGGCGCATGTGATTTTCAATGTGTCGGTGGTGGTGCGATTGGTCGGCGGGTATTGGGCCGCACTGGACCCTCGTCTGGACGAAGCTGCTGCTGCACTTGGTGCGGGCCCGATACGTCGATTCCGACGCATCACGCTTCCGCTGCTCCGGTCGGCACTGCTCGCGGCGGCGGCCATCGTGTTTCTCTTCACCTTCACCTCCTTCGGTGTGATCGTGATCCTCGGCGGACTGGGCCGGGCCACCGTGGAGACCGAGATCTATCGGTACGCGATCACCCGCAACGACTTCGGCTCAGCCGCAGCTCTTGCGGTGGTTCAGGCGATCGCGGTGGCGGGCATGGCCGTCATGAACCAACGACTGCAGCGACGACTGCGCGCCGCCTCGGCCACCGCAACCCGCCAGATGCAGCCGGTGGGGTGGCGCCAGCGGGCTCGAGTCTCGGTCATCAGTGGCGCGACCGTGGCATTCCTCCTGGCACCCTTCCTCGCGTTACTGGTCCGCTCACTGACAGTGCAGGGTTCATTGGGGCTCGATCACTTCACCGCCCTTACCGATCGACCGAACATCCTTCCCGTCAGTCCGCTCCGATCGCTGGCGAACTCGGTCCTGTTCGCATCGTTGGCGGGCGGCCTCGCAGCACTCGTCGGCACGTTGGCCGCCCTCGTGGCGGCCAGTCGGTCACGGCTCTCACGACTGGTGGAGACGGCGGTCCTGATACCGCTTGGGATCTCCGCCGTAACGCTCGGATTCGGCTACCTGGTGGGATTCACCTTCTTCGAACTTCGCCGTTCTCCAATTCTTGTGGTCGTCGCACACGCAATTATTGGAATCCCATTCGTTGTCGGGGCGGTGTTGCCGGCGGTGCGGGCACTGGATCGTTCGGTCCTCGAGGTCGGTTCGGTGCTGGGTGCGAACTCCGTCGCCGTGACCCGCAGGGTTCTGCTGCCCCTGCTGCGTCCGGCGATTGCCAGCGGCGCCGGATTCGCAGCTGCGGTCAGTCTGGGCGAGTTCGGAGCCAGCGGATTCCTCGCCCGAGGCCGTTCCTCCTACACCGCTCCGCAGGCGATCTTCGGACTGATAGGCCAGCCCGGTGCTTCGCTGCAGGGACAGGCGGCAGCCCTGTGTGTCGTCCTCGGTTGTGTCATCGTGGCGCTTGTGGTCTCCATCGATCGGCTTCGAGGCACCAGCGGCGGAGGCTGGTTGTGAGCCGCCTCCACGTCGCTGACCTATCGGTTCAGATCGACGATCATCTAATTCTCAACGGTGTTTCGCTGGAGTTGGCCGAGTCCTCGGTCGTGGCCGTGCTTGGCCCGAGCGGGAGCGGGAAATCCACACTGCTCCGAGCGATCGCCGGATTCGTTTCGGCCTCGGGTCGGATCCAGTTGGGGGACCGCGACATCGCCGATTTGCCAACTCACAAGCGCAACATCGGTCTGATGTTCCAGAGCCATGCGCTCTTCCCGCACCTCGACGTTGCCGACAACGTCGCCTTCGGACTGGTCGAGTCAGGCGTTACCCGGGCCGACGCCGCCCTCCGAGTGGCAGAGCTGCTCGAGACCGTCGGGCTCGGTGGCATGGCCCAGCGAGATGTTGCCAGCCTGTCCGGGGGAGAGGCGCAACGGGTGGCGTTGGCTCGGGCGCTGGCACCGCAGCCGGCGTTGTTGATGCTGGACGAACCGCTGGGATCGCTCGATCGTCGGTTGCGGGACGAACTCGCTCTCGAGCTGGCCGAACTTCTGCGAACCAGCGGCACCTCAGCCCTCTATGTAACCCACGACCAGGAGGAAGCGGCGGTCGTGGCCAACGACCTGCTCATCCTCGAATCCGGTGAGGTCGTTGCGTTTGGAACCACCGAGCAGCTGTGGCGAACGCCCGCCACCCGCTGGATCGCCGAGTTCCTGGGCCATGCCAACGTGAGTACCGACGGAGTGCTGCCGCTTGGAGCGGTCTCGGTGATCGATTCGTCCGAACCCGGTGCTCAGGTGGTGGCGACGGTGCAGCGTTCGCTGTTCGTGGATGGGTCGTGGCGGCTGGAACTTGCGGTGCCCGAACCGGTGTTGGGATTGAGTCGAATCGAGGCACGTTCGAACCGGCGGTTCGATCCCGGCGCACACGTCGGGTTGATCGTGGACACCGGCGCCCTTCACCGATTCGACCCTCGCCACTAGTCTGAAACTATGCACGCGATGGCACCCCCGGTGCCCATCTTCGCTACCTTCAGCTTCATGTGCGGAGCGCAATGATGGGTTCGAGCCCGGATGACCGCAAACAATCCGACATCGGCCGCGTCACGTTTCTAGAGGATGATCTCGACGGCGCTGTCGTCGAGTCCGAACGTCTGCAACGCGCCACGGGATCGAAGGTTCGCCCGGTATTGATGGTCCTGGCCATCCTGAGCATTCCCGGGCTCCTGGGACTGTCGTTTCTACTGAACCGCAGCTCCGGCGACGACTCCGATCGAGCCGGAGCCGAGGGGGCCGAGGTCGTCGACGACAACTCAGAGCCGGTCCCGTTCGATGAACTCCGTGCGTATGGCAGCGGCGGCGTGCAGAGGGACAATCGTTACTCCGAGGTCAATAGCGCCATCGGGGCCATGGTGGTGGCGGGCACCGTTGGTGACGACCTGCCGCTGTTCGGCTCCACCCGTGACCTGCAAATACTCGGGCCGGGAAATCGTCCGGTGATCAATCTGCAGCTGGACGCCTCCGGCAACTGGCTGGCCGGTACGTACCGAAACAAGTTCGACCAGGTCGTACTGCTGGTCGGCCAAACCGACGGACCCGACGACTGGGTGATGGAGCCGGTGGCGGTGGATGTCAACGGTTGGAGTTGGCACCCCCACGAGGCCGGAAAGATTGCATTCGCCAAACCGAGCCTGTTCTCAAAAACGAACGTGACGATCGAAGACCTCACCGCACCCCGGGTGATCAGCAGGCGGTTCGTCGCTGAGTTCCCGGGGCGACTGCGGATGTGGGGAGACTGGGGCTTCGCTTTCGACGAACCGGGGCCGGTCCAACGCACCACCGTGACCGTGTTGCCCGACGTCATCAGCCCGCCGGTATCGGGCGCACTGGTCACCTTGGCGTCAGGGGTTCCGGGGCGGGCCAAGGGAGAACTGGGTCTGGACCGGATCCTCATCGACGGTGATGAGGGGATCACGATCGTAAACCTGAACAATGCTGTCTTCGAACGAAACGTTTGGATCGACGAGACCGCCGAAGTGTTCGCCATGGCCGGGTCGCCGGACGGCAACTTCTCCGTGGTGCTGGTGGGCGGACGCGGTTCAAGTGCTGCGACCGGGGGCAAGGTGTTGCTGCTGGCGTCGGATCCAACGGGCGTTCCTCAGCCCAGCGAGCTGCTCTTCGCCACCACCGGACCCACCACGTTCGACTGGACCCCCGACGGCCGCTTCGTCGCTGGATTTCAGCCTGCGGTCATCAACAACGAGGGCGAACGGGTCAGCCCCGCATCGGTCACCGTCTACGACCTCAACCGGGCCCTGTTCCAGGGTCGAGAGGTCCGCCTGAACGACGGGACCGAACCCGACCTCCGGTTCCGCATCGGCGCCATCGCCTTCCGCGAAACCCTCCCCGAATAAACCCGCCCGAACCGACACCACCTCGCCCGAACCCGCCCGAACTGCTCTATTTGGTCGTTTCACGCGCGATTGTCCCGGATTCGGACAGTTTCAGGGGACGCTCGCAGCGAACCCGCCCGAACCGACGCCACCTCGCCCGAACCCGCCCGAACTGTCGTATTCGGTCGTTTCGGGCGCGTTCGGCCCGGCTTTGGTCAGTTTCGGCGGACGCTCCGCGCGGCTTAGCTGACGCGAACGAAGGCGGGTTCGGCCGACGTGGAGCGGTCGGGATCGTGGGCGTACCCCATCCCGTCGAAACCCTTGAGCGCGCTCATCGACGACACGCGATTCCGGATAATCCACGCCGCCATCGACCCTCGAGCCTGCTTCGCGAAGAATGCCTTTACCTTCGGTTCCTCGCCCGGCTTGCCGTCGAGGAAGCGGGGTGAAATCAACGTGCCATCGAGCTCACCGGTGCGAACCGAACCGAAGTACTCGTTGCTGGCCAGGTTCACCACGGCACGGGCGCCCGGACTCTCGGCCAGGTCCTTGTTGAGGACATCGGTGATGTCGGAACCCCAGAAGTCGTACAGGGTCCTGCCGGCAGAGGTCTTGAGTTTGGTGCCCATCTCGAGGCGATAGGGCTGCATCAGATCCAACGGACGCAGGACGCCGTACAGGCCCGACAGAATTCGCAGGGTCTTCTGGGCATGGGTGAAGTCGCGCTCGGAAAAGGAACCAGCCTGAAGGCCCCGATACACATCCCCGTTGAACGCCAGGACGGCGGGGCGGGCGTTCTTGGTGGTGAACGGCGTTGACCATTCGGTGTATCGAGCGGCGTTTTCTTCGGCCAGCGGGGCCGAGATGTTCATCAACTTGGCCAACTTCTTCGGACCCATGGGCGCGAGAACATCCACAAGGTCAGCAGACCGTTCGAGCATGCGCGGTTCGCTGTGTTTCTTGGTCGCCAGCTTCGATTCGTAGTCAAGCGACTTGGCCGGAGAAAGAAGGATCAGCACACTTCCAGTGTACGTCGACCACCCGGCGCAGGGTAAGCCCGACAGCCAGCGCCACCCCGAACCGACCCCAACTCTGCCGAACGCGCCCGAACCGACCAATGACGACGGTTCGGGCGGGTTCGCACGCTGTCGCGACAGTTCAGGCGGGTGCTCGCGCCATCACCGCGGTCCGCTGAGCACGATCTCCACTCGTTCCCCGGTCTTTGGGTGGTCGAACCAGACCGAGCTGCCTTTGAGTTCGCGCCGGATGCCATGGGCGATCTTGAAACCTTGACCGATGAACTCGTCCATCACCTCGCTGTCGCTGATCTCGCCACCAACGTCATTCCAAAACGTCGTCCAGTCATCCAGTGCGGTGAGTACGCGCTGGGAAAGCCGAAGCGAGCCAGGCGCAACGCTGTCACCGTCGGGCCCCCACAATCCCGACGTGTCCACCTCGGCTCGAACGATCAGTTCGGTCTTCACGCACACAGGATCAGGATGTCGTGGTGAACTGCACCTGGACCGGATCGCTGACCGTGCCGTCTTCGGCCACCGCCTGAATCGTCACGGTGTAGCTCGTGTTGGGTGACAGGGGAGGCGAGAACGCCGGGTCGCCGGCCAGGATCACGTGGTTGAACCAGCATCGATTCACTTCGGGCCAGCCGCCCGAGCCAGCCTCGAAGTCGGCGACCTGATAACGCGAACCAACACACTCGTCGCTTTCCCAACGAATTTCGGCCCCGGTGCTCGAGGTGCTTACGATTTCGACGTTGCTCGGGGGAGAGGGCGCAACTCCCGGAGCCGACGGTGTGCTGGTCGACGTGGTGACCACTGTCGTGGTTGTGGCTTCGGTGGTGGTGGAAGCGGTGGTCTCGGCCGGAGGAGTTGTGGTGGTTGGCTCGGGTGTTGTGGTGGAGGATTCGGTCACCGTTGTTGTGGTCAGAACGGCCGCTTCGGTGGACCCGTCCGGGCCGAATCGGGCAAAACTCACGGCGGCGAGCACGACGGTCAACGTGCCGACCAGACCAATCAGGGCCATCCGGATCGGATCGCGATCAGCTTCGGGTTGACCTTCGAGACCGGTTGCAGGATCGGACGGGGAGACGGGATCCGGGTCGGTCAAGAGCCCGGTTCGATCAACACCCGGCGTGGCCGCTGTTGAGCCTGTGGTCGGCACGGCGTAGTTCGGAGCTGTCGGTTCCTGGCCTCGCTGCCACCACGACCATTGGTCTTCCTCGCTCGGCTCCACCGAGACATTCTGGCAAGTCATTCGCCCATGCGGGCATCGGCTTTGAGGTTCCCCCAAACAGAGACTTGCTACCGACGGGTAACTTGGTTTACTCTGGCCTTATTACTTGTCGGTAACTATTGCCGATAGGTACTCACTTCGACGGCCATCCCCCTCTCAAAAAGGACCACATCATGAGCGACTTCTCACTCCAACTGAACGAAGACCAACTGCAACTGCAGAAGTGGGTTCACGAGTTCGCCGAGAACGTGATGCGTCCCCAGGCCGAAGAGTGGGACGAAAAGGAAGAGTTCCCCTGGTCCTTCGTGCAGGAGGCAGCCGAAATCGGCCTCTACGGCTGGGAATTCATGGCTGAGATGATGTTCAACGACCCCACCGGGCAGAGCATGATGATCTCGCTGGAAGAGATGTTCTGGGGTGACGCCGGACTGGGCATGGCCGTCATGGGTTCGGGTCTAGCCGCGGCCGGAATCGCAGCTTCCGGTACATCTGAGCAGGTCATGGAATGGGTGCCGCAGTGTTATGGCGACGCTCAGAACGTTCAACTCGGAGCGTTCTGCGCTTCCGAGCCCGACGCCGGTTCCGACGTGAACGGCTATCGACTGCGGGCCAAGTACGACGAGGCCTCCGACGAATGGGTGCTCAACGGCACCAAGGCGTGGATCACCAACGGCGGCATCGCCAACATTCACGTTGTGGTTGCCGTCGTCGACTCCGACCTCGGCTCGAAGGGTCACGCATCGTTCGTGATCCCGCCCAACACGCCCGGCCTCAGCCAGGGACAGAAGTACAAGAAGCACGGCATTCGTGCCTCCCACACCGCCGAGGTGGTGCTGGACGATGTTCGCATCCCCGGCTCCTGCCTGTTGGGGGGCAAGGACAAGCTCGATGAGCGTCTCGCCCGAGTTCGTGAAGGTAAGAGCGGTAACTCGCAGGCTGCGATGCAGACGTTCGAGGCCACCCGGCCCGCCGTCGGCGCCCAGGCACTCGGTATCGCCCGTGCGGCCTATGAGTACTCGCTCGAGTACGCCAAGGAGCGCCATGCCTTCGGTCGTCCGATCATCATGAATCAGAGCATTGCGTTCATGCTGGCTGACATGGCCACCGAGATCGATGCCGCCCGACTGCTGGTCCGTCGAGCCGCATGGCTTGGCAAGCAGAAGGCGTTCGTCAACGCCGAAGGTTCCATGGCCAAGCTCAAGGCCGGCCGAGTAGCTGTGCACAGCACCGAACGAGCCATCCAGATCCTTGGCGGCTACGGCTACACCCGGGAGTACCCGGTGGAGCGCTGGCACCGAGACGCGAAGATCTTTGACATCTTCGAAGGAACCGAGCAGATTCAGCAGCTGGTTATCAGCCGGGCGATCTCTGGCTTGCGTATTCAGTAGCGATCGCAAAGATCTCTACAACGTTTTTGGAAGGCGCCGAGCAGATTCAGCAGTTGGTTATCAGCCGGGCGATTTCTGGTTTGCGTATTCAGTAGCTAGGAACCAACGACGCTGAAGAAGGCGGCCTCGCCTGGGGAATTGAACGTGTCGCGAATGTGGTTGATGGCGGGCACGTCGCTCTTCTTGTAGAGGTTGTCACGCATGCCGATGTGGGCCCTGCGCACGTCGCCGTACAGCATTGCGTCAACACCCTGGTCCAAAGCGACCTGTGTCTCTGCCCGGACCTGTTCCGCGGTGAATCCTGTGTCGAGGTAGTACCGCATCTCGGCTGCGTACGTGATCTTGCCGGTTGCAGCCTTGAGGTTGCCGAGTTGAGCTGTGTTCTGGCCCCAACCTGTTTGCGCAGACAGGAACTCATTCCAGGATTCGTCCCGGTACTTGTTGTAGTTACCGCCGGTGTGATAGGTCGTGGGTTGCCCAAGGTCGGCGGTTCGCAGCCCGTTTCTCATGTTGACCCACACCGTGGACGAGTCGCACTCCCAAATGTCGTCGCCGCCGAGGACCCAGTAGGCGATCGCCGGATGCGTGCCAAAGGCGTTGGCGACACTCTGGCCGTAGGCGAAGGCATTGCCTTCGCTAATGGTTGGGTATCTGGCCGGTCCCCAAGAGTGCGCTGCACAATTGCCGCTACTACTCGGTCCGGTGTTGTTGTTCGCCCAAGCTATTACCGGATTGAGCTCCAGTCCGTGCTG
>CALGOA010000147.1 GCA_937958015.1 uncultured Acidimicrobiales bacterium | reverse complement strand
ATGGCCCGGCGTCTCGAGCGCAACAAGGTACGAACGACCCTGGAATTAGCGGCGCGATCACACGATATTGAAGCGATCGAAAACGCGTTCTCTGAGATCCCCGAAGTCGACAGCAGCCTCTGGCGCAGGATGCTCGACCTCACCCCCATCAACCGGGTCAAGGCGGACAGCATGATCCAACGGTGGGTTAGCGCAGTTCTGTTCGCACCCGTCGATCCTGTGACCAGCGCTCGGCTCGTCGAGCACGCGGCAGCGACACTCCGAGCTGGCGGCCTGTCATCACTTTCGTATCGAACCGTCGACCGCCTCATCGCAGCTGACGCCTCCGACCGGAGGTTGGCCGGCTAGCCCCGTTCGCGGTGTCGGGTCGGAACAGCGGACGCCGTTGGCGGAACGGCGGCCGCTCCGGCCCGACCCGCATTACCCCCGAGGGGTGGTGAACGAAACTTCCTCGATTGTTTCGACACCGAAGCGACTGGTGGCGACGACCTTTGCTACGTACGACGTATTCGGTTCCAGAGCATCGGACCGCTGTCCGAACGGGAACGAATGCTGGTTCCAACAGTTCTCGTTGTCGTCGTAGCCGTCGGTGTGCAGCAGTTCACCGTCGAGGTAGAACGAACTGCCCGCACAGAGATCGGTGCTGAACCTGATCGTGGCGGAGGTCGGCTGGAGTTCTCGGATGTCCAAACCTGCCATCACAACCGCTCGGTCCTCGGCTGCGGCGGGTTCGGTCTCAAACGTCAGCGATTCCTGCGCTGAAACGCGGCCCTCGGCGTCGATCACCTCGACCTTCACCGTGTACTCGGTCTCGGGCTCCAGCAGCGGAGTAAAGGGATTGCGCCCCAGCAGGAGCTGATGGCTGTCATTGCAATTGGGGTCGTCGGGGAATCCCGAGCCACCCTGATTGATGCCCACGATCTCGAATCGGGTTCCGGTGCAAACGTCGCCGCGGTAGACGACTCGGGCCGTGGTGTCGGTGAGGTCGACCACATCGAGTCCAATGACCCGGGGTGCGCCAGCAACCGTGACCGGCGCCGCTTCGCCATCGGCATCGCCGCCGCTGATCGCAACGATGCCAACGACCGCAGCGATGGCGACGAGGGTGCCAAGCAGAACGAGCGGGATCCGACTTGCGCCGGTCGACTCGGGTTCTGGGGTTGGTTCGTATTTGAACCCGGGCGGGATGATCGTCGAAGCGGGTTCGCCCGTCTCAGCCTCTTCGACCGCAGCGTCGAGTTCCGCCAGAAACGCATGGCCGTCAGCAGGCCGCCGCTCCGGGTTCTTGGACATCGAACGCGAGATCAAATCCTGCAGCGGCTTTGGGATCGCTCCGTCGAGATCGCTGGCGTCCTCCTCTGCAACCCGTCGCATGACTGCGAGCACGTCGTTCGCCCCATCCGCAGAGTGAAACGGTGGCCGTCCCGACAACATCGCGTACAGGGTCGCGCCCAGGCTGTACACGTCGACCGCAGGAGATACATCGGGACGTTGGAACACTTCGGGAGCGGCGAAGAACGGGGTGAAGCTCGGAGTGGTTGAATGTGCGCCCTCGCCGCTCGCCGTGAGCACGGCGATCCCGAAATCGGCGACCCGAGGTTCGCCCGCAGAAGTCAGGAGAATGTTGGCGGGTTTCAGGTCACGGTGGACGATGCCTTCGGCATGGGCGTCACCGATCGTCTTGGCAACCGGTCCGAGCAGACCGATGGCTTCACGCCAGGGCAGACTCGCCCCATTGGCGAGCCGAGCGCTCAGCGGACCGTCGGAGTAGAAGGGCATGACGAGGTACAGCTCGCCGGTCCGGGTTTCGCCGGTGGAATGCACCTGTGCGATCCCCGGGTGTTCACTGAGGCGACCCATCGCCTGCCGTTCGCGATCGAACCGTCGCCGCACGCCCTCGTCAGCTGAGGTGTGGATCACCTTCACGGCGACGTGCCGTCCGAGATCTTCCTGCCACGCCTTGTAGACGACCGCCGAGCCGCCCCGCCCGATCTCGGTTAGTTCGCTCAGCCCGGGTATCCCCAGATCCACGTGTTCCACAGTTGCCCGCCCTCTCGGCATGAGATTATGCGCTCATACCAAAATCGATCGACTGAATTCTCTCAGAACCCCTTGGGCAAACGCAACCGCTCCGACGGGTGAATCTGTGTCCGATCGATGACGATTTATCCGGCGAGCCGTTGACCCTTTGCGCTCAGCTTCGATACCAGGACCAGCGCACCCGCCGCCCCCGCCGTTGCTGCTGCAGCGATGCC
Source organism: uncultured Acidimicrobiales bacterium (assembly GCA_937958015.1). GTDB lineage: Bacteria > Actinomycetota > Acidimicrobiia > Acidimicrobiales > SZUA-35 > JABDIY01. The sequence goes on along the minus strand of CALGOA010000147.1, from coordinate 5,386 downwards.
GCTGACATAGGCCTTGCGCCGACTTGGTCGCAACTGGGTCACCGTCGCCGAAGGGCGAACGCTGTCGAGAATGTCGGGCAGGAGACGCTCGTCGGGTTCGATCACCTCCAGCCGCATTCCGCGCAGCTCACGATGCAGGCGGCGGTATTGCACCCGTTCGGCCTGGCAGGACAGACACGTCACCAGGTGATGGCGGACCGGCAGCGGCAGGTAGTCGTTGGACTCCTCGTCGGGAGCCTGGGCCAGATGGAGGACTACGTCGTCACACTGCATGTGCCTCGGCCTCTTCAGATTCGTCGTGCGTGTGGAGGATCTCACGGAGACGCTTACGCGCCCGGTGAAGTCGTACCTTGGCAGCCGATTCTGAGATACCGAGTTCTGCAGCGATGGCCTCGTGAGAGAAATCGTAGATATCTCTCAGAACCACGACTGCGCTGAGCTTGGGGGGAAGTCCCCGCAGTGCTTCAGTGAGTTGGTTTCGCAGGACGCCGACATCGGCCCGGGCAGCTGGATCCAGCTCCGGGTTGGTGTCGGCGATAGGGGCGTCATCTGGCATGGGGTCGTGACGGTGTTTGCTCCGTCGGCCCAGAAGTGTGCTGGCGCAGTTCGCCGTGATGCGGTGCAGCCAGGTCTTGAACTGCGAGTCACCACGGAACCGGCGCAGGCTCTTGTGCACCCTCAGGTACACCTCCTGCACCACGTCGCGAGCGTCTTCTGGATCCCCGGTTAACCGGAAGGCCAAGGTGTACGTGTCGACGTAGGTTTCTCGAACAAGCTCTTCAAAGGCGCGGTGGTCACCGCTCTTGGCCTTTGCTACGAGGTTGTCGATTTCCTTCGACACGTTCTGTTTGACCCTTTCAGCCCCAAAATGGTTACCGACTAGTCACATGTACCCGTCGGTGATGACGTAGTGGGGAGGGTAGCAGGCCGATGTCAGATGTTGCGGAAATGTGACGTCGCAAACGAGACCGACTGACCGGTTTCGATCTCTCGGGCCACACCGGATCGCTGGAGAACCCCCACGTCATCGAGTTCAACCGTGCCGTTGCTGCACCCACCCGCATGCACCGTCTGATAGTTCACTCGGGCTTTGGTGATCGGCACGGTTTCGCCCAGATCGGTCTCGACGCTTGGATTGCTCCATCGAACCGTTGTGGATGGCGAATCGCACGGCGCGAAGATCTCACTCCACACCACGGGGGCCCCCAATGCCGACCCGCCGCCCTGAAGGTCGCGAATGACAACCTCCTCGCCTGCCACAAGATCGGTGATCGTTCCCCGCCATCCACCGCTCGTTGCGGGCGCGATTCGAAGGAGGTAGTCAACTCGCTGATCCCATGAGAAGTCACAGGTATTGGGATTTCCCAGTGATGACCGTAGGAGCGATTCTCCGGTCAACTCTCGGCCCGACTCGTCATACCCACCCCAATTGGCGGCGCTGGAGTTTGGGTAGCCGGGGTGATGCTGAAGGCCCAGATGGGCGGCGCCAATCCGGCGGTCGCCTTCCACGAACGATGCTTGGAGCGCCCAGAAGAACAGCTCGGGAACCGCCGGACGGTCGAGAACCGTCAGGACCACCGATACCGCTCGGAGCGGTACCGGAGGCACGTCCCAGATCAGATGGGCGCTGGATGCACCATTCGCTGAAGTGGGTCGACCGTCGAGGCGTTCTTCGGGTGCGAACGCGCCGATGAACCGTCCGAAGAGCCCCGACTTCATCGGGCCGCTGCCATTCGTTGCCGCTCCACGGCCTGACGCTACACGTCTGACCGTCACCACCGAACCTCCAGGGTCGCTCTATCGAGAAATGTGCAGGCCGTCGATGAGTTCCGAGCCGAATCCCACGTCCGATCCGTCGAAGGTCAGGCGATGTCCCGAGCAAGCGGAAGCAGCACCCGGACTGAGACCGTCACAGGTGAACACATCGGAGCCGGTTCCGCTGACACCGGCCACGGAGAACGTGTTCCTCGTCGTCAGGAACAGGTCGCCCGCCAAGTCGAACCAGACCCCTCCTATGTCCTCGCCGCTCGAGTTGGCCAGTCCGATGTCGGACCCGTCGAGGTACCGGCTCCAGGAGCCAGCGGTCGACGCACCAAGCGAGGAGGGGCTAAAGCGAAGCAGGTCCTCGTCTGCCACACCGCTGACTCCGGGCACCGAAGCTCCACCCGAGGTGCTGAGGAGGAGATCCCCTCCGGCCAACAGGGTGAGCGCATCGATATCCTCGCCGCCGCTGGTCAGTCCCACATCGGATCCGTCCAGGTAGAACTCGAACGTTCCCGCCGTCGCAGACCCGAGGCTTGTCGGTACGAATCGGAGGATGTCGGAATCGTCGACTGCGCCGACGTCGGGCAGGGTCGATGCGCCGACGATCGAGAGCAGGATGGTCCCGTCGGACTGCATGTGGAAGGCGTCGATGTCCCTCGCCCCAGCGCCCCCCAAACCGATGTCGGAGCCGTCGAGGACCAGCGCCCATGTCTGGTTGGCAACGTCGAACGAAAGGATGTCCTCATCGGCGAAGTTCGTGCCCTGGACTGTGCCGCCCGACGAGGATGAAACGAACACCACCTCTCCCCCACCTGGCGGGTCCGTGGCCTCTTCAACCGTGATTGTGACCGAATCGGAGGAACTGGCACCCTGATCGTCGGTCACCGTGAGCGTGATGACGTGCACACCGACCGGAAGTTCCGTACTGAGAGACGCACCATCGCCGATGGGACTTCCGTTCCTCGTCCACCGGTGCAAGACGATCGATCCGTCCGGATCGCTTGAACCGCTTCCGTCGAAGACGATCGCTTCGATTCCGTCACCGTCGGAATCCACGAACGACTGGTCGGGTCCGGCCTGAGCGATGGGGGCGATGTTGGGCACCGGTCCCTCCACGACGATCTGCACAGTGTCGGAGCTGGTCGCACCGTCGTTGTCGGTAACCGTCAGCGTGATCGTGTGCGATCCAACCGCAAGGTCAACGGTCAGGCTGGCACCACCGGCCGGAGGTGCTGGGGACACCGTCACCGTCACGCTGTCGAGAGCCGACGCTCCTTGGTCATCGATCACGATCAGGTCCAGAACATGGGTGCCGACCGGAAGTGCCACCGTCACCGTCGAGGCGCTTCCCACGACGCTGGCGCCGTTTCGCCATTGGTAGCTGACGATCGAGCCGTCGGGGTCGCTTGACCCTGCCGCGCTCAAGTTGACCGTGGCCAGGCCGTCGCCATCGACATCCGCGACGGTCTGGTCCGGTCCTGCATCGGCAATCGGGGTCCGATTGGAAACTCCGCCCGTGGGGGCCTGAATGGAGTTGACGCGCAGCGTTGAAAGCCAGAAGTCTGCCGTGGGGGAAAGGTTGGTTTGGAAACGAAGGGTGACGTTTGCCGCGGTGGCTGGCCACCACGACAGAGGGATCGGCAACGCCGACCCGCCGTAGAACGTGAACCCGGCGTCGGCGACAGCGCCGCTGTCGATCGTGAAGTAGTCGACGAACGGTCCTCCGTCGACGCTGGCTTGAATCCGAACCTCGTCTCCGGGGTCGAAGTTGTCACCCCTCGCCCAGAAGGAGATGTCCAGACCCGTGGTTCCCGACGTCGGATCAAATGATCGAGCCATCGTGGAAGAGCCTGACATCCGAACGTGCGGAGGATCGGGGAATCCGACGCCGGCGTTAGCCAACGCAACCACGCCGGTTGTGGTCCAGTTGTCAAGTGTTCCCCATTCTGCGAATTCGAACGAGTCGGGTGCGAGTTGCGGGAACACGACCATCTGATCGCCCCGCTCAATTCCGGCATCGTCGGTGGCGACCAGCGTGATGATGTGACCAAACGCGGCGTTGGGGGTTACCAGCGGAAGCTGGAAGGTCCCGCTGGCTCCGGTCCCCAGTAGGACTCTGCCGAGCCCGCTCGGTGACGCAGTGTTCGTATACCACTCGTAGGAAACGATCGTCCCGTCGGGATCAAACGATGCCGAGCCGTCCACGCTAAAGGTGATCAGACCATCGGCGTCGACGTCCACCACCTCCTGGTCCGGGCCCGCCATTGCTACCGGAGGTCGATTCGGATTCGTCGGGAACGGTGCGCCGTTGTACAGGAAGGCCGCACCCTCATTGAGTTCACCGTTGTCGTAGAACGCTTTGCCCACGATCACATCTGCGAAACCGTCGCCGTTGACGTCCCCAGCACCCTGACCATCAAATCCGAATCGATTGCTCAACCGGATCGCGTCGGCCTGACGCGCCTCCAAACGACTGTCGGCGTCCGCCACAGATGTCGCTGTCACTCCCTGGGCGCCACCCCGGAACACATAGGCCACCCCTTCGAACGGTTCGCTGCCTGGATACTGGGCGGCGCCAACCAAGAGGTCATCGAAGCCGTCCGCATCGAGGTCTCCGGGGCCAGCCACCGAAACGCCAACGCCTTCGCTGCCGCTCGATCCGAACAACGTTGCGTGGGCCTGATCGACCGACGTCGCCGACAATCCGGTGGGGCCACCAAGGAACACGTATACCGCCCCCTCGCCGGTCGGAACCGTGCCCGGGTTCAGTTGACGGAACGGCACCGACCCAACGACGTCGGCAAAACCGTCGTTGTTCAGATCACCAGCCCCGTCTACGACGAATCCGATACCGGCACCACCGATTCCGGAAGCGACCGCGAGTGGAGGATTGGCCAGGATCCGGTCGGTTGCGTCGAAGATGTCCTCGGCGACTATTCCGTTCGGGCCACCCAGGTACACCGTCAACTCCGTGCCACCGACGACGATGTCGTCAAACCCGTCGTTGTTGATGTCACCCGCCCCGGCGGCCTGCCCAACCTGGGCGTCGACGGGCGGCAGCGGTTGACCGGTGTCCTGGTAGGGAAGCAGGACCGTATCGGCATCGTCGAATCCGGATCCGACGATGCCGTTCGGCCCCCCGTGAAAGATCAGAATGGCGCCATAGTTGCCCGACCTGTCGTTGATCGGAACCGCTGGCGGGAAGAGCGTGCCTTGTCTTGGCACGCTGATGATGACGTCGTCGAATCCGTCACCGTTCACATCTCCCGCACTGTCGACCACGTCGCCCATGCCTGATGTCAGCTGGTTCGCGAAGATCGCGCCGTCAGCCTCGGCTGGACCCGATGCCGTGAGCCCGTTTGGGCCTCCGTGATATATGAACGCCGCACCGTCGACTGCCAGCTGAGTCCCCGGCAAGACGCTGGAATAGAAGTGAGACCCCACGATGACATCGCCGAACCCATCACCATTCACATCGCCGGCTGATGCCACGTCGTTGATCGTTGCGCCGGCCTGGTTCGTCTCAATGATTGCGTGGGCCTGTGAGGGGTTGGAGCCGGTCGGCCCGTTTGGCCCGCCCAGGAACACAAGTGCAGCACCCTCGGCGAATTCACCTCCGGAG
>CALGOA010000146.1 GCA_937958015.1 uncultured Acidimicrobiales bacterium | reverse complement strand
GCCTCTGCGGTTGACCTCTGTCTCGTTGGATTTCTCTGGCTCCTCGTCCTCTATCGACTGGCCGTCCGTTTCGAGATCGCGCAACGCCGCCCTGATGGCACGCCCATCTATGCCGACTTCCAGCTGCAGGCACTGGCGGAAATCCGGGAGGGCCTCAACCGCGGTCAGGTAATCGGCGACTACTACTACTCGCTGCACGGACGGGGTCTGGTGCTGGGAATCCTCTCGTTGCTGATCTTCTCCCTCATCGCGTGGGTACTCGTCCCGGCCAACACCGGATGGTCGGTCGGTCATCGTGCCTTTGGCCTGATGGTCACCGACAAGAAGGGCAACAAACCGCCGCTCGACAGCTACCTGCGCCGGTATCTCGTCGGCGCCGTCGATCTGTTCCCCTACGTGATTCCCGGCCTGCTCGGCTGGATCGTCGCCTCACGGGACGAAGAGAACCAGCGCCTCGGCGACCGCAGTGCCGACACCCTCGTGGTCGACGCCGCCACCCTTCCACTCGGCGACATGCCCGAAGTCACCACCACATTGATCCGCCCGACCGGCGAGTCGGCAACCGAAGCCCGAACCGCCGATGCGAAGGCGGATGCCGCCAGTCCCCCGCCGCCCTCCAGCCTCAGCTCCATGGTCGACCTCGAAGAGGCGCTCGCCCCCCACACCACCGCTGGAAAGGAAGAGGACTACCCCGTTCTCGACCTCGAAGACACCTCGGTTGTCCCAACCACCGAGTCTGCCGACGCGCAGTCGATCCTGGATCAGCTCACCGCCGCCGACGACGACGGCATCGAGATCGACATCGACGACCCCGATTCCTCCACCGGCGCCGGCAGCGGTTTCGTAAGTTCCATGAACGACCACGAGGCATCGATCAAGGCCGAAGAGGTTGAACTCGAGGTTGCAGCACCCGCGTATGCCGACAACTGGCACTTCCCCGAGTCTCAGGACGCACCGGTTTGGACTCCTGAACCCGTCGCCAACAACGGCCCCAAGGCTGCGGTCGTCGACGACGAGGTAATCGAAACCAGCAACGCCAACAAAGCCACCGTCACCGACGCCGACGAGTCAACTGCGACCTCCGATGCCACCGCCGCCGGAATGGGCGACCCCGTGTGGAACGAGGAGTGGGAAGCCTGGCTCTACTGGGACGCCGAGGGGAAGAAGTGGCTGCGGCACCTCGAAGACAAGGGTTGGGTCCCTATCGGGGACAGCCAGAAGGCATAAGAGTCATCCGGGTGGAAGATACGGTGCCTCCTGTGATCGATCCGCGCCGCGTCCCCATACACGTCGCCTGCGTGATGGACGGGAATGGTCGCTGGGCGAACGAACGGAACCTCGTCCGAACCGAAGGTCATGCCGCCGGGGAACAGGCCCTGGTCGACTCGGTTGACGCTGCGCTTGAACTGGGCGTGAAGTGGCTCACCGTCTATGCGTTCAGCACCGAGAATTGGCGGCGACCGGTGAGCGAGGTTCGTTACCTCATGAACTTCAATGAACAACTTCTCCTCCGTCGACGCGACGAACTGAACGACAAGGGTGTCCGAATCAAGTTCGTCGGCCGCCGCGACTGGCGGATACCCCGCCGCCTGCTCAAACGCATCGAAGAGTCCGAAGAGCTCACCGCCACGAACGACACACTGACGCTGAATATCGCGTTCAACTACGGCAGCCGGGCCGAGATCGTCGACGCGGTCAAGGTCCTCAACGCCGAAGGCATCGAACCCACCGAAGCAGCCCTCTCGGCTCGGATGTACGACCCCGAAATGCCCGACGTCGATCTCTGGATTCGGACCTCGGGCGAATACCGAATCTCGAACTTCCTGCTCTGGCAATCCGCCTATGCAGAGTTCGTGTTTGTCGACGCATTCTGGCCCGACTTCGGGCGCGAGCAGATGTTTGCTGCCGTCGCCGAATTTCAACGCCGCAACCGTCGTTTCGGCGGGCTCTAACACGCCTCCAGCGGGGCCGTTACCACGGAGGTTCCGTTGGCATCGCCGTACCTACGCCGACCCGTGTCCTCGCACGCGTAAGGCTCGAGACAGGAGCGCGTAGGCTGCCGGGGTGGCGTTGTATCGCGATCAGGGGGTTGTGCTGCGGACGCACAAACTCGGTGAGGCCGACCGGATCATCACGCTCTTCACCGCCGCACATGGGCAGGTTCGGGCCGTGGCCAAGGGGGTTCGACGGACCAAGTCACGGTTCGGGGCCCGACTCGAACCGATGTCGTGGGTGAACGGCCAGTTCTACGAGGGTCGCAATCTGGACATCGTGACCCAGGTGGAGACCGCCCACCGGTTCGACCATCTCCGTTCCGATGCCGAACGGCTGCACCGGGCCGCGATCATGCTGGAGGCGGTTGAACACACCACGCAGGTCGGAGGCCCGGACCGGGCGATCTTCAATCTCCTCACCGGCGCATTGCGAGAACTGGATCGCACCGGCAATCACAGCGTGCTTCCGGCGTTCGTTGCCAAACTGCTCGTGCTGGAAGGAATCCAACCCCAGGTCGACGAGTGTGTGGTCTGTGGAAACCACGAGAATCTCGTCGCCATAAACCTTCATCAGGGCGGTGTCCTCTGCACCGACCACCGGTCGGGTCAGCCGATCACCGATCCGGTTCGGCGGGCGCTGTCACTGGTCTTCAGCGGTCAGGTTCGCCAAATGCTCGAGGAGACCGATCCGCGCATCGCCGACCAGACCGAACTGCTCGCCATACAACTACTGGAACAGCACATGGAACGCCGACTGAAATCGGCAGGAGTGTTCCAGGCCGAGGTGTAGCCGGACCTGAGGATTTAGCCGTCGCCCTCTTCGCCGGCCCAGGTGGGCTGACTGAAGGTGATGTCGGGAATGGTGACCTGCGTCGGCGCTGGCGTGGTTGCCGGAGGCTGGGTGGTGGTGGGTCGACGGGTGGTTGGCGGTCGAGTTGTACGCGGCGCCGCTGTGGTAACCGGGGCGGCGGTAGTAGACGGCGCTGCAGTCGTGGTGGTGGCTTCGGTGGTGGTTGGCGCCTCGGTGGTCGGGGCGGCCGTGGTGGTGGGTGCCGACGTGCTCGCCGTGGTGGCGGGCGTCGTGGGCGGAACCGGTACTGAACTGGGAGGGAGCGTGGTGGACGACTCGACCGGTGCGACCGAGTCGTTGGTCTGTTGAGTTCCCTCAACGGTCGGTTCGGTCACCGTCTCGTCGGGTTCGGCTTCTGCAGCAGAGCCGAGACCCATTGCGGTCACGCTGACCGATGCGGTGAGCGCCAGCGCAAATAGGGAACACAGCACGAGCGTTACCTTGCGATGACGGGCCGGGTCATTTTGGCGGCGACTGACCGGGGCAACGGCGTAGGGTGCGGCGACAATCGGCGTGGTCTGAGGCCGCAGGATGCGCAAGGACGCATCCGGGGTCGTCTCGGATTTCTTGACCGCAGTCCGGGCCCCGAAAATCGAGGCACCCGTGGCGGGAAGCACACGGGGGGTAGCTGCAGCTGCAGGAACCGCAATCGGTTCGGGCGTACCGAACACGCTGTTGGCGATGACCTCGGAAAGATCGGCTCCGGATCGACGATCGTCGCCTTCCTCAATCGAGTCAGCGAGGTCAGCGACCGTCAAGGAACTGTCGGTCAGTAGAGCCTCGGCGATCGACTCTGCTTCGTCGTCGCCGAGTATCGCCGACTCGGTGGGTGTTTGTTCGTCGTTCATGGTTGTCCGCACAGCGCGTCCAGGGTGATCCCGAGCGCCAAACCCCAGACTACCGCCTAGCCTCTGGGCTGTGTCCAGCATCTCGGCCCTACTGGGAACAGTTACTCAGGAGGTCACCGGAGGTGGTGAAACCCGTCCGGGCCAGGTCCAGATGGCCGAACGCGTCGCCGAAGCGGTCGGAACCGCGGGCACCGCCATCGCCATTCAGGCGGGTACAGGCACGGGCAAAAGCATCGCCTATCTCACTCCAATAGTGAACGCATTGGCCGAAAACCGGATCGAACGGGCCATCATCGCCACGGCAACCATTGCATTGCAGGACCAGCTGCTCAGCTCGGATCTTCCCACAACCGTGACCGCTCTGGAAGCTGATGTAAGCGCTGCCGTTCTCAAGGGTCGCTCGAACTACCTGTGCGTCCAACGACTGGCAGAACTGAACGAGGCTGCGGTTGGTGAACAGCAACAGCTGCTGGCCGGGACCGATGCCCAGTCGTATCTGCCCGCCGTCAACGACTGGGCCGACGAAACCTCCTCGGGAGACCGAGAGGAACTGGTGCCGGCACCACCCGCCGCTGTATGGAGAGCGATCAGCGTCGGACCCGACGAGTGTCCCGGTGCAGCCCGATGTCCAAAGGGCGGCGAATGTTTCGCCGAGAACGCCCGCAACACCGCGGCCGCCGCCGACATCGTCGTGACCAACCATCACTTCTATGGACTGCACATGGCGTCCGAAGGCGCACTCCTACCTCCCCACGATGTGGTGGTATTCGACGAAGCTCACCACCTGTCCGATGTCATCAGCGCCACCAGTGGGGCAGAACTGAGCGGTGGTCGATTCCGGAACATCGCCCGCCGGATCCGCAACCTTCTGACCGACTCTGACGACATCGCCGACCTCCTGATCCGTTCCGCCGACGATCTGCCCGAGGAGATTCGTTCCAAGGTCGGTCAGCGAACCACGATCACGGCCGAGACGATGGCCGTGTTGCTGGCGGGACGGACCCGGGGAGAATCGGCGATCAAGGAACTACGGCGGGTAGTGAAGGCGGCCGAGTCCGAAGGTGGATCGCTCGACACCAAGACGGCCACCCGGGTCGAGCGGGCGCTGCGGATGTTGACCTCGCTCATCGACGACATCGACATCGTCATCAACGCCGAACCCGACTCGACCGTGCTGTGGGTCGATGGATCGCCGGGCAACCCCGTCCTCAAAGCGACTCCGATCGACGTGGCCCCTCTCTGCGAGAACTGGTTGTGGACCGGTCAGTCCGTGGTGCTCACCAGCGCCACGTTGCCGTCCTCGATCGGCGTGAGCCTCGGGCGCGCCGAACTCTCGGTCGACGAGGTCCCCTCACCCTTCGACTACGAAGAACTTGGGCTGCTGTACTGCCCGCTCCACCTGCCACTTCCGAAGGATCCCTCGTATCCCGAGCAGAGCCGCGCCGAAATCAGAACCCTGGTGGAGGCGGCGGGTGGTCGTTCACTCTGCCTGTTCACGTCGTATCGAGCGATGGAGGGTGCTGCCGAGTTCCTCGAGGAGGAGTTGGACGACATCAATGTCTTCGTGCAGGGCACCGAGTCCAAAGCAGAGTTGCTGCGCTCGTTTCGGGACACCGAACGGTCGGTCCTGCTGGCCACGATGAGTTTCTGGCAGGGTGTCGACCTACCCGGCGACGACCTCACTTTGGTAACGATCGACCGACTGCCATTCCCCCGCCCGGACGACCCGGTGCTGTCGGCTCGACGGGACCGCCTCGGCAGCGCGGCGTTTCGCACCATCGATCTCCCCCGAGCGTCAACCCTGCTCGCCCAGGCCGCTGGACGGCTTGTCCGTCGAGGTGATGATCGGGGTGTCGTCGCCGTGCTCGACAAACGACTAGCGGTCAACAAGAGCTACCGCTGGGATCTGATCCGGGCATTGCCGCCGTTCAAGAGAACCAAGGACCTCGACGAGGTGTGTGCGTTCCTTAGGAACCTCGACGACGGTTAGGGCAAAGGGGTGGCGAACCCCTAGAACACCAGCGGCACGATCGGCTCTGGTGCCGGTGGCAGCAGGTGAGCATCGGGTTCGAGACCGATCGCATCCGCGATCAGTCGAGCCAGAATCTCATACCCCTGCAGCGTTGGATGAAATCCGTCGGACCGCAGGACTTCCGGTCGCGCCACCGCATTCCAGTCGACCAGCTCGACGTTCTCGTTTTCGGCCGCGATACGGCGAAGATCTTCGTTGGCCAAGGCCTCATAGGTCCGGTCAACCCGCAGATTAACCAGGACGATTCGCCGGTCGGACAGATCGGCGATCGACCGTTCCAGTGTCTCTGCTGCGGTGGGCCACCATCCATTGGTGCCCAGATGCATCACCAGCGTGGAAGGGACATCGGCCGACTCGAGAAGCGACGGAATCGTCAGTGCACTTCGGGCGACCTCGGTGTCGTACGCCGTGCCGGGGCCGAAGTTGTAGCCGAGGTTCGCCAGACCCTCCAGGATCGAGTCGCCAACCAGCAACACGCCTCGGTCGACACCTGGCGGGATCGAACCGACGGTCGTGGAGGGAATCACCGCGGTCGATGACGTCGGGTCGACCGGAGCCGACTCCGCCGGTTCGGCGACCCAGTCGGTCGTAGGCGCTTCGGACGTGGGCGCTTCGGTGGTGGGTGGGGTTGTGGTGGCCGCCGCCGGAGACGGCGGGGCCGGGGTTACCTCGGCAGGTGAGGCCTCGGCCGCCGAGAAAGGAATCGGGGCGTCGACCCCACACGAGGCAAGCACTAGTGCACAGACAACCCAGAGGGCGCGAAACCACACACCCTTCAATCGGTACGCTCCAACGCGATCTGAGCGTTCGGGGGTGGCCGTTCAGACGGTGCAGGGTTACCCCAGACCGTCGCTCTCGGGCCACAGATCGGGGAAGTCGGGCTCTCGTTTTTCCAGCTGAGCAGTCATCGCTTCGGTCATGTCATCAGCGTCGAGCATTGCGGCATTCCAGTTGGCGATGAACTCCAGACCGTCGGCCACGCTGTGATCGCGCCCGTAGTTCATCGTCCGCTTGGTTCCCCACACCGCCACCGGGCTCTTGGTGGCGATCTCGGCTGCGATCTCCATCACGCCGGCCAGGAGGCTGTCGTGATCGGGGTAGACCCGGTTGACGAAACCGACCTGTTGGGCCTCGGCTACCGACCAGCGCCGGCCGGTGAAGGCCAGTTCGCGCACGATGCCCTCGGGCACAAGTTTGGGAAACCGCGGCAAGGTTCCCACGTCGGCGGTCATTCCGATGTTGACCTCGGCGATCGAGAAGAACGCGTTCTCGGTCGCATAACGCATATCGCAGGCGGTGACCATGTCGATGGCGCCGCCGACACACGCTCCCTGGATCGCTGCCAGGACGGGTACTCGACACTCCTCCAGAGCGGAGAAGGTCTCCTGGAGTTTCAGAATGAGGCCGCGTTGGCGTTCGTTTCGCCGGCTTCGGTGACCAGAACCAGCACCGCTGCCGCTCAGATCATCGTTTCCGGAGAAGACCGACAGGTCCATGCCGCTGCAGAAGTGTTTGCCCTCGCCGCTCAACACGATCGCTCGGACCGACCCCGATGCACTTTGAGCGCGGACGATCTCGGGTAGTTCGCTCCAGAAGGCTGGCACCATCGAGTTGGCCTTTTCGGGCCGATTCATCCTGATGTGGGCCACCTTGTCGGTGACCTCCAGATCGAAACACTGATATCCCATGGCGCTTGCTCCTTCGGTTCAACCGACGAATGTAGCGCTGGGTTATTCGACGGTCAGCATCCGTTCGACCCCGGCCGGGTCGTGTTGCCAGTTGGCCTCGACATTGACCACCAACTCCAGGTGGTAACCCTTGGCAAGCTGACGGCGGACGTTGGTGCCAACCTTCTTGAGAACCTCGCCACCCTTGCCAATCACGATGCCCTTCTGGCTGTCGCGCTCGACCAGGATCTCGACGGTGATGTGTTTGTCCCGCCACTCGGTGACGCGGGTAGCGATGCTGTGGGGCAGTTCCTGTTGCAGGGTGCGCAGCAACTGCTCGCGCACCAGTTCGGCTACCCAGTGGGAGTCCGAGACATCGGTGATCGAGTCGCTCGGGAACCAGCGGGGGCCCACCGGGAGGCGGCCGATCAGGTGATCGACCAACGGGGTGAGACCGGCGCCGGTAAATCCCGACACCGGGAAGTAGGCCGAACAATCGAGCGGCGCCACGAGTTCGAGCTGTTTCCCGATCGCCTCGGGTTTCATACCGTCCACCTTGTTCAGAACGACGACGGTGTTCTCCGGGTCGAGGTTCTGCGCCAGAAACTCGTCGCCCCGGCCATAACCGGATCGGGCATCGACCACGAAACAGACCACGTCGGCTTCGCCCCGTCCCTTGTTGGCGGTGCTGTTCAGTTTCTTGCCCAGTGCCGTTCGGGGTTTTCCGACGCCGGGGGTATCCACGAAGATCAGTTGTGCATCGGGTGTGGTGAGCACCCCACGGATCTGATGCCGGGTGGTTTGGGCTTTGTTTGAGGTGATCGTCACCTTCTCGCCGATGATGTGGTTCACGATGGTCGACTTCCCGGTGTTCGGCCGCCCGAACATCGCGACGAAACCCGACCGGAAGCCGTCTTCCTCGCCCGGTTGTCCCACGTCGTCAGACTCGGTCATGATGCGATCTCCTCCCGGGACGGCGCCAGGATTCGGATCCGGGTGATGCGACGGCCCTGAACCTTCTGGACCCGGAGTTGCCGGCCAGCCACCTCACAGGACTCGCCCACCGAAGGCACCCGACCGAAGGTATCGATCACCAGACCACCCACCGTGTCATAGTCGCCTTCGGGAAGTTCCAGGTTGCCGAGAGCGTTCAACTCGTCGATCGGGATGCGAGCATCGACGCCGAGTGAGCCGTCGGTTTGGCGAACCAGCAGTGGCTCCTCGCGGTCGTACTCGTCGACGATCTCGCCCACCAGTTCCTCGATGAGATCCTCCAGGGTGACGAGACCGGCGATACCGCCGTATTCATCGACCACCATGGCCATGTGATAGGTCAGCTGTTGCATCTCCCGCAGCAGCTCGGCCGCCTTCTTGGATTCGGGAACGAAGTGACCATCCCGCAGGAAGTCCGAGACCGGCGCATCAACCAGCCCATCGAGTTCGGCGCGTATGAGGTCCTTGACGTAGACCAGACCCAACACGTCGTCGGTGTTATCACCCACGACGGGCAGCCGTGAGAATCCGGCGGCACTGCTCATCTCGAGAGCGTGTTCGACCGCAACGGTGGACTCGAAGGTGACCATGTCGGGTCGGGGCACCATCACTTCGCGCACGATGGTCTGCCCGAACTCGAGCACGCTCTCGATCAGGTCGCGATCGTCCTGCTCGATCACTTCATCCGCAACGGCGGCATCGGCCAGAGCGATGAACTCGGCTGGCACAGCGAAGGGCCCCTGTCGGAGGCCCTTGCCGGGAACAATCACATTGGCGATCGTGATCAAACCCTGCGTCAGCCACCGCAGCGGTGGGATTCCAACAAGCCGGGCGATCGGGCGACCCAGGCTCACGGCCAGTCGGTCGCTATGGAGGATCCCCCATGTGCGGGGCACCGCCTCGGCGAAGATGAAGACGATCAGCAGATTCGCCAGGGTGATCAGCGCCACCCATCGGTTGGCGAGTTGGGCGTTGGCGAGGAGAGCCACCAGAGTGACCTGGGCCAGGATCGTGGCCAGGGCGACAAGGCGAAGCGGGTTGGTCAACGACTCGGGCCGATCGAGCAGTTCGGCCATCTGCAACGCTCGTTCGTCAGACTCGTCGCCGTTGAGATGTTGTAGACGGACCGCCGAGGTGTTGGACAACGCCGCCTCCATCATGACCAGTAGCATCGCTATCAGCAGAAGGACGACCGCCAGGACGATGCCCATCACCGGGTTCACTGTTGATCCCCCGGATGATCGAAGCCGTACCGCTGCAGATGGGTGGCCTCGGCGGCTTGCATCAACGCTCGTTCGTCGGGTTCGGCGTGATCGTGGCCCAGTAGATGAAGGGCGCCGTGTATCACGAGCAGGTGAAGTTCGGCGTCGTAGGTGCCCGCATGGTCAGCCGCCTGTCCCCGGGCCACCTCCGGGCACAACACGATGTCGCCGACGTGGGGCACAAAGCCGAAGCTGTCGCCCTCGGAGGGGTCGTCGAGCGGGAAACTGAGCACGTCGGTGGGGCCGTCGTGACCCATGTGGGTCCGATTCAGCTCAGCGATAGCGCTGGCATCCAGGGCGATGATGTCGACCGAACCTGCGACCACACCTTCGGCTTCGAGCGTGGTTCGCACCACCTCGATCAAGACGTCGGCCGGAAGCGGGTCGGGGTCGCTGCGTTCATCGGTGAGTTCGACCGTGACGCCCGTGCTGCCCAGATCGACGGTGAATGCCGGTTCTCCGCTCACGATCAGCCACGACTCATCGTCGTGCACTCCGACTGTTCGCCGCCTGCTCCAGCGCGGTGGATCGGTCGTAGGCGTCGACGATGTCCTGCACGATGCGATGGCGCACAACATCGGATGAGCTGAGTCGAACGAAGGCCAGGCCGTCCACCCCGGACAGGATCTTTTCGGTTCCCCGCAGTCCGCTCCGACCGCCGGAGACATCGACCTGGGTTTCATCACCGGTGACCACAACGCGGGACCCGAACCCGATGCGGGTGAGGAACATCTTCATCTGTTCGGGTGTGGTGTTCTGCGCCTCGTCGAGGATCACAAAGCTGTCGTTGAGCGTGCGTCCACGCATGAAGGCCAGGGGCGCGACCTCGACGGCGTTGCGTTCGAACAGCTTGGCCATTCCCTCGGCCCCCACCATGTCCTGAAGGGCGTCGTACAACGGACGAAGGTACGGATCCACCTTCGACAGCAGATCGCCCGGCAGGTAACCGAGCCGTTCGCCGGCCTCTACCGCGGGCCTGGTGAGAAGAATCCGCTCGACCTCGCGGTTCTGCAGCGCTCGCACCGCACAGGCGACGGCGAGCCACGATTTGCCCGTGCCGGCGGGACCGATACCGAAGGTGACCATGTTTTGGCCAATGGCATCGAGGTATCGCTTCTGGCCCGCCGTTTTGGCCCGGACGCTCTTGCCTCGGGCGGTGGTGATAATCCGATCGCTGAATACGTCGGAGGGCCGTTGGTTCTCGGCGATCATCGTGACCGATCGCCGAACCTGCGACGGCTCGATCGTTTCACCGCGCTCGACGATCAAAACCAACTCGGTGAGGACGGTGGCGGCGCGCTGAGCGTCGGGACCGTCGATGGTGATCTCGTTACCCCGAACATGGACGTTGACATCCAGGGCCTCGGTGATCACATCAAGGTTCTCATCACGGTTACCCAGCAACTGCACCATCAGGTGGTTTCCGGGCACATTGATCTTCACTGGTGCGCTGGTGGTTCCTATACCTTCAGGCTACCCGCACGACGTCGGGAGCGCCCAGCACTAATGGGCCAACCGCTGCTGGCGGGCCGGGACCACCCCACGACGCCGGGATGGTCGCACCGGTGACCATCGCCCACCTACTGTGGGGGCGGAATCTAGAATTGGCCCATGTCGACCACAGGCCAGCACGGATCCCGCTTTCGCACGGTTCCCTTCCGGCGCCGCCTGGTCGTCTTCCTTTCGGCGATCACCCTCGGGGTGCTGGGCGCAACCGCGGCCGGTGCCGCGATCGAGAGTGTTCAGCAGTCGTCCTGGGGTTTGGCCAACGAGGGCCCGTCCCGGGTCGTCGATCGGTTCGATTCGCTAGGCTGGGCCGTCGAAGAGGCGGGCGGATTTGTGTACGCCGGTGGCAAGTTCCTGGAAGTGACCAACGGCCAACAAACCGAGTCGCAGGCCTTCCTCGCCGCGTTCGGTCGCGACAGCGGCACCTGGGTGTCGTCGATTCGTCCCGATGTCGGCGGTCCGGTGCTCGCCCTCGAACCCGGTCCCGACGGCAGCCTGTTCGTGGGGGGCGAGATGGACGAGTGGGACGGTGAGACGATCGGCGCACTGGCCAAGATCGACCCCGCCACCGGCGATTTGTGGCCCGGGTTCTCCACCCGGGTCTTTGGCGGGACCTCGGTGATCCGGGATCTGAGCCTCGGGCCCGACGGTTGGATGTATGCCGCCGGCACCTTCACCACGGCGTCGTTCAACGGCAACCCGGGTGCGGTGTCCAACGTGATCCGATTCAACCCGACCACCGGTGCGATCGACTGGACCTGGGTGCCCCAGACCAACGGCGGCGCTCTTTGGGGCGTCAGCCGCTCCTACACCCTCGATGTCGTCTACATCTCGGGTTGGGACAACGTGAAGAACGGCGAGCAGGTCGTCGGACTCAGCAGCACCAACGCCAATCAGGTTGTCTGGGACGACTTCGTTCTCAACTTCGGATGTTGTGACCACATGTACGACATCCAGGCCACGCCGTTCGGCACCGTGCTGGCCGTCGGCGAACAACACGGCGCCTACCTCTACGACGAAAGCAACAACTGGAATCAGATCCGCGGTCACGTCACCTCCTACGACAGCCGCTTCCAAGACAGCGATGTCCGCCGGGGTGGCGACTATCAGGACATCGAAATGTCGCGCGACGGTCGCACCCTCTACGCCTCGTGTCACTGCTGGGGTTCGCATTCGACCGGCGACGGATTCACGCCGCAGTACGCCTTCGACATCGCCGGCAGCGGCGGAACCCCCACCGGCCAGGTCAGCGCAACGATCGCCTACGACTCGATCACCGGTTTCCGGGACATGTCGTTCGACCCCTACATGGCTGGCGACAGCGGGGGTTGGGGTGTGCTCGAAGCATCCGATGGCTGCATCTGGATCGCGGGTGGAATCAACGCGGTCGGCCAGCCCGGCAGTCAAACCCCGGGCCGTGATCTGGCCCGTCTGTGCGACGAGAACTTCAACCCTCCGAACGAGTTGCTGCCACCCGCCAGTTGTGTCGCCCAGTTCAACGGGAACCAGATCAGTGTTTCGTGGCCCTCGGCCGACGGTGCGGCCGACTACGTGATCAGCCGTTCGGTGAACGGTGGTAATCCATCGTGGCGGGGTGTCGACGCGGCGTCTCCGTTCCCCGACAGCAACCGGAATGCCGACCTCACCTACTTCGTTCAGTCCCGAGCCGCGAACCGCACCAAGAGTGATTTCCGAGAGTGCACCAACGAAGACGGCAACCCACCGCCCGACGACGTCACGGCTCCGGTGAATTGCACCGCCACGATCAACGGCGGCTCGATCGAGGTCACCTGGCCCTCGGCCAACGGCGCCGCCGAGTACGTGATCTACCGGAGCGTCGATGGAGGGAACCAGTTCTGGCGGGGCCGCACGTCGGCCACGTCGTTCACCGACAGCAGTCGGTCCGGAACCCTGCTCTACTTCGTCGCCTCCAAGAGCGCCTCGGGTGACTTCAGCGAGCGGACCCAGTGCACCACCGACGGCGGGGGTGACGGCGGCGTTCAGCCGGTCGCATCCTGCAACGTCGATGTGGTCGGCAACGCCGCCACCGTCAGCTGGAATGCTGCGCCGGGAGCGAACGCATCCACCGAGTACGTCGTCTTCCGCAGCGTCGACGGCGGCAACCAGTTCTGGCGAGGAAAGGTGAGCGGCCTGTCGTTCGATGACACGCTTCGAAACGGCGACATCACCTACTACGTCGAGGTGCGCGAGGGCAATGTTCGCTCCGACCGTCGCACCTGCCAACCGGTCGTCTGATCTGAAGATCTTCAGCCTGAAGGCGCCCGCATCGCAGTAGTGTGAGCGGGCGCCTCGAGGTCGGCGCGTTACCGGACCTCCATTCGTATTTCACCCATACGCACATGGAGACAAACCGATGCCCGACCCCACACACGCACGCTCGATCGACGATTTCATCACCGTCGATGCGTTCAACGTTTCGATCGCTGACGGCCCGAACGACGAGGCTGTCGTCTCGAAGGACCACAGCGGACCTCTTCCAGCGGCGGGAAGGACCGTCGAGGAGCACCAACAGGCCATCGACCGTGAGGTCCAGTGGCTCCGTCAGGCAGCTGGGCTACCGGGCATCGTTCGACTAGCACCCGAATCCGGCGCTGCCAGCGACGGCCTCAGACAGGTACGCACCCTCTTCGCCGGCAGTGCAACGATCCGGTCGGGATGTCCAGACCCGGCGACGGCCGCCCGGGCGCTGGCCGGGGTGGCCCGGACCCTGGCTCAACTCGCCGGGCGGGGGTTGACCCATGGCTCGGTTACCCCCGAACACATCATCCTGGGGACCGACGGGCGGGCGACGCTCTGCAGTCCGAACACCGGTGAACCGTCGACGGGTGAGGGTGTTCCGCCCGAGAGCGATCTGGTGGGGCTGGGGCGTGTCATCTCCTTCGCCACCGAACAGTGGGACGAACCGCCCGAGAATCTCACCCAGTGGCTGCTGGTGGCACACCGGCTGGAGCAGTCCGACCCAACGATGAGCGCCCACCGGGCGGCCCTGATGCTCGACGAACTCGCCGCACCATCCACCACGCACCGCACCCCTCGCCGTCGGGGCCGACTCGCCGCACTGGCCATCAGCGCCTGTGGGCTGTTGACAGTCCTCGGATTCGTTCAGGACAGTGGGCCGGCTCCCGTTAGCGGTCCCGAGGTGGAGGTCGCGGGATCGATCGTGCAGGTTGGCGTGGCCGGCCAGTTAGCCGTGGCGCACAGTGGCGACGATTGTTCGGCACCTGCGGTGTTCGTTCTGGATCCCGTCACGTTCTGGGTCTGGACCTTCACCCGATTCCACGACGGCTCGGTCAGCACACCACTGGTGCAGGTACCCGGGGCCACGTCGTTGGCCGTCGATTCCAACGGTCCCTGCCAGCGGGTGGTGGCCCGCGGGCCGGCCGGAGCAGTGAATCTCATGGACTCAGATCTTGGGGCCCCAGGTCTTGGGGCCTCAGATCTTGGGGCCTCGACCCTCACCGATTCGGCGGACCGATTCGAGTCCCCGACGGGGCGCAGAACCCCTAGTGATCTGAGGTCTGATCAGGCGGGAATGTTCGTAAGACCCAGATCCAGGAGACGGTCGACGGCGTGGTCGACTTCGACACCAAGGATGCAGGCCACGGCCCGCAGATCGTCTTCACGAATGGTGAGTACCCGGCCGTTGAAGTCCTGACGCTGTACCTGGATCATGCCCAGGTAGCGGGACAACATGTCACCCTCGGGTCCGGCCAGTTCGTGCAGGTGGGTCAGATCGATCGTGACGCCGGCGCGGCCGGTCTTCTCGGTGAGGTCGACGACGCTGGGTTTGATGCCGACCTTGGTGGCCCGAGGCAGGAGCTGATCTACGGGGACCTGGTAGAACTCGGCCAGACGCTGGAGTCGAGGCACCGAAATGGCCCGCTCGCCACGTTCGTAGGCGCCGAGAACCGAAGCCTTGAATTCCTGGGAGGACTCGGACTCGACGTCCTGCAACGAGAGCCTTTTCTGTCGCCGGATGGCGCGTAAACGTTCACCGACACGACGCCCATACTCGGAGTCGTTTCCCTCGTGATTGGCATCAATCTCTTGCATGTACCCCTCGATCCTTTGAAGCTCGGCTCTCTCGAACCCGCTCGCCGGGTGAACCGTAATCGGAGGAGTGTGGAGCATCAACCACGAAGGGTGCCCGAATCGAAGAACTTCGGAATTATTTCTCGACCGACCCGATTTCACCGTGCGCGGCGAGCACAACGCCAGCCGCGATCGCCGCGGTCTCTGCGCGTAGGACCCGACCGGGGAGAGCGACAAGTGAGGCGCTCGATCGTTCGGTTGGAGACCACCCACCCTCGGGTCCAACGGCCACCGAGAGCGCGCTCTGGTCAGGTGAAACGACCGACCCCAGCGACGAACCATCGGGGTCGCACAACGCGGTGTCACCGTCACGATCGAGGAAGTCGCCGAGTCGAAGAACACCGACGATCTCGGGAACGAAGGGTTGCCGACACTGCAGACAGGCCTCGCGGACCGTGGTGGCCAACTTTCTCAGAAGTCGTTCAGATTTTGCGGCATCGAAGGTCACCACCGAACGCTCAGAACGCAGGATCGAGATCTCCTGAATGCCGAGTTCGGTCAGCTTGTGCACAACCGATTCCGGGCGCACACCTTTGGTGGGGACGAAGCCAACGCCGAGCCGAGTCGAGGGCGCGGATTCAGCGACGGGAGCGCCGGTGAGTTCCACGTCGCCATCGGCGCTGGTCAGGCGAACCGGCGCCCACCGGCCCCTGCCGTCGCCGACGTTGACGGCGTCGCCGACGCCGAACCGAAGCGAACGGGTGAGGTGGGCGACATCACCAGCCGCCAGAACCGGAGCGTCCAGATCGTCGACGAAGACAAGCGGGTACTTCCGCAGGCGCTCGGCGATCACCGGCCGTTACTTCCGTCGAACCGTCTAAGTGAAGGCGGACTTGATGCGGCTCATGAATCCTTCCGGGGCGTCGTCGACGGCGTCCCCTCGGGCCTCGGCGAACTGCCGCAACATCGCTTCCTGGTCGTTGCTCAGGTCGGTGGGCGTGGCAACGCGAAGTTCCAGAAGCAGGTTGCCTCGACCCCTCCCCCGCAGATGGGGAACACCGTGGTCGGAGATCCGGAAGATCTTGCCCGACTGGGCGCCACGGGGAATCTGCACATCCACCGGGCCATCGAAGGTCTCGAAGCTGACCGTGGCACCCAGGGCGGCCTGGGTAAAAGGCACGGTGACGGCGGCGCGAAGGTCATCGCCCTCACGGTTGAAGACCGGATGTTTGCGAACCCGCACCTCGACATAGAGGTCTCCGGCGGGACCGCCCCGGGGACCGACGGCGCCGCGACCGTTCAACCGCAGGGTGCGCCCGTGGTCGATACCGGCGGGGACGTCGATCGTGTAGTTGGTGTCCTTGATCTCGCGGCCTTCACCAGCACAGGTCTTGCAGGCTTCGCTGACGGTCTTGCCCTCGCCGTTGCAGCGTGGACAGGCGGCCGTGGTGACCATCTGCCCCAGAATGGACTGACGGACCTGACGGACCTGTCCAGCGCCCTGACATTGGCCGCACGTTGTTACCTCGGCTCCGGGTGCTGCTCCGGTGGCGTCACAGGTCTCACACGCCAGTGCGGTGCGTACCTTGACCTCGCTGGCGGTGCCGGTGATGGCATCGTCGAGATCGATCTCCAACACGGTCTCGAGGTCGACGCCGCGATTGGCGACGCGCTGACCGCCCTGTCCGCCCACGTTGAAGAAGGCTTCGAAGATGTCGCCGAGGCCACCACCACCGAAGACATCGCCTCCACCGAAGCCGCCGAATCCACCACCGACGTCGGCGGTGCCGTAGCGGTCGTAGTTGTCGCGTTTGTTGGGATCGGAAAGGATCTCGTAGGCCGAGGCCAGCGCCTTGAACCGTTCCTCGGCGTTGGGATCGTCGGGGTTGGCGTCGGGGTGAAGCTCGCGGGCGCGCTTTCGATAGGCCTTCTTGATTTCTTCGGGCGATGCGCCCTTTTGGACGCCAATGACGTCATAGAGGTCTGCCATTTGAGGGCCTCTACCTTTCGTTCAAGCGATGCTCAAGCTGGCGGCTCACCATGGAGACGGCTGCCAATGACTCTCGATAATGCATGCGGGTAGGGCCGAGGACGGCAATGGAACCACTGACTTCTCCGTCGACGCGGTAGGGGGATACAACAACACTGCACTCTTCCAACGGTTCAACGCCCGTTTCGGTTCCAATCGCCACTTGCATGCCGCGATCAAGGACGTCGCTGATGAGCTTCACAACCAGGAGTTGTTGTTCGAGGATCGTAAGTACCTGCCGTACCGACTCGACCGCCTCGAAGGACTGGGCCACGTTTGAGGTTCCGTTGACATACACCCTGTCGTCGTCGTGGCCGCCGACAACCACGGCGAACAGCCGGGCGGCCAGGTCGTCGAGCCGCGGAACGTTCGTGGTTGCGGGGCCCTCGAGATCGGCGTCGAGTCGACGGTCGTCGAGCGCGCCCCGGAGCATGCCCTGCAGGGTTTCGGCGTCTTCGGCGCTCAGTTCCTCGTCGAGGTCATGGCCATACCGGTAGACCTCGCCGGTCGAGTCGACCACGACCACCAACAGGTGGGTGGATGAAAGCGGGACGACCTGCACCGACTTGATGTGGCGGGCCGACGCGCCGAGGTCGACGACCACCGCGGTGTACTTGGTGAGGTCGCTGAGCAGACCGGCGGTCTGTTCGAGTCGACCTTCGATCTGGCCTTCCATGTGCCGGAAGAACGATGACACGGTCTCGGACTTTGCGCTGCCCAGGGTCACCTCGCCGAGTTTGTCGACAAAGTGGCGGTACCCCTTCTCGGTGGGTACCCGGCCTGCGCTGGTGTGGGGTTGCCACAGGTAGCCGTCGGACTCGAGGCTGGCCATCTCGTTGCGGATCGTGGCCGCGCTCACGTCGATGTGGGCGGTCTTGCGGACCGCGCTGGAACCAACCGGCTGGGCGGTTTCGATGTACTCGCCGACGACGGCACTCAGAATGGCGGCTTTTCGTTCATCCAGCACGGTCCGAGGATTTTAGCGTCTCCAGTCCCTCGCAGAACGCCCGGGGCTTACCTTCGTCGTTCACGTCGCCGGGCCCGGGTCCTAACCCGCTTTGCGTTCCTCTAGCCGGGCCAGCGCCTCGGCCCGTTCTTCGCCGTGGTCGACCATGGGCGCCGGATACCCAGCCGGTGCACCGTTCGGGTCAGATGACGGGTCGTGGATCACCTTGTTGGGAAGGTGGGACAGTTCGGGTAGCCACTTGCGCACGTAGTCGCCTTGGGCATCGAACTTCGAACCCTGGGTGGTGGGGTTGAAGACCCGATAGTACGGAGACGCGTCGGTGCCGGTTCCCGCCACCCACTGCCATCCGTGGTTGTTGCTGGCGAGATCACCATCGACCAGATGTTCCATGAAGTATCTGGCTCCCCATTGCCATGGAAGGTGCAGATCCTTCACTAGGAACGATGCCGTGATCATTCGAACCCGGTTGTGCATCCAGCCCTCGGTGCGCAGTTGCCGCATCCCGGCGTCAACGATGGGGTAGCCGGTTTCGCCGGCACACCACACGTCGAAACGTTTCCAGGCGTCGTCGTCATCGTCGACTCGGACGACGTTGTTCGGAACGTAGGCCTGCCGCGCTGAGTCGGGTCGATTGTGGAGGATCTCGGCGTAGAAGTCCCGCCAACACAGCTGGCGGATGAACTCCTGTTCGCCGTGGCTGGTCCCGAGCCGATCGATCAACTGCAGCGGATGGAGCGTGCCCCACTTCAGATAGGCCGAAAGGCGGCTGGTGCCGTCGATGCCGGGGGTGTTGCGCGTGTCGGGATACCCCGCAGCGATCGTGGCGGCGAAGTGGTCGAATCGATCCCAGGCTGCTTCAACCCCGGGGGTCGGGAGATCGGATGCGGTCGGTTCGGGCGCGTCGGGCACGCCATCTGAGGCCAAATCGTCGCTGTGCCACGTGATGTCCACGTCGGGGCTCGGGCCGTCGGGAACATGGTTGACCCACAGCTTGTAGAACGGCGTGAACACCTTGTACGGCGTGCCGGACTTACTAAAAAGGTTGCCCGGCGGGATCACGTAGTTGGAGGATCGGTAGTGGGTGGAGATTCCGTTCGTGGCCAACTCTTCGCCGACGGCGGTGTCGCGTTGTCGGCCGTAGGGGCCGTAGTCATCGGTTGCGAAGACCTTGGTGGCCCCAACCTCATCGGCGATGGCGTGCAACACGTCAGCCGGTTTCCCATGCCGGATCACCAATCGCTGATCGCAGTGGTTGCGGAGGTCTGAGAGCGATCCCGAAAGGAACCACCGGCGGTTCGCTCCTGATGGACCCCACAGTTCATCGTCGATCACAAAAACCGGCACCACGGGGCCCTCGGCTGCGGCTGCCGCCAACGCTTCGTTGGCCTGCACGCGCAGATCCCGTCGAAACCAAAACAGCACTGGTGAACTCACGGCATCACTATGCCCCAGCCACTCCCACCCGAAACCAATCAGGCCATACCCCGGCAGCGGTCCGTGCCAATCGCCACCTGTGGCAGCCACGCGTCTCGAAATCGGGACGGGCTGCTGCCACAGACTCGGAATGGGACGCACAGCTGCCACGTGGGGAGGTCGGGAGCTGGAATGTCACACCCTCACTTCACAGTGAATGAATGCAGAACACGACGGAGTTCATCCTGACCGAACTGGCGGCGGCCAACGGCGGCGCCCTCAGCAGAGCCCAAGCCCATGACCGCGGGATTGGCCGCAGTACGTTGCACCGACGCCAGCGCAGCGGACTGCTGATTCCGATCACCAACCGTGCCTTCATCCATTCCGGTCTTCGCACCGACCACAGCGTCCTTCACGCCCTCGGACTGGCGTTCCCGTCCGGGGCGGTGGCTCGCCATACCGCTGCCGCGCTGTCTGGGCTGCCGGTTCGCCCGAGGCCCTTTCACTTCGTCGTTGCCCACGGGGCTCGACCGAACCACCAACGCAACGACGAACTGTCCTGCGTTCACATTCACGAGACCCGGCACCTGCCCTCGGCAGACGTGGAACGTCGTGGTGGGTTACCTCTCACCTCGGTCGCCAGGACCCTCGTTGATATCGCCCCATTCGAGAGTGATCGATTCCTGATTCACCTGACCGAACGGGCGCTGGCAGACCGAACGCTGACCAACGAGGCAATGATCGCCTGCCTGGGGGAACGGGTTCGGCGTGGTGTCCGTTCCAGCAGGCGCCTGGCCCGGATTCTGTGCGACACACTGGCCGATCAGGACATCGGCGACTCCCGATTCGAGCTTCACGTTCTCGAAGCGCTCCAACGACAGGGGCTTTCAGGACTGATTCCGCAATACGTTCCACCGTGGTTCGACGGGATCCGGGGAGTGACCGATATCGGCTGCCCCATCGGCGACACGATCGTCGAATGCGACGGCCGGTCGTTTCGAAGAGTCACCGCCGCCCACGACAACGACCGCAGGCGAGACCGGGTGGCGGCCCACCACGGGTTCCTCACTATTCGAATCGGCTATCGCGAGTTCTACCGCTCCCCCGACGAGGTAGCCGCCGAAGTTGCCGAAATTATCCGAGATCGCCGGAACGAACGAGCCCGTCGTGCGTCATAACGCGGCAGCGGTACGCGTCACTCGCCACCTGTGGCAGCCACACGTTGCGAAATCGATGCGGGCTGCTGCCACAGAATCGGAATGGGACGCGTAGCTGCCGCGGTCAGTCGTCGAGTTTGAGGGCGCGGATGAAGGTGTCGGGCGGAATCTGAACCGAACCGATGTTCTTCATCTTCTTCTTGCCCTCCTTCTGCTTCTTCAACAGTTTGTTCTTCCGGGTGACGTCGCCGCCGTACAACTTGGCGGTCACGTCCTTGCGGAAGGCGCGCACGGTTTCACGAGCGATGATCTTGCCGCCGATGGCCGCCTGGATCGGAACCTCGAACTGCTGACGGGGGATGATCTCCTTCAGCTTTTCGGCCGTTCTCCTGCCGTAGTCGTAGGAGCTGTCGCGATGGACGATCGTGCTGAAGGCATCCACCCGCTCGGAGTTGAACAGGATGTCGACCCGCACCAGATCACCCTTTTCGTACCCAACCGGTTCGTAGTCGAGCGAGGCGTATCCGGCGGTTCGGCTCTTTAGCTGATCGAAGAAATCGACCACCACCTCGGCGAGCGGCATGCGATAGACGATCTCGACCCGCTCGGGCGACAGGTAGTTGATTCCTTCCAACTGACCGCGGCGGGTCTGGCAGAGTTCCATCAGCGTGCCGGTGTAGTCGCTGGGCGAGATCATCGACGCCTTCAGGTACGGCTCCGAAATGCTGTTCCACTCGACCTGATCGGGAAGCGCCGACGGGTTGTCGACGATGCGTTCGGTCCCGTTGGTCATGCTGATCCGGTATTCGACGCTGGGGATGGTGGCGATGAGGTTCAGATCGAACTCGCGCTCGAGACGCTCGCGGATGATCTCCATATGGAGCAGGCCCAGGAAGCCGCAGCGGAATCCGAACCCGAGGGCGGTGGACGTTTCGGGTTCGAACGTGAAGCTGCCGTCGTCGAGTCGAAGTTTGTCGAGGGCATCGCGGAAGCTCTCGTAGTCGTCGCCATCGACCGGATACAGGCCACAGAAGACCATCGCCTGAGGTTCGCGATATCCGTCGAGCGGCTCGGAGGCCGGGTTGGCCAACGACGTGACCGTTTCACCCGAACGCGCCTCGCGCACATCTTTGATACCGGCGATCAGATAGCCCACCTCGCCGGCCGAAAGTTGTTTGACCGGCTTGTTGGTTGGCGTGCGGACGCCGATCTCGTCGGCCTCGTGGGTGGCGCCGGCCTGCATGAAGGTGAGCTTCTCGCGGCTGGTGATCGTGCCGTTCATCACCCGGATGCTGGAGACCACGCCGCGGTAACTATCGAAATGGCTGTCAAAGATCAGGCTCTGGAGTTCACCGTCGGGATCACCTTTGGGCGCCGGAATGCGATCGACGATGGCGTCGAGCACATCTTCGACCCCGTCGCCGGTCTTGGCCGAGATCCGAAGAATGTCCTCGGCGGGGATCCCCAGAATGTTCTCGATTTCCATCGCATAACGGTCGGGATCGGCGGCCGGCAGGTCGATCTTGTTGAGGACGGCGACGATCTCGAGGTCGTTCTCGAGGGCCAGGTAGGTGTTGGCCAGGGTTTGGGCCTCGATGCCCTGGGCCGCGTCGACCACCAGGACCACACCCTCGCATGCCGCCAGGGACCGACTGACCTCGTAACCGAAGTCGACGTGACCCGGCGTATCGATCAGGTTGATCACATGATCTTTCCAGTCGAGACGGACGCTCTGGAGTTTGATCGTGATGCCCCGCTCGCGTTCGATGTCCATCGAGTCGAGGTACTGGGCGCGCATCTCGCGAGCTTCGACCGCTCCACACAGCTCCAGCATGCGGTCGGCAAGGGTCGACTTGCCGTGGTCGATGTGAGCGATGATCGAGAGATTTCGGAGTTTGGACTGGTCCATGAAGGGGAAATGGCCGTTTCTTAGGAACACGACGAGCGGTAGTACCGCCGTGAAGACTGGCACCATACGGTAGCTGTGGGGAGCACCGCTGAGGCCGCTATCCTTCACCGGTCCGATCCGTGACGGTTCCAAGCAAGGTGCAGTGAAGTGGCCAACATCAAGTCCCAAATCAAGCGAAATCGCCAGAACGAAAAGCGTCGTCTGCGCAATCGTGCGGTTCGCGCCGAGCTGAAGACCCGCGAGAAGGCAGCTCAGGCCGCCGCCGGCACCGACAACCAGGAAGAAGCCCTGCGTATGGCCATCAAGCGCATCGACATGGCCGCCCAGAAGGGCATCATGCACAAGAACACCGCCGCTCGTCGCAAGAGCCGCCTGGTCGCCCGGGTTCGTTCGATGGCCTCGGCCGAGGCGTAACACCTCCAAATCCACCAAGCGAAAAGCTGAGCCGCACGCAGGACGTGCGGCTCTTGTGGTTTTCGCCCCGTCCCGCCGGGACCCTTCTGTCTGCCGCCGACTACAAAACCCCCAAATTTCTGCTGGCCATTACAAAATTTGTAGTGACCAGCAGACAGAACGGGAGTTTTACGCCGGGACGCCGGGGGCGGTTTCGGTTCGGTCGGGTTCGGGGTAACGCACGTACTCGGCCAGGATGATGCCCAACAACACCACATCGACCAGCACCAGGATCCAAATCCCCCGGAGGCTGGCACCAAGGATCAGCACCAGGCCGATGAGAAGGGCTCCGGCGATCCGTTCATAGGTGATCGCCCGGTAGGCCCGGAACGCCGCTCCACTGACACCCAACAGAAACAGTCCAATCCCGCCGAACAGCATTAGTCCGAAGGTGGTGCCCACCTCATCGCTGGGGTGTAGAGCGATCTCCTCGATAGCTGCAGCCGCCAGAATGACGCCGCCGATGATCGGGATATGGGCGGTGGTGTAAAGATCCCGGGCCATCGTTGACCGGTCCGGTTCCTGGAGCTCCTCGGTCCGGTGTTCCATGGCGTGTTGGACCCGATCGAAGTACAACCACCACAACAATCCCGAGAGCGCACCGGAGGCCAGCAAGGCCACGGTGGTCTCGAAGCTCAACGACTTCTCCGCGTCCTCGAGCGTTCGAACGACCGGGACTCCAACGGCAACGATCACTTCACCCAGAGCAACGATCATGATCAGTCCGTGCCGTTCGGCGAAGTGGCCGGCCCGGACGATGAACTCTTGCGACCCGGCTCGCGCCATTCCGGCGAGGATCAGCAGAATCGTTGCGATCCAGAGCATCACCCGAACCGCACCGTCGAAGAACGCACCGACCAGCAACGGCACCAGCGAAGCCAACGCCAACGTCGCGTACGACACCATCGAGCTCAAGAGGTCGAGTTCGGTCCGCAACGTGGTCAGCGAAAGGGAGAATGCGATCAGGAAGATCGCCGCCAATGAGAAAGCGAAAACCCTGCCGCCCTGGTCGAAGGCGGTACTGATGGAGGCCGACATCGGCACGGTGAGTGCGGTGCTCACCATAAAGACAGCTCGAACCACCCGTTGATTGCCGGGGATCGCATTGGCGACCCAGGTGAACTGACTCCAGACCATCCACACGAGAACGAACAACAACGCCGCTTTGCCGACCCCGACCCAGTCATGTTCGTTGATCAACAGACCCACGAGCTGCGAAAGGCCGAAGACGAACGCAAGGTCGAAGTACAACTCCGAGGGGTCGGCGGTGAAGTCTTCGGTTCGATCGGGAACGACTACGTTACGCATCGTTATGAAGACTAATCCGATGTTCACCCTCGACGCTTCGGCGTCGGTCCGTTCCAACGGTTCGGTTCTGGCGGGTGGATCGGACTTCACACTGATTGGGCTCGACCGGCTACAGCGGCGGTCGCTGACGGCGTTGTGCGACGGTGACGACAGATCGGATCTGGACGATCGCGACTTCGTTCGATTCCTCGCCGACCGGAATCTGCTCCAGCCAGTCCCGAGTGACATCGCCCCCGCTGACCGAACCGTGTCGCTCGTGATCCCCTGCCGAGATCATCGCGACCCGCTCATTCGTCTTCTTGGCCGAATCGATCACGATCGGTTTGAACACATCATCGTGGTGGACGACGGATCCGCCGATCCGTTGCACGACCTACCGGGAGCGGTCACGATTCTCCGCCACGATCGATCGCAGGGTGCCGCGGCGGCCCGCAATA
>CALGOA010000145.1 GCA_937958015.1 uncultured Acidimicrobiales bacterium | reverse complement strand
AACACCGTCCGACGCCTGCGGGTCGAACTGGGTGAAATGGCTATGAAGGTTCACCTTGGCATTGCCGTCGTGATTGATGTCTTCCTGCTCGCTCGTCAGAAGCAGACGAACACAATCGCCCACATTCGATCGCAGAACGATCGGCTCAGCTGGTTTGGTGCCGGCCCGAATCCCGTCGATGTCCTCGTTCAACGCGTAGAGCATCCCGTTGGGGTCGGAGAAGTTTGGTGTTACTTGAAGCTCTAGATCGATCGCGGAGAGCGGGTAGTTGAGCCATCGGCGGCTGGGTACGACATCTGTGGAGGGGCAGATTCCGTCAGGTCGTTCGGCACTGCCCTCCTCGCCCAACCACGGTGCTCCGCTGTGGCCGTTTGGCGCGAACGGAGGTCGCTTGCCTAGATGGGGTTCGAAGATGGGCCAGGCTCTTCGCCCGTTCGACAGATTGAAGAGGAGTTCGGGTCTCTCGCCCGCGGCGGGACCGGCGTCGTAGTTTGCCCACACGGTGGTGTCGTTGGGTTCCCCGAGGAACAGGGGCTGCGTGGGGTCATCATCCACATACTGGAGCTGCCAGTCCCAGACGGTGGCGTCGTCATCGTCCAGCGCAACCCCCTGGGGCGGAAGCTGACCGATGACAAAGTCCTCGACTGCGAGCTCGTCGGGTTGGTCGACGTCGACCGCTGCGACCAACGTCTTGCCCTCCACCTGGGTTCCGATCAGATCGAGTGAGGTGCCCGAGTCGGCGACCGGTGGCGCCTGATAACCCGGGTCGGAGGGCATGCGGGCGAGATCGTCCTGTTCGGTGTCAAAGACCCGCCAGAACGACCACATCCCACTGATGTAATGATGGCCGATGTGGCAGTGGAAGAGGTAGTCGCCGGCGGCCTGCTGGCAACCGCCAGCGCCGCACTCGTGTTCGAGATCGTAGGACTCGCCGGGACCCGCTGACTGTGAGTCGAGGCGTGTCGACTGGGCATCCTGAGTCGGCACCTTGCTGAGGCCGGTTGCGAAGTCGCTGACGTCCACCCGGGGGTTTCGGCGCCATCGCGTGCCGCCGCCGTGCAGGTGATAGACGTGAAACATCTCGCTGCCAGGATGGGTGAGGCGGGTTTTTGTGGGTTCGCCCAGGTACGAACGAGGGATCGGAGTTGCGGGATCCCCGTACGAGTACGAGCTGTACCCAAGCGACTTTTCGTTGTCCAACTCAAGCCGCCGCAGGAATGGTTCGCTGCGGTAGTTCAACGCTCGGGAGCCGGGTCGGTAGGTTCCAGAGATCTCATCATCGATGACCGGAAGCGGGTCATCGTTGACGTCGAGGATTTCGTAGTCCTCATCGCCAACCTCGTGCATCATGATGACGAACTCGCGGAAGTCAATCCCGTTGGGATCTCGAATGATCGCCTCCCAGCCGCTTTCGATGGTTTTGGTACTGTCCTCGGGGTCCAGATACTGCGATCCGGCCGGTTCGATGATCAGCGCGCCGAACAACCCGTGGGCCAGTGAAAACCGATCGTTGGCCCGGCTGTGGAACTGATAGGTCCCCTCGGCATTGGGATCGTCGGGGATCGGAAAGCGGTAGGTGATGGTCTCGTCCACTTCCACGTTCGTGCTGGGGTTGATGCCCACGTTGCCGCCGGCGTTGGCCGCAGTGTGGGCCAGACCGTAGATATGCAGCGAGGACTCGCCGTCGTCCAATCGATTGGTGAAGTCGATCTCCAGGCATTCGCCGACGTTCGCCCGGATCACCAGGGCTTGGATCGCATCCTGCCGGAGGCCGGCCGTGACCTCGCCCGTCGCCTCTTGGGCCCGAACGTCGTCGATGCGATTATCGAGCACGTACATCATGCCATCGGGGTCATGGTCTCCGAACCGGTTGAGAACCATGTCCACGTTGATCGCTGAGACCTCATAGCGGCGCAGGGGAGCGTTGTCGTCGCATCCGTCGGCATCCACCGCAGCGTCAGCGGTGCCGGTTGGCGAGACCGGGTTGGGAGCCACCAACAGCGCGCTGGCGACGACGACCGCGCCAGCCAGCCGTACTCCCGTACCCGGGGCAGGCATGATCAGACCGGCCCGGCGGAGGGTTTCGCCAGGGGAATTGATCAGAAACAGGACTCCGGCGAGCAACGGCAGTGCGATGAACTGACCGAGTAGGGCGTCCCGGACTCCGTGGGCGAACACGGATCCCTCCAGGGCATGACCGGACCCGAGAAGTTCGTCGATCTTGCCGTGCAGAGGGACCGCCGGGATCATGAGAATCATGAATACCTGGGTGATCAGCGTGGCTCGTAGCAACGACCGGTAGCGGCGCGGCCGGAGCGCTCGAGTCGCGGTTGAACCGACGTTGACGGCCATGAGTGCGAGTGGAATCGCCAACAACACATCCCGGCTGATGTGAGGTAGGTGACTCGCCAACGAGGCGTCGGAGCGCACCAACAGAAGCTCGTGGAGTACGTGTTGCCACAACACCACCCCCGCCGCAAGAACCACAGCCAACGGCAGATGGTCTCCTACGAGGTATGACGGCAAGCGACGCCGAGGTGGCGTGACGGCTGCTGCCGCCACATCGTCGGTACGTGTTCTCATGTTGTTCCCTCCGACCCCGAAAGGTCGATTTTCCGCTCTACGTTCAATGACGTCTCGCCCGGACGCCTGATTGATTCGCGCTAGTGATGATCCGATCCCGTTACGGCGAAACGTGTTTCTTCGCCATCCCAGATCCAGACGAGTTCCATGTCTGCATCTGCGTTGCTGTCCTCGACGTCGAACGCCAGCACTGTGTTCAGTGCCTGTCCGAGTCGGAGATTTGTTTTGCGGAAGGTTCCGCCTTGAAGGCCGGGCCACTGCCGCCCGTCGCCGTCCTGGAGCCAGAAGTGCGTCGGTGCGACGTCTACTCCGGGACCCATTGTGTTCTGAATCTGTAGTTCGATCTGTAGCCGCTGGTATCCCTCATCGGGGGTACCGGGCATCATGCTGGCCGGTCGGGCGAACCCTTCGTTGTCGGTGGAGGGGTTGAGGTCGACGTTTCCATCGATCTCGTCCTCGTCATGATCGTGTTTGCTGTGGTCGTGTTCCAACCACTCGTAGTGGTCGAGGCGGGCGGCGAGGATTCCGTTTTCCGCCGTTGTCTCCAACGAAACAGCCGGATCGGCGGTGAATGTTGTGACGAGAAATATCGCACACCCGACGAGCGCGGTGAAGACTCCCGTTGCGATAAAGAGCCTCTCCATCAGCGGGACCGACGCGAACATCGGCTCGGATACCGGTGCTGGTCTGGTCTCTGGCGGTGCCGTTTGCATCCCTGTGAGTGAATCGCGTCCACCTTCGGCAAACCTTTTGTGTTGGTTCTCGCGCCGAGGCCGCTCGAATGCACGTCTCAGGAGTTATGCACTAAATGCGAACGCGCCGAAGTGGGTGGAGGAATTCCCTCCACCCACTTCGACGTTGCCTGCGCTAGCCGAAGCTACACAGGCCCAGGCCGGCGGAACATGGCCCGGGGTCCTGGCGAGTTCCAGCTACGGGATTTGGAACTCACAACTGGCGTCAAAGGTCCCGTTGTCGGGATCCTGACAAATATCGCCGACGCCGTCGCCACCCGAGAGGGTGTCAGCGCCGAGTCCGCCCCAGACGTAGTCGTTGTCGCCGAGGCCTCCGTCGAGGATGTCGTCACCGCCCCAGCCGATGACGAAGTCGGCACCGTCACCACCGTTCATGGTTTCGCCGAGGTCTTCGCCTCCATCGAATCCATCCAGGTAGTCGGAGTCGCCGCCGCCCTCGAAGGTATCGAGACCGGTGGAGCCCCACAGGTAGTCACCACCGAGGCCACCGATGAGCGTGTCGTTGCCGCCGAAGCCGAGAATGTCGTCGTCGCCGTCACCGCCATTCATAACCTCACCGATGTCTTCGCCGGCATCGTTCCCGTCGAGGGTGTCCCGGTCGGGACCGCCATCGTAGGAATCCACACCCGGACCACCCCAGAGGTAATCGAGGCCAGCGCCACCAGCGAGAGTGTCGTCACCCTCATGGCCGATGACGAGGTCGATGTCCGGACCACCGGTGATGGTGTCGTTGCCCGGTCCACCCTCGAGGGTGTCATTGCCCCCAAGCACGTTGGTGATGATGTCGTCTCCGATGCCACCGTTGACATAGTCGGCGTCGTTACCGCCATCGATGGTATCGACACCAGCTTGACCGATCAGCTGATCGCCACCGTTGTCTCCGAAGATGGTGTCGTTGCCGTCCTCACCGAAGATGATGTCAGCGCCGTCACCACCATGGATGGTGTCGTTGCCGCCACCGGCACAGACGAGGTCTGCACCGTTGAGAGCATCGATGGTCTCGGAGGCCGAGGTTCCCTTGATGGTGTCGTTCCCGATGGTGGGAGTGAGACCGAACTGCGGATGGACGTACCCGAGGTTCAGCACCACCGTGGCCAGCTGGCCGTTGCAGATGAGGCTGTCTAGGTTGACCGTGAAGTCAAGGAACTGGAGCACCTCGATGTTGCGGAGCTGATCGACGCCGGTATCGGTTCCGGCTTCGCCCGGTGCCACCTCGGCGCAGTCGTCGGCGCCGGTGTCATCGCCACACCCGGTCGAGTGATCGACGAACAGCGTGTCGCCGGCCAGGCCGAAGATGTACTCGCTGAACAGACCCTCGAAGTAGGCGGTGTCGGTGCCGCTGTCGTCGCTAAGGATCTCACGAACGATCGTGATGTCCCCGGGATTGATGGTGCCGTTGAAGACGTCCGTCTGGAGGTCCAGCATGCTGTCGTAGCGAGCGCCATTGACGTCAAGCTGCACGTTCAGCCAGCGGTCACCGTCGATGATGTCGTTCTCGCCCCGACCTTCGATCAGGTCCGAACCGCCACCGCCGAGGAGAACGTTGCCGGCATTGAAACCGGGTCCGATCAGGTCGCTGAGTCCCGCCGTGCGGTCGAGCAGGCCCTGAGTTGCTTCGTTGCCTGGTCCGTCCAGCAGTGCGTTGAAGCTGTCGCCCCGGATGACGTCGTCGCCGGTCCAGCCCGAAACTCCTTCGACGAGGTCATAACGATCCCGAAGTGGCTCGACGTTGTCCGGGACCAGACCGTTGAAGTCCATGTCGGCATCGACCGGTGTCGTGAAGTCCTTGAAGGTCACGAAGTCGAACCCGAGCATGCCTTCGAAGCGGCTCGTTCCGGGGCTGGCGACGAGGATGTCGTCGCCACCTTCGGCGTCGTAGTCATCGGCGCCGCCGTTTCCGTTGAGCACGTCGTGACCGCCATTCGGATCATCCTGGAACGGGT
The DNA here is from genome assembly GCA_937958015.1 of uncultured Acidimicrobiales bacterium. Classification (GTDB taxonomy): domain Bacteria; phylum Actinomycetota; class Acidimicrobiia; order Acidimicrobiales; family SZUA-35; genus JABDIY01. Next base: position 5,061 of record CALGOA010000145.1, on the reverse strand, counting down.
TTCCGTTGTCGCCCTGGATGAGGTCGGCTTGTCCGCCACCCTCCAGCCAGTCGTCGCCGTAGTCACCGAACAGGATCGCCGCCGACGCTCCACCGAAGATGAAGTCGTTCTGGAGGCCACCGAAGGTCTCGGACGGGTCCGAACCCTGCACGATGAAGTCCGAGCCGTCGCCGCCCTGAAGGAGGTCGAAGCCCTGACCACCGGCGATGGCGTCGTTGCCCGGGCCACCCTTGATGCCATCGTCACCGAAGGAGTCGGTGATGATGTCATCACCCTCACCACCGATGATGGCGTCGTTACCGGAGTCTCCTTCCAGGCGATCGTTTCCGTCGTTGCCACGAATGGTGTCGTCGCCGATACCACCGCGGATTCGATCGGCGCCGGGACCGCCCACCATGTTGGCGTGTTCACCGCCGGCGAAGCGCACCGTACCGTTCGGGGTGCGAACCAGTTCGGAGTCCGGGGCGGTCGGCAGATTGGTTTCGTCGTAGGTCGTCGCCGGATCGTCCCCGATGGTGTTGGGGAAGTTGGCGTTCTGGAAACCGACGTCGAAGAAGTAGTCAGGCCGTGAGAACACATCGGCCGGAAGATTCGTCACGTCGGTGTTTCGCTCGATGAGCTCGGCGAAGGAGTTTCCTTCCAGAGCGGTGAGGAGGTTCAATCCTGCGGTGCGGTGCAGGTAGTAGAACCGGTCACCGTCCTGCAGGTTCTCCATCTGAAGCTCGAAGACGAAATTGAGCGTCGGGCCGAGGAGACCGCCGAACGGTTCGATGCCTTCGGCCAGACCACCGGACCAGAGGTCGACGTCGTCGATTCCGGTATTGACTCCCGCCCAGGTGCCGGTGCCGTTGATGAAGTCGTTGGCATCGGCGGGACGGTCGGGGTTCACTCCGGTGTCGAGGATGACCTCTGCGGCAGCGCGGCGGGCGTCGATGCTCTCGGCCTCGATCGGACCTGCACCGTCGGGGTCATAGGTGGTAATGAAGCTGTGGGTTCCGTGCGCTGCGACGAAGTTGGCCAACGACTCCTGGTGACGGAGTTCGAACTTGAAGTCCACCCAGCTGGAATACGGCGCAAGGATCGAATCACCGGTAGCGGCGAAGAACTCGGCCCGTGCTTCGTTCAGCGAGGGGATTCCGGCTTCACGTCCACGAGCGATGTTGATCGTTGCGAGGTCGAGCGGGAGGCCCAGAAGGTTGTTCCGCAGGGCCTCGACGACAAACTCATCGATTTCCTGGCCGACCTGGGTCGTGCCGCCTCGGAAGACTGCACCAGCCGCCTGATCGGGCGTGTACTGGCCGCCGTCCATGAAAGCGGGCGGGTTGAGGAATGCGTCGATGAGAGTGAGGTTGTCGGCAACGCCGTTCTCGTCGTATCGCAGGACCTCGTCGTTGAGCATCGAGTGACCGAAGCGGTAGACCGAGTGAGCGAACTCGCCGCTGATGGCAGCGTTGATCGTCGTGTCGTAGCCGGCGAACGCATTCACCTGAGGTTGCACCTTGCGGGCAAACTCTTCAAACGCGAGGTGCTGGTACTCCATCTCGGTGACGAATTTGCCAGCCTGGAACAGATACTCGCCGTTCCAATCACCGTTGGGCAGCTGCCACAGCGGGATGCTGGCCGGGTCCTGGGTTTGGAGCACCTCGATGATCTGACCATCGGTCTGGTTGGCGATCCGGTTGTGCTCACTGTGGAACACGTGATGGACCGACGTCAGAGCGATGTTCTCGTTGACACGACCGTCGCCGGCCATGAAGTGAGCGCCGAGCATCTCATCGTCAAAGGTGGTCGGATCGTTGTCGTTGCCGATCACATTGTCTGCGTCGGGGGTCTTGGGTACTCCGGGAGCGGGTCCGAATGGACCATCCGGGTCGAATTCGCCGGGAGCGGCGAAGTTGGAGATGTCCAGGAGGAACGCGTGACCGGTGGCCAGAGCAACCGAAGAGTCCACCGGGTTCGCCGGGTCACCTTCGATGAAGTCGCCGGGGTTGGGACCGGTGATGAGCATCGGCATACCACGGGCAGGGCCCGGGATGAATTTGCCGTAGACATCGGTAGCGAGGAGCGGCACCCGGCCGACCTCGTTGTCACCCAAGGTGATGCCGAGCAACGTCTCAGCCTGGGCCTGCATGTCGTCCCAGGTGGCCATACCCGCGTCGTGGGCCGAATTGACGATGAGTCGACCGGTTCCGACCGGCTGGTTGACCGCGTTCAACTCATACTCGCGGAGGAAGACCTGGTGGGAGGGGTGGGAAGAGTAGGTCTGGTTCTGGTCAACGTAGGGGGTCGTGCGGTTGAGCGCCTCGGTTCCGGGAGTTGTGGTCCGGTCGATAACCATGAAGTTGAGGGGACTTCCTTGGATATAGAGCGGATCGTCAGAGCGCAGTGGCATGTAGACCAGTTCGTTGGTTGTGGTCTTGAGGTCGAGGCCGTGATCGAAGAACTGACCAAAAAAGGTGAACATGTCGTTGTAAGGAGCCGACAAACCTTCGTCGGGGGCGACGTTCGGGATATCGACGGATCCGCTCGGGAGCACCTCACCGGCGGCTACTGCAGCAGGGTTGTCGGAGGTTTGGTCAACGATCAGGTTGCTAGCCAGGCGAGGTGTGCTGTCGACAACTGCTCCACCGGTGCCGGGGTTGGTCCCGTTGTAGGTGGTGGGAATCGGTGGGGTCGGTCCGTTGCCGTCGGGATCGAAGTCCTCGGCGTCATCGAAGACAGGTGTGGTCAACCGAATGAACGGTTCGTCGGCGGCACCGAAGTCGCCCTGTCCCTGAATGAGGTTGTTGCACGAACCGTCCAGCACCCGGAGTCCGAGCGGCAGTTCAACGGCGTTGTTGCCTTGAGGGATCTGGTTGGGTCCCGGTCCGATCAGTGGTGAACAGTAGAACGGATCTCCTACTGGATCGGGGTTGGCCACGGTCGCCATCGTGTTGGCGTGTTGTTCGGAAATCTTGATCTGCTCGTAGATGAAGGTGACGTCAGCTGCGTTGAGGGTGAAACCCTGGCCGACCGCTTGATCCAGTCGGTCGAAACCCTCCCAGGGACGGTCGTTGGCTGCCGAGACCGGCTGGGCCATGGACGCGACCATAAGCGTTGAGATCACGAACGCGATCCATTTACTTAAGGGCGAGCGCGACAGAGGCCGGCTCCTGTCCCTCGACATGTTTTCCCCCGTGGGGTGTTTCCGCAGCTTCCGCTTCATGCTTGTTCCCTCATTTTCCGCCAAACAGAGTTGGCCTTCCGTTAGCGAAAGGCATACAGGCGCGACCTTGGGAAAAGGTTTGACCCGCCTCCAGCCCCAGCTCTCTGCAGACGGAGTTAGGGGGTGAGTTTTTTGGCGAACTTGATGCGGTCGACGTTGGCCGGGTCTGCCAATGCGGTCATACCGATCTCGAAGTCGGGCAGCGAATACACGTCGCCGTCATCGTTGACGAGTATGAAGCGGTCCAGACTGGCGAGGAAGGTGCGGTCGTGACTGACGGCGAGGACCGTTCCGACGAAACCGTCGAGAGCCTGCTCCAACGCCTCGGAGGATTCGATGTCGAGGTTGTCGGTCGGTTCGTCGAGTAAGAGAACGTTGTGCCCCTCCAGTTCGAGGCACAAAACCTCGAGCCGAGCCTTCTGCCCGCCCGACAAGGTCTCGAACTCCTGGCGGGCCTGATTCGCTAGCCCGTAGCGGGCCAGCGACTTCATCGCCTTCTCATCGTCCTGCACTCGATCGCGGCAGATCTCGACCGCCTCCCGACCAAGAAAGTCGGGTCGATCATTGATCTGGGTGAAGGTGCCAACCGATGTTCGGGGACCGATCTTGATGGTTCCCTCGGTTGGTTCGATCTCGCCGTGTAGCGCCCGCAGGAGGTGGGTTTTGCCGGTTCCGTTCGGTCCGATCAGTCCGACCCGTTCACCGAAATGAATCTCGTCGGAGAACGGAAGGAACAGGTCGTCCACAGATACCTGGTCGAGCGTCAGGACCCGTCGGGCCGAATCGGCGCCGCGGAGGTGTACAAGGATCTTCTGATCGGGGACCGGTGGCGGCGGCGGTCCGGCGGCGAGGAACTTCTCCCACCTGGTCTCCGCTGCGTTCGCCTTGGTGGCGTTCTTGAAGTTCTGCGCCGCCCGAGCCTTCATGATCTTCATGTGGGCGTGGAGACGTCGTTCCTCCTCGTGCCATCGCTTCACCGCGTCGCCCAGAAGAGCCTGTCGCTTCTCCCGGGCCTCGGGGAAGGTCTTGTAGGACCCACCGTGTACCCAACACCCCGACCCTTCGAGTACCACGATGCGGCTGGCTGATCGTTCCAGCAGCGACCGGTCGTGACTGACCATGAGGATGGTGTTTGGGAATGCGGCGATCTGTTCTTCGAGCCAGACCCGGGTGGGGATATCGAGATAGTTGTCGGGCTCGTCGAGGAGCAGAACGTCGGCCTTGGAACTGAAAAGCAGGTCGAGGACGAGCCGCTTACGTTCGCCGCCCGACAACTCGCCCACAAGACGGGTCGATACATCGGCCACATCGGACTTCACACTTCGTTCCGCAGCGGCGGCCCAGTCGGATTCCAGCTCGTAGCCGCCGAGGTCACCCCATTCGGCGAGTGCAGTGGCGTACGCCATTCCGTCGTCGCTGCCGTCGACCATCGAACGTTCGGCTGCGACCAGGGCCCGTCCAGCGGCTCGAAGCTCGGGTGGGGCAACCTCGATGAGCATCTCGCGCAGGGTGTCGGTGGGTCGTGACATACCGACGTCCTGGGTCATCGTGAGGACCGTGCCCCCGACGGTGAACTCGCCCTCGTCGGGTGTCAACTCTCCGGACAGGATTCGCAGGATCGTGCTCTTGCCGACACCGTTGGCGCCAACGATGGCGGCCTTGTCTCCGGGAGAGACGCCGAAGCTGATGTCGAAGAACAGCGAGTCTCCGCCGGGATGGGCGTATTCAAGTTCGGATACGACGATGTGACTCACCGGTTCATAGTGCCGTCATCTATCGGAGCTGATCGCTCATTTTCTGGATCGATTGAATCGCTCAAGATAGGCAGCCCCGCATTCCCTCGATTCGGGGTCGTG
>CALGOA010000144.1 GCA_937958015.1 uncultured Acidimicrobiales bacterium | reverse complement strand
CGGGCTGCCAGACCGCTACCAGCTCATATGGTGATCCGCCCACGGAATGTGGGCGGCAACCACCGCTACGATTGCCCACATGCGCGGCGTAGTGGTGGGAATTTTCGCAAGTCTTCTTTTGGTTGTCGGTTCGGTCGCTCCGGTGGCAGCCGAGGGCACGATCGACGATGTTCGGGTCACAAGAACCGAGGCCCGCAAGATCGTCCTCACGTGGACGCCCGACAATGACGTAGAGGCCTACGACATCCTGCGCGACGGCGGCGTTGTCGGCACCTCCGATGACAACTGGTTCGTCGCGTCGGGCCTGACTCCACAAACGGACTACAGCTTTGTCATTCGATCGAACACCGGTGCAGAGAGTGCGCCACTGGTCGCCACAACCGCTGCGGTCACTCCCCCGGCGACCTCGATCGATATCTGGTGGATCGGTCCCAAGGGCGTCACGCTTGCCTTCGGGTTCGGAGAGTTTGAAGTCCGACGCGACGGCGTAGTGATCGCCGACCGAAACGGCCGAGTGTTGCGGGACGTAGGGCTCACGCCCAACACGACCTATAACTATGAGATCTTCCCGATCGGGGCGGCGGGCAACCTTGGCCCGGCCTCGACCCAGGTCATCACAACTCGACCGCTGCTGTCGGCCGTTCAGGGTGTTGAGGCGACGCTGCTCGAGCCCGGCATTGTGTCGGTCACGTGGGAACCTCTCGATGAGCCCTCGATCACCCGATATCGCTTTTATGTGAACGGCGAACTGCAGTCCGGCACCGCGAGGGGCGATGCCACCTCGGCCCGGGTTCCCGTGCCCGCAGGCGTCACCTCGACGGTTCAGGTAGCGGCCTACAACGGCGGCGGAGGCCCGTTGAGCGCCCCGGTTACGATCGAGTCCGGACCGACCGACCCCCGCCAGATCGGACTCCGGGTCCACGCCAGTTGGCCTGGAACAGTGGTTCTGAACTGGCGAAACCGCACCAAATGGGAGAAGGTCTTCTTCAATGGGGAAGAGGTCGGGCTAGGCAAAGACGGCTGGATCACGATCAGCGACCTTCCCTACAACGCCGAGTATGACGTCGTCGTGCGTTCGTTCGTGAATGGCGCAGCCAGCGAGTCGATCGACTACCCGATTACCACTCGCACCGTTCAACTCTTCGACGTACGAAACTTCACTGCAACAGCTACCTCCGCCACCTCGATCAAGTTGAACTGGCGCAAGTCGGCGTTTGTGAACTTCGAGGTACTACGCGACGGCGAACCACTCGCCATCGTGACCCAGGCTGATGTCGTTCCGTTCTTCGACACCGATGTGACCCCGGGGACTACCTACACCTACACGATTCGACAAATCGCCGAGGGAGCGATCGGCGAGAGTACGCCGGTCAGCGTGACCGTCACGACCCCGATTGCTTCCTAGGGGCACCTCCACCGCTCGCCCCAGCGACGCGCGGGCCGCTCTGGTTTAGGCCAGCTGTGCCGGAGTGAGGGCGAACAGGTCGTCGGCTCCGGCGGTGACCGCGCCCAGAAGCCCAGCGGCGGTGGGAAGGATCTGCTCGCCGAAGAATTTGGCCGAGACCTTCTTGGCAGCTGCGAAGTCCGGGTCGGTGGCCTTGTCGGCGACCATGGCCAGATCGGCCATCAGCCCGCCACAGACGACGGTTCCCAACATCCGCAGATAGGGCGAGGAGCCGGCGAGGGCGGCGTTGATGTCGCTGGAGCCGTTTTCCAGCAGCCAACTGGTGGCGGCACGAGCGGCCGCCGCAGCGGACTCGAGATTCTCGGCGAAACGCTGCATGCCCTCCATGCCGGCCAGTTCCTTCGCCTTCACATCGAGCTCAGCCAGGTGATCGAGAACTACTCCCCCACCTCGCATCGGCAGCTTGCGACCGACGAGGTCAGCCGCCTGAATCCCGTTGGTGCCTTCATAGATGGCGCCGATGCGGATGTCGCGGTAGTGCTGTGCAGCACCCGTCTCTTCGACGTAGCCCATGCCACCAAAGATCTGCAGCACCATGCTGGTCAACTCGTTTCCGAGATCGGTGCACAGCGATTTCGACAGCGGGATCAGCAGATCGGCGAATTCGCGAGCGGCCTGGGCTTCGTCGCCTTCGAGGCTCTTGCTTCGGTCGATCGTCGCCGCATTCGTGTAGATCAGGCAGCGCATGGCGTCGATCCAGGACCGCTGGGTCATCAGGAGACGGCGCACATCAGGATGTTCGATGATCGGACTCTGCACACCCCGCTCGGCACCGATTGCGGTGCCCTGCTTGCGTTCCTGGGCGTAGGTAAGGCCCAGTTGATAGGCACGTTCCGAGATCGCCAAACCCTGTAGCCCCACCGACAATCGGGCGTTGTTCATCATCGTGAACATGTTTCGCATGCCCGTGAATTCGTCACCGACGGGCCATCCGATCGCACCGCCGTCGTCGCCGAAGCTAAGGACGCAGGTGGGACTGCCGTGAATGCCGAGTTTGTGTTCGATCGACACGCAGCTCACATCGTTGCGCTCGCCGGGATTCCCGTCACCGTCGAGCAGGAACTTGGGCACGATAAACATCGTGATCCCCTTGGTCCCGGGAGGGGCGCCGGGCGTGCGGGCCAGCACGAGGTGGATGATGTTCTCGGCCATGTCGTGTTCGCCGTAGGTGATCCAGATCTTCTGACCTGTGATCTTGTAGCTCCCATCGCCGACGGGTTCGGCCTTGGTAGCCACCGCGCCGACGTCACTTCCGGCCTGAGGCTCGGAGAGATTCATGGTGCCGCTCCACTGCCCGGTGAGCATCTTGGGCAGGTAGGCGGCCTTCATGTCATCGTCGGCGTGATGTTCGACGGCGTCGATGGCGCCCTGGGTGAGCAACGGGCAAAGACTGAACGCCATGTTGGCGCTTGTCATCAGCTCCTGAATGGCTACGCCCACCACCCATGGGAATCCGCCACCGCCATAGGTGGGATCGAACGGGATCGATCCGAACTCGGTGGCGACGTATTGCTCGTAGGCAGCCTTGAAGCTGTCGGGGGTAATGACGTCGCCATCTACCCATTTGGTCATGATCGTGTCGCCATCGACGTTGGTCGGGGCGACCACTTCGGCCATGAACCGAGCGACCTCTTCAAGGACCGGCTCGGTCATCGAGGCGTCGAACGTCTCACTGAATCGGTCGAGGTCAGCGAGGCCACCCACCTCTGCGATGTGCTCCAGAACGAAGAAGATGTCTTTGAGGGGTGGGGTGTAGTCGCTCACGAGTCCAACGATACCCAGCGGTTACCAAGCGGTCTATATCGCGAACGGCCCATTCATGCTTTCCACCGCCTCGTCCTCAACCCCACTTGACCGGTTCGGTGAGCCGGAAGTGGTCGGTGGTTTGGTCGAGGGCCGCGATCACGTCGGGGTCCAACTCGGTTGTGGCTGCTGCGATCACATCAGCCAATTGTTCGGGTCGACTGGCGCCGATAATCGACGACGTAACCGCCGGGTTTGCCAACTGCCATGCGACCGCCAGAGTGACCATTGGAATGCCAGCGGCTTCGGCGATCGGGCGGATCTGTTCGACCGCGTCGAACTCGGCATCTTTCCAGTACCGCTCGCTGTAGTACTTCCCCGCAACGATCAGGCCGAACCTGGTGTTGGCCTCGGCCGGTTCGTCCCGGCGGTGTTTGCCGCTCAGCATTCCGCCGGCCAGAGGGTTGTAAGGAATCACCGCGATCCCTTCGTACTCACAAAGCGGTAGGAGCTCCTGCTCGATCTGCCGGTACAGAAGGCTGTGCCGGGGCTGGACCGACGCGAACCGGGTCCAGCCATTGGTCTCGGCAACTCCGATGCTGCGAGCCAGCAGCCAGGCTGGCCAATTGCTCACACCGATGTGGCGGACTTTGCCCGAGGTCACAAGGTCATGCAGCGCGCTCATGGTCTCCTCGAGCGGAGTGTCCCAGTCGGTGCCATGAAGCTGATAGAGATCGATGTAGTCGGTCTGAAGGCGACGAAGGCTGTTCTCACATGCTTCGATCAGGTGTTTACGACCGTTGCCGCGATCCCAGGGTTTGTCACTCATGGCCGCATTGCCCTTCGTGGCAAGCACGAAGTCGTCCCGCTTTCGGTAGATCCACCGCCCGATGATCTCCTCGGTCCGACCCTTTTCGGCATGGCTGGGCGCTCCAAGCGGGTACACGTCGGCGGTATCCAGGAACGTGATTCCGGCCTCGGCCGCCGTATCCAGGATCTGGTGGCTCTTCTGCTCATCAACCTGCAAACCGAACGTCATCGTGCCCAAACACAACTTCGAAACCTTGAGGCCTGTCGAGCCGAACCGCACATGTTCCATCGGTCCATTCAATCGGCGAGCTAGTCGATCAGCTCCGGAACCACGACCGAGCCATCGACCATCTGTAGCGACCTGTCCGCATGAGCTGCGGCGCGGGCGGCGTGGGTCACCATGATGACCGTCTGACCATCGGCGCACAACGATCTCATCAGCTCAAGAATCTCGTCCCCGGTGACCGAGTCGAGTGCTCCCGTGGGTTCATCTGCGAGGATCAGCTTCGGGTCGTTCATCAGCGCCCGAGCGATCGCCACCCGCTGCTGCTCACCGCCGGAGAGTTCGGCCGGACGATGCTCCGCACGTTCGGACAGCCCCACCCGAGCCAGGAGCTCCTGGGCGCGAGAGCGCTGAGTCCGAAGCCTGTTTCCCTGGATTAACGCTGGCACTGCGACGTTCTGCCACGCGTTGAGAGTCGGGAGCAGGTCGTACAGCTGGAACACCATTCCGACATGAGTACGCCGGAAGGCAGCTCGATCGGACTCGCCCAGCGCGGCGATTTCGACTCCGTCAACCAGCACCGATCCGGAGGTCGGAGCCTCAAGCCCGCCGATCAAATTCAGGAGTGTCGACTTGCCCGAACCCGACGGCCCCTCCACCGCTACGAACTCACCTTGATCGACCCGAAAGGAGGCCAGATCCACGGCCGGAATGTCACCGAAGTGGCACGACAACTCGTTTGCGACTACCGCGGTCATCGTCGCAACTCCGCCGCAAGGCCGGAGAGGCGCTTCGAGGTGTGCTCGATCCACTGCAGGTCAGCCTCGAGGTGAAAGAGGCCAAAGTCGCTGACCACGATCTCCGCCTCGGACGTAGCCGCGGCCTTGCGTCGGGTGAGCGCCCGCATCTGTTCCATGTGCAGTGCCCGTTGCGCAGCTAGCAACGGTGCCGCATCGCGGCCCGACAGCAAGGCGAGCGCAACCTTCAGAAAGAGTTCACCCCGAGGGGGTTCGTCGGCCGGGAGAGGGGTGGCAAGCCAGGTTTCCAGATCCGACACACCGGAGTCGGTGATGGCGTATTCCTTCCGGTCTGGCCCCTGTCCACCACTCTCCCCGATGAGGGTTACCAGTCCGTCGCGGTCGAGGCGAGCCAGGGTGGCATAGATCTGCGAGAATCGAAGCGGGCGCAACTCGGGAAATCTGGCCTCGTACTCACGTTTGAGGTCGTAACCGTGACGGGGTCCGGACTCCAGCAGCCCCAGCAGGATTTGTTGTGCACTCATGGCGTTCCTCGCATGAATCTAACAACCTTTCGATCGACTATTCCATGAGAGTATAACACGATGGTATAGTCACGACATGTTCGCTGTGTACCTCCTCGGCGTGCGACGTCTGTTCACCCGTCCGCTGTCCGCAATACTGGCGATGACGGGAATCGCCGCCGGCATCGCCCTGGTGATATCAGTCGGGGTCGTGCTCGGGTCCGTCGGCCGCTCGATCGAGAAGATCTCCGACCTTCACCAGTCGGCTGAGATCCTCATCAACTCACGATCAACCCTGGGGATTCCCATCGATCGGGCCGCAGAAGCCGCGAGACACCCGAACGTCGCCGACGTCCAGCCCCAACTCAGCTCCGCCGTCCTGATCGATGGCGAGCCAGCCCTCCTGATCGGTCGCGACGACATCCCAGCGCCGCTCGCGGGAGCGGGCATGACGTCGCCCCTGACCATCACCACTGCCAACCGAACGTCCGAAGTGAACGCTGCTCCCGCCCCGCCGGGCCCGGGTGAGATCAACGGTGGCCGGGTGGTCCTGGTACCGCTGGAAGATGCATGGCAGATCACGGGCCGGCCCACGGGGACGATCGACTCCGCAACGATCGAACTCGTCGACGGTGCCAACACCACATCGGTCCTTGCCGAATTGGAGGCCGAACTCGGCCCGGCGGTCTACCTCGGACCGGCCGACGCACCCCAACAAATCGCACTCAAACAGTTGGCACAGGTTCAACAACCATTGTTCCTGATGGCCACGATCGCGCTCGTCGCCGGCGGGTTTCTCATCTTCAACACTGTGCAGAGTTCCGCCCGGATTCAACAGCGCGACCTTGCGGTGCTTCGGGCGATCGGCGCCAGCCGGCGCCACATTGCTGGCGGGCTCCTCACCGAAGCTGCGGTTCTCGGGCTGGCGGGGTCGGTAGCAGGTGTGTTTCTCGGCGCTCTGCTCGGACGGGGAATCGTGTCGGTGCTCCCCGATCTTGTCGACACCGTTGCGGGCACCGAGGTGACATTTCACTGGGACTGGGCCGCTCTACCGGGCGCTCTGGTCGCTGGACTTGTGGTGGCGTTTTTGTCGGCGATTCTGCCGATTCGATCCGTGCTCCGGTCGAGTCCGGATGCTGTGCTCTCGCGCCGACCCGCGAAGTCGAAACCCGCCCAGACTCGACCGATCGCAGTCGTTATCGGCACCGGGCTGCTCGGTCTGGGTCTCCTGGCGTGTTTGTCACCTGACATCCGAATTGCACAGAACGGTATCGCCGGCGTCCTGCTGGGACTGATCGTGATCGGACTTGGCCTGGCTCGCACGATCGCTCGGGTAGCGTCCAGAATCGCCAACGGGCTCGGCTCGCTCGGAACCCTCGTTGCGGTTGACCTGGCCGGCTCGCATCGTCGGGTCTGGTCGATCGCCGCCGCAGTGTTCACTGCGGTGGGAATGTCGCTGACCGTCGGTGGAGCGGCCCGCAACCAAACCGACACGCTCGTCACTCAATTCGCCCCCGTTAGCGAGGTGGATCTCATCGTGTCGACCACCAGCCCCGGCGACCTACCGTTGGGGTTCCACTACTCCAACGACTCCCTGGCGCGACTCGCAGCAATCGACGGGGTGCAACAGGTCCGGGGCAATGTCACTGCGTATGCGAGTCGGGAGGGGGAACGCTTCATCGTGCTGGCATCGGACCACCCCATGGTCGTACCGTCGATGGCGCTTGCACCGCCTGACGCGCAAGCTCGCGTCGCCGCGGGCAAGGCCGCGATCGTGACCATCCAGCACGCAAGGACATTCGGTCTGGAAGCGGGCGATCTGCTCGAACTCGACGGGATCGACGGACCGATTCAACTTCCGATCGCCGCCGTTACCACCGCCACGACGGTCTCGGTATCGGGCGCCGTACACATCGGCCGCTCCACCTTCGTTTCCGCATTCGGAGATCCAGGGGTGAACACGATCGAAATCGACGTCGGCGACGACAATCCTGGCGTCCGGTCCGAGATCGCCTCTGCGCTGGAATCCGACGGCGCACCCGTCCTGGTATTCACGGGAACGGAGTGGTACGACGGCATCATCGGCGAAACGGCCGAAGCGGTCCGGGTTTTTGTCGTCGTCTCGTCGCTCGTGGTGGCACTGGCCGGACTCGCAACCCTGAACGCGACGGCATCGTCGGTCGTTGAACGTCGCCGGATTCTGGGGGTGCTGCGCTCGATCGGCGCAACGCCAGGCCAGGTTCGGAAGATCGTGATGATCGAAGTCGCTGCAGCAGGTGCGGTAGGCACCATCCTCGGGCTGATCTTTGGCAGCGCCCTTCACCGGCTAGCCGTATACATCACCAACAACGCCTCACCGTTTCCCGAGGTCTATTCGTTCTCGATGCCCAGCGTGCTCCAGGCTCTCGTCTCTGCCGTAGTGGCGATTGCCGTTGGCGGCTTGTTGCCGGCGTGGCAAACGGCCCGCATCCCGATCGGCGAGGCGCTGGCCCTCGACTGAAGAGCGGACTACCCGGACAAACCCAGCAGGCGGTACATCGCCTGGGGTGTGTCGGCGTCGCCGCGGGCGAGGCGGGCCGCACGCTCCACATTCACCTCGTCGAAACGACGATCGGTCCATCGATCCCAGGGCCCCGAGGGAATCGCAGACACGTCGCCATCCGCGGCAACACAGTGTCGCAGGTAGGCAGCCTGCTCCCCGAGTGACTCAACTCCACCGGGCATTCCATGGCCCGGCACGAACGTGGTGCCCAGAGCGGCGACGGCGTCGAGGGAGTCAGCCCAGGCGGCAGGATCACCATCGAATGCGAGCGGGGTCACACCAAAACTTCCCAGTGCGCCCAGAAACACAACCTCGGCGCCGGGCAGTTGTACGACCGTAGTAAGTGGCCCCTCCCCCGGGACGAGGTGAACGACCGCAGCGTCGGTCAGTAACGCCGCCTCACCGATGGTGTGGGTGATCGGGCGCGTCACGAACTCGCCATGGAATGCGGTCGCATGCTGAGGGATCAGTCGTTTCAGGACCATGGTGTTGACCGGCTGGTCCAGCTGGTCACTTACGGGTTCGCTGCCATAGAAAGCGGACCGCCAGAAGACCGTCGACCCGCCGGTGAACGGAATTCGCGAGCTGGTGAGGACCACTCGCTTCAGCCGCAGGCCGAGGTTGTCGGTGAGCTGTTTGATCTCATCGTCGGCTTCGACCGCAAGCTTTGGTGTGCAGAGCGAATCGATGATCGTGAGACCGTCGCCATCGATCACCAGGCCGAGGTTTGCGTTTCCAAACCGAGCCTCGGACGCGCACAGCGCGTAGGCGCCGGGCGCTACCTCGACCGTCAACATGGCGAGCAGCGTACCAATCAGCCGTGAGCAGACCGGGCGACGCGAAACGTCAACCGGTTGCTCGACATGTCGGGAAGGTAGGGCGTGCGGGCGGTTGTTGATCCCGCCCCACGAGCGACCCGGTGAGTACCGCCGATCGGTCCCGTGGGGTTGACTCGCTGCTCGGTTCGGAAGAACGATGGGTCGTAGTAGTCCGCGACCCACTCGAGCAGCGGAACCGTGACCGCAGACGGTTCGTGTTTCGCTACTCGCTCCCATTCGGCTTCGGTGAGCAGCCTGGTGCCCGACCATCGGCAGAACTCCCGAGCATCGGCCCATGAGACCTGCGTGACCGGCTCCAGATCGGCGCCGCGATCGGGCTGCTGGATGGCCCCGTTGTAGTCCCGCCACGTCAGTCCGTCACACAACACCGGTTCGCCATCGACGATCTGGAATCCGGACCCTTCACGTTCGGCCGTCGTGACGAAATCGGTTGCGACTACGAAGGCGTTGAAAGCGGCTCGGGTCACCGGTGTGGTCGACACGATCATTGACCCGACCGAGACCTGCCGAACGGGACCCTCATCGTCGTCGGGGTCACCAAGCCGTCGATCGCTGCCCATCTCGAATCGCATCGTCTCGAGACGGCGCCATTCCAGCAGTTCGATTACCACGTCGGCCGCAGCCATTAGATACGACGGGCCCTCAGACGGGCGCAAGGCCCAGGCGGAGAGTCCTACACCAGCTGTTCGTCGACCTTGTCCATGGCGTCGTCTTCGGACAGATCCATGGCGAAGGACAGCTCGCTGACGAGCACCTTGCGAGCTTTGGAGTACATGGTCTTTTCACCCGCGGACAATCCCTTGCTCTTGTCTCGCAGTGCAAGGTTCCGAACAACTTCGGCGACCTGATACACGTCGCCGGACTTCAGCTTTTCCTGGTGATTCTTGAACCGACGACTCCAGTTGGCCGGCTCACGAACGTCCTTCTTCGCGAGCAGTTCGAAGAGGTCTTCGACGTCGGTCATGCTGATCGGAGGGCGCATACCCACTTCTTCGACCTTGTCGACGGGCACTCGAACCGTCAGCTCATCGTGGGCGGTGTGCAGCACGAAATACTTCTTCTTCTCACCGTTGAACTCGACAACCTCTGTCTTTTGAATGATGGCCGCACCATGGTGCGGATAGACAACCCGATCGCCGGTCTTGAACGTCATGCCCTCAGGATGGCACAACAAGGCCCAATTCCCCACTTGACAGCGTGTGTTTCAACCCCGATTTCCTAGGCCGTACAACCTATGGGCCGCCTCAACAGGACCTACGGGTCAGAAAAGATGTGCGGCGCATGCGACGCGACGCACAGACCTCCATGTGGCAGCACTTCGATGAACGAGATTCTCGTTAGAGCTGGTAGGGGCCGACGTCACCCCATCCGGCATCTTCCTGATGGGGACTCCATCCACACCAGTCTCACCAGCGAAAACACCGTCAGGTGTAGCTGCCATCAGGAATTTGGGGTGGGTTATTCGGCGGGGAAACCGGCGTCGGCCCAGCCGTCCCATCCGTTCGTCATATCCGAAACGGTGGAGAACCCGAGAGCCCCCATCAGTTCACACGCCTTGGCGCTCCGGCCGCCGGCCTTGCAATAGACCAGGTAGGGCACCGAACGGTCGAGCGCTCCTACCTTTTCGGCGAAGTTCTCGTCGTAGATGTCGATGTTTTGGGCCCCGGCCACATGCCCGGCCGCGAATTCATCTTCGGTCCGCACGTCGAGCACGACCAGGTCAGCGGGAGGAGCGTCCACCAGTGTCCTGGCGGCGTTGAGATCGAGGAGTTCAGCCATACGTCGACCCTATTGGGTCCACGGAGAAGCGACTCAGTCCGCCGCTGACTCCGGCCCGTCCTCCAGCTGGGACTTCAACTCTTCCCGCAGAAGGATCGGACCGTCGTTCTCGGGGTACTTGCCTTCGATACCGGCGTAAAACTCGCGAAAGCGGTCCATGTCGGCGGTGACGTCGCCGGTCAACATGATCGCCTCCCCGGCCCCACAACGCTTGTTGCCGAAGTCGACAAACGCGGGAACGACCGGCACGTTGGCGCCTCGGGCCACCCGGTAGAAGCCAGACTTCCAATGGTCGGTGTGCCCACGAGTGCCGGCCACCGGGATGACGATCGTTATTCGTTCGCCGGGTTCGAACATATTCGTGAGCGACTCGACCATGGTCGAGGCCGAGGCTCTATCGACCGGAATACCGCCCATGCGTTTCCAGATCCATCCGATGACGGGAGGAAACATCTCCTTCTTCCCTACCCAACGCATGTTGAACTCAAGCGCCCAACCGATCAGAAGCGCCAGGGGGAAGTCCCAATTGGAGGTGTGTGGAGAGGCGATCATCACCGAGTGTTCGGCGTCGGGGCGTGAGCCGACAAGTTCGAACCCCCACCGTCGGAGAACCCATTTTGCGAGACGGCTCTTCACAGGGCGTTAGCGCTGGAAAGCGGCCAGGTCGGCAAGAACCGCCGCAGCGTGACCGGCCGGGTCGCTCACTTCGTACGCCTTTTGAATCGTGCCTTCTGGATCGATCAGGTAACTGATGCGTTTTGGGAAGTTGGCGTAGTTGTCGTCGGGATCACGAACTGCGTGATAGGTCGCCCCGATCGACTTGTCCTCATCGCTCAGCAGAGTGAACGGGAACTCCTGCTTCGTGCGAAATTCCGAGTTGTCCTCGGGGGTGTCGAACGAGATCCCCACAACCTCGCAGGAAGCGGCGGCGAACTCTTCGGACTTGTCACGCAAGCCCAATCCTTGAGCCGTTCAACCGGGCGTGCTGGCTTTCGGATACCACCACATCAAGACCCAGGAGCCCCGCAGGTCGCTGAGCGAAACGGCCTTGCGGTCCTGATCGAGCGCCGTGAAGTCGGGCGCAGTCGTGTCTTCAGTAAGCATGCCGAGAATGTAGTGCCTGAAGTGCGGGGCCGAAGACTTAGGCGTGGTGTAGGGAGGATCCACGACCCTCCGCAGACCGCGGTTCTGCCTAGGCTGAAGCGGTGTTCCGACTTCGAACCCTCTTTCTCATCCTTGCCGCACTAACGCTGACGGCCGCCTGCGGATCGTCCTCGTCCGCATCCGAGTCGGCCGAGGAGACCACGACGACCGAACCGGGCGAGACCACTACCACAACCGCGGTTCAGACCTCTGACGGTGCCGAGACCGCGCCCGTAACGGTCTCCGGCGCGGCGCTCCCGCAACTCGAAGGCGGCGGAGTCTTCAGCGACGAAGCCGACGATCCAGCGATCGGTTCGGTGGCACCCACGCTGACGGGAACCAACTTCAACGGTTCCGAGGTGTCGATCGGACCCGACGGCCGGGCCAAGGTGGTGTACTTCCTCGCCCATTGGTGTCCGCACTGTCAGGATGAGGTCAATCTGATCAACGAGTTGGTCGCCGATGGAGTGCAGCCGTCCGAGATCGACCTGTACGCGGTGACCATCGCCGTCGACGAGACGCGGCCCAACTATCCGCCGTCGGAATGGCTTGAGAATTTCCCCGGCACGGTGATGCGGGACAGCGCGGAGAACGAGGCCGGTCTGGCGTCCGGGATCAGCGGCATCCCCTACACGCTTTACCTCGACGGTGAGAACAATCTGATTGCACGGTCGGTCGGAAGTCTCGAAAAAGACCAGGTTTTGAACCTGTGGAACGTCGTCGCCAGCGGTGCCTGACAACTCGTTTTCCCACGTCATCGACCCCAAATGGGCTCGATTCGGAAAACCAGCGTGGCGAATCGCCCGATTTGGGAGACAATAGGCCCATGACATCGTTCAGCACCGACACCGAGACCATCGTCCGGCCAAGAACCGGTGACGGCGATCACGATCGATTCGCGCACTATGTAAAGAAGGACGAGATCCTTCCCAGCACGGTCGAGGGGACGCCGGTAAAGGCGCTCTGTGGCAAGGTGTGGATCCCCAGCCGCGATCCGAAGAACTTCGGCGTCTGCCCGACCTGCAAAGAGATCTTCGAGGGTCTCGTGCCCGACGGGGATTCCGACTCTTAGACGACCCCGGTAGCCGTCGGAGTCCTAGTCCTCCCGGGGAAACCCATCGGGGTTTTTTGACTGCCAGCGCCATGCATCGGTGAGCATCGCTTCCATGTTTCGGTCCGCCCGCCACTCGAGTTCGGTGTTGGCTCGCTGGGGATCGGCAAGCGACGTGGCGATATCACCCGTCCGGCGAGGCACGATCTCGTAGGGAATCTCCCGTCCGCTTACCTGTTCGGTCGCCTTGACCACATCGAGCACCGATGCCCCCGAACCGGTTCCAAGGTTGTATTCGCGGCAGCCGTCAGGCAGGTGATCGAGCGCAGCGAGATGACCGGCAGCCAGATCGATCACATGGATGTAGTCCCGGACACCCGTGCCGTCGGGCGTGTCGTAATCGCCACCGAAGACGCTGAGTTTCTCGCGTCGCCCGACCGCTACCTGCATAACGAAAGGTACGAGGTTGTTGGGAATTCCGTTCGGATCCTCACCGATGTCGCCGCTCTGGTGAGCGCCGACAGGATTGAAGTACCGCAGCAGGCTGATCTGCCATCGTGAATCCGCAGCTGCGACGTCACGGCAAATGTCCTCGATCATCAACTTGGTCCGGCCATACGCATTGGTGGGACCGGTCGGGGCACCTTCGGGGATGGGCAACACCTCGGGATCCCCGTACACGGTGGCCGACGATGAGAACACGAGCTTGAAGACCTGGTGGGCAGCCATCTCGTCCAACAGATTGATGGTCGACAACAAATTGTTTCGGTAGTACAGCAGTGGCTTCTCGGCCGACTCGCCGACAGCCTTCAGACCGGCGAAGTGAATAACCGCCTCGATCGGGTGTGCATCGAAGATCGCTGCGGTCTCCGCACGATCGGTGAGATCCGCTTGAACGAACTCGATCGTGGCGCCGGTAAGACGCTCGACCGCTGCCACCGATGCCTTCGAACTGTTGACCAGATTGTCGGCGACCACCACGTGGTCACCGGCCTCGATAAGGGCCAACGCGGTGTGACTGCCGATATATCCGGCACCGCCAGTAACCAGAATTGTCCTGTCCATGACCACTCCTCGTGTCCCAGAGCCATCCCAGAGCAAACTGGGCGACCGCACTACCATCGGCCGAACTGGCATGCTTTTATAGCCGTGTCGTACTGGTCCCATCTTTCTACCCCGAGCGAACTATGAGCAGCACCACCTCATCCCCCGCATCCGGCTACTACCACGCCAAGGGTGATCCGCCCGGAACCGTGCGCTTCTGGGACGGCCAGCAGTGGCAGGGCGGCCCCACTACACCGCCGAATCACAAACCTCAGCCCGCCCACCTCTCCCCCGAGATTCGTCTGGCCAGCCCCGGCCGCCGTATTGGTGCCCGAGTGCTCGACTACCTCGTGTGGTTGGCGATCGCCGTTCTGGTCGCACTCCTCGTCGGCGTCGACGTGGGCGAAACGCTGCGAGCCGACATCGGTATGAACGCCAGCTTCCAACAGAATCTGATCTGGCTGGCCGCGGTTGCCACCCTCGAGATCGGGATGGTCGCCACCCAAGGCACTTCCCTCGGCAAGCTGGCACTGGATCTTCGAGTCACCGACGCCGACGGCAACATCCCGAGCTTTCGTCAGGCGGCTCTGCGGATCGCCCCGCTCGCCCTGATCGTGCTCGGCTCGTTCGGCAGCTGGGCCATCATGCTTCTGGCATTCGTGTCGCTGGTTCTCATGTTCGTCGACAGCAGCCACCAGACGCTCTGGGACAAAGTGGCCAAGACCGTGGTCACCGATCGACCGCTATGAGCCGTTACACACCGCCAAAGTCGTCCGAGCCCGAACCCGAGAGTTTCACCAGTTCACTGGAGCCGATGCGTCGGCGTCGTCCGGTGGTGTTCTGGATCGTAATCCTGGGCGTGTTTGCGATGCTGCTCACAACCATCGGGTCGTTCATCACGTTCCTGTTCATCTGACGACCTCACCGCACAACCGCGCGGACCCCTTCTGCGGTTGCAAGATGCGACATTGGAACATCGAAGTCGTCGTTCGGAAGCGTGCCGTCAACCACGTAGTCGGCGATGCCGATCTTGTTTGCGCGGGGTAGACGGGCCAGGAACCGGTCGTAGTATCCAGCTCCGAATCCCAGTCGATTCCCGCTGACGTCGAACGCGAGAGCAGGAACCAGAACGACACCGATCTCCGAGTCTGCAATCCTTCGCGCACCGGCGACCGGTTGTCGATATCCGAAACGGTGGTGCTCCAACTCGGAGTCGAGCGGGTGCACGGTGAGATCGAACCCAGCGGTCGGCGTTCGGGTGAGTGCAAACTCGATGTTGCAGTTAAGAAGTTCCGATGATCGATGGAGGGGCGCAAGATCCACCTCCCCGGGAAGCGGGTCAAAGACCACCACGACAGTCGCTGCCACGTTCTCGGACAGCCAGTCGTGCAGGTGCGTCACGATCGACTCGGACCGAGCCGTCGCGACGCCGTCATGCTGCTGGCGCCGAGCCTTTGCCTTCACCCGCCAGGCGGTCTTGTCACCCATCACCCAGAGAGCCTGACAGATTCTTCGGTCGCTCACACTCAGATCCCACAGTGGCCACTGGCAGTGGCCATGCCCACGCCTTGTGTCAATTGCGGAGAAAAAGGGCGCAGATCTTGTGGGCTATTCATCCCTCAGTTGCACACGAAGCCCCTTTTCTTGACTAGAAACACGGTGTTCGGTTGCGATCCGAACGCCGTCGAATCCCTCCAACGCCCGGGACCACATGCCCTCTACTGACCTCACTGACGCTCGCCCTTCACGGCTCGCCCTAGCTGTCGTTCTCTCGACGCTTTCGGTTGCCGCGATCGCAGGGCCCTTGGCGTACCAAGCCATCGAGGCGCGGGGTGGGCAGCTGATCGGTCCTGTCGTGACGCAGGGCATCCAACCGACCGTCGATGGCAGCACAACGCTCAACACCAGCACCTCGGTCGTGGAACCCGATCCAACCGAGGTCGACGTTGTCGTTCCCGACGAGACCGAGCCGCCCGAATCGTCGGTCGAGGAAGAGCCGGCTTCTACCTCGGCCCCCTCCATAGGCACCCAGGCACCAGCCCAGACCCCAGCCCCTTCCACCACGCAGCCACCACAGTCAACGGAATCGACCCAGCCAGAACCATCGCTGGGTGTGTCCGTCAGCACCGAGCGCGATCCCGACGCACCGCCAGCCGAAGGCGAGACCATTCAGATTCCGAGCTCGCCGGTCGGGTCTCCCACCTGGGTTACGGCGCCGCCCGCCGACGGTGAACCGGGAGACGAGGACAGTCTGCCCGCCACCACCGCACCGGTGGATTCCACCGAACCCGACTCGTCGGTGGCAGCGCCAACCACCGAACCCTCCACCTCGAACTCCTCCACCACGGTTGGCCCCGAGGTTCCCGACACCACGATCGCCGAACCTCTGGAACCGATCGACACCACCACGACCGAACCGACCGATCCGGTGATCACTGAACCGCTGGATCCGATCGACACCACCGTGCCCGTCGATACGACCGTGCCCACCGAGTCAACCGGCCCCACCGACACCACGGCACCGACCGATCCGTCCACTCCCGACGACACCATCCCACCGGTAGACACCACCGAACCGGGCGACGACACCACGTCGACCACGGGGCCCGATTCCACCGACACCACCATCCTGACCGGTCCGGTTTCGGTCGAACGCTCCACCACAACCACCGGCTGACGCCACCGCCGAAGTTGTCGGCGAACGCGCCGCCTCAGCGCCATGAGCGAGTCGTCGTCAGTGGGTCGTGGCGTTTCGTGCGGACGAGTCTGGCCAAACCAGCGCAAGATCGGAAGCTGTTCTTCCTGATGGCAGCTACATCGGAGGCGTTCTACCCCTCGCAAGTACCGTGGGATGTAGTGCCCATCAGGAATTTAGGTGGGTTAGCTGCAGCCGCTGGTGTTGCCGCAGCTGGGGCAGGCGTGACAGCTGCCGTTGCGGTACATCGTGATCCCGCACTGCATACACATCGGCGCATTCGGGTCGCTCATCTGCTCGGCGGTCTGCGGGATGCCGTTGGCCTCGATCAGATCCACCAGCTCACTGGCTGATTCGATCGACGGCGGATCCGATGGCAGATCGATTCCGAGGGTGTTCGGCGCCTCATCGACACCGGGCAGCGTCTGCTGGGTTCGTTCACCGGTGGTGAAGATTCCCAGGCTCGCACGCTCGTCATAGGTGAGGTACAGGACCGCGAGCTTACGGAACAGGTAGTCCATGATCGACGACGCGATTCGTACGTCGGGATCGTCGGTCATTCCTGCCGGTTCGAACCGCATGCCGGTGAAGGTGTCGACGAAGTTGCGGAGCGGGACGCCGTACTGGAGTCCGTGGCTCACCGAGATTGCAAAGGCGTCCATGATTCCGGCCATGGTGGAACCCTGCTTGGAGACCCGAACGAAGATCTCGCCCGGTCGACCGTCGTCGTATTCACCAACGGTGACGAATCCCTTGCAGTCCGACACGCGGAACTCGAAGGTCCGGCTGCGACGGTTGCGGGGCAGACGTTCCCGGACCGGCTTGAAGACCACTTTCTCTACAACTTCGGTCAACGGGGTGTCATCGGTCTTCTTGGTGCTCAGTGGCTGGGCAACCTTGCAGTTGTCCCGGTAGATCGCCACCGCTTTCACGCCCATCTTCCAGGCATCGATGTGGAGCTGCTCGATCTCTTCGATCGTGGCTTCTTCGGGCATGTTGACCGTCTTGGAGATCGCACCCGATATGAAGGGCTGAATGGCCCCCATCATCTTCACGTGACCGCTGTAGTGAATGGTGTTGTCACCCATCGAACAGGCGAACACGGCCTCGTGCTGGGGCTGAAGTCCGGGAGCGCCGAGGATCGACGAGTTCTCGTCGATGTATCGGGTGATGCCCTCGATCTGAGCCTCGTCGTAGCCGAGCCGGCGAAGCGCCCGCGGCACCGATTGATTCACGATCATCATCGTTCCACCGCCGACCAACTTCTTGACCTTGACCAGGCCAAGATCGGGCTCGACCCCGGTGGTGTCGGCATCGAGCAGGAAACTGATCGTGCCGGTGGGGGCCAGCACGCTGGCCTGGGAATTGCGAACACCGACATCCTGTGCAAGATCGGTGGCGTCGGCCCATGCCTGCTGGCTGGCTGCAAGAACCGATGACGGAGCGAGATCAGCGTCGATCGCGCCGACCGCAGCCTGATGCATGTCGAGTACCCGGAGCATGTGTTCGCGGTTCTCGGCGAAACCGGCGAAGGGGCCCATTCGGGCTGCGGTCCGGGCCGAGGTGAGGTAAGCCTGTCCGGTCATGAGGGCACTGATGGCACCGGCGGTGGCCCGTCCGGCGTCACTGTCGTAGGGCAGACCCATGTTCATGAGGAGTCCACCGAGGTTGGCGAATCCAAGTCCCAACTGACGGAAGTTGCGCGAGGTCTCGCCGATCTTCTCGGTGGGATAGTCGGCCCGGCCGACCAGGATTTCCTGAGCGGTGAAGAGATGTTCGACCGAAGTGGCGAAACCGGCAACGTCGAAGCTGTCGTCGTCGTTCAGGTAACTGAGCAGGTTCAGGCTGGCCAGATTGCAGGCGGAGTCATCGAGGCTCAGGTATTCCGAACACGGGTTACTGGCCGTGATCGGACCGGTGTTGGCGGCGGTGTGCCATCGGTTGATCGTGGTGTCGAACTGCATACCCGGATCCGCACATTCCCACGCCGCGGTGGCGAACTGCCGCATGAGGTCTCGGGCCTTGATGGTGCGCTGCACCGACCCGTCGGTTCGAGCGACGAGGTCCCAGTCGCCGTCGTCGACGACCGCCTGCATGAACTCGTCGGTGACCCGGATCGAGTTGTTCGCATTCTGATACTGGATGCTGTGGATGTCCTTGCCGTCCAGATCCATGTCGAATCCGGCGTCGCGAAGGGCTCGGGCCTTGCGTTCCTCGGTGGCTTTGCACCAAATGAACTCTTCGATATCGGGGTGATCGGCATCGAGTACGACCATCTTGGCGGCGCGCCGGGTTTTGCCACCGCTCTTGATGGTGCCAGCGGACGCATCGGCGCCGCGCATGAAGCTGACCGGGCCCGAGGCGGTACCGCCACCGCGCAGTGGTTCGGTCGAGGCTCGAATCCGGGAAAGGTTGACGCCTGCGCCCGACCCTCCCTTGAAGATAATGCCTTCTTCGGTGTACCAGTTGAGGATCGAGTCCATCTGGTCGTCGACCGAAAGAATGAAACAGGCGGACGCCTGCTGGGGCACACCCTGCACCCCGATGTTGAACCACACCGGACTGTTGAACGCAGCCCGCTGGTGCACGATGAGGTACTTCAGTTCGTCGCTGAAGGCCGACGCTTCATCGTCGTCGACGAAGTAGCCACCCTCTCGGCCCCATCGAGTGATCGTGTCGACCACACGGTCGGCGACCTGTTTGAGCGACCGCTCCCGCTCGGGTGTACCCATGGCGCCCCGGAAGTACTTCTGCGCCAAGATGTTGGTGGCGTTGACCGACCACGAGCTCGGAACCTCGACACCGAGCTGTTCGAATGCGACCTCGCCGGTTTTCCAGTTGCTGATGCGGGCATCCCTGGTTTCCCATTCAACCGTGTCGTACGGGTGGATGCCTTGGGTGGTGAAGTGCCGATGAAGGCCGATCCCGGTGTGTTCGAGTGCGCTGCGTTCGACTGCACTGTGTTCGACAGAACTGTGTTCGAGTGCAGTTTGTTCGAGTGAATTGTGTTCGAGTGAATTGTGCTCGGGTGCAAGTGCCACGTGGAGGTGCTCCTGTTCTGTCCCCATAAGTTTGACCGAGGGGTGGGACAGAGTTCCCATCGGGTACAACGCCCGAACGTGGGCTCACATTCCTTCTTTGGAAGGGTTGAGGGTGTGGATACGGCCGATTCGCAGTCAACAGGTCCAGGTTTCGTCGCGCCCAACGTGAACACGCTGCCTGACTCGCCCAGGAGGCCCCCAATTCTGCCCCCGTCCTCCGCTTTCTACGAACCGGCCGTACCGGCTTGGCAACAACGTAGGCACCGAAGGCGGTGAATCAAAAGTGGACGGTCGTGGGAATTCGTCGCACTTATCCACAGCGCCGGTGGAAAGACACCGAGCGTGAGCAGACTTCGACAGGTCGCAGTTTTTCCGGTTGTTCATGGGCCACGCGAAGCCCCCGTCAACCGCAGCGCGTTGTTTCTGCGCCGTGCCGTTGGCTTGTTTGGGGGAGGTCCGGAGATAGTTTTTGATTGTGATCAACGTCCTGACGCCCGAGCCCAGCGATCAACCCGTCAACCCGCTCGATGCCATCGGCAACGAGATGCGTGATCCGCACCACCACAACCGCCCGTACGTTCTCACGAACATGGTCAACAGCATGGACGGGGCCATAGCGGTCGACGGCGTGTCCGGTGCTCTGGGTGGCGATGCGGACTTTGCGGTCTTCATGGCCCTTCGATCGGTAGCCGACGTCATCGTGGTCGGCGCCGGGACCGCTCGGGCCGAACAGTACAAAGCGCCCTCGGCATCGGCGGAGGCAAAAGAGCAACGACAGGCCAGGGGCCAGGCACCCCGTCCGGCGCTGGCGGTGATCACGGCCAGCGCCCGGCTGGATCCCAATCTGCCGATGTTCGGCGACCCGGATAACCGGCCCCACATCATCACCGGTGCCGACGCCGACCCGCATGCGATGAAACATCTCGAGTCGGTAGCGGACGTGCATCGACTCCCCACCGCCTCGGTCGATCCGACCCAGGCGCTCTCGTTACTGCACGGTTTGGGCCACCGCGTTGCCCTCCTTGAGGGCGGCCCCACCCTGAACGGCGCGTTCATCGAGGCCGATCTGATCGACGAATGGAACCTCAGCCTCTCCTCGATGCTCGTGGGTGGCTCGAGCGGCCGGGCGGCAAAAGGGGACGTGGGGCGCTCCCATCGGTTCACGGTCTCACGGGTGTGGATGGCGGAGGACGGGATGTTGTTCGTGCAGTGGAAACGCGCGAAACGAACCACTTGATCCAGCTCAGTCCGAACCTGGGAAGGCCGATAGGAGTCGGTGATTCGGCGCGCTCTTATCGCCCTCGGCTTGACCGCTGGCGCCCTCATGTCCACCTCGCCCGCCGATGCAAACGGGGCCGCGCCCGCACCCGGCTCAGAGCTCGCACCACAGCCGGAACGGGCCAGTTCGGACACCCCAACCACCGCAGACCAGCTGATCCGTGATCCCCGATGGCTCGACCCCAGCGTGCTCGCTGGCCTTCCGCTCGACGGAGAACTGCTGGGATCGGCCGGCACCGCACTGCTCGAACTCCGAGATGCGGTAGAGGAGCAACGCTCCCGGCTCAGCTGGGCCGAGTCGGAGCAGACGTTGCGAGCCTCAACCGTCAGATCCGCCGAGCGCGATGAGGACCGGGAACGGTCCCAGCTGAAGGCGGCGACTATCGAACTTGAGTCGAGACGGTCAGAGCTCCTCACGATGAGCGTCGACGCCTTCGTCAACGGCACCGACGAGCCCGACCTCTCGAGCCTGCTCCAGGCATCTACCGACAACGCCACGGCCCAGGCGACGCAGATCCTGCGGGATGACCACCTGGTCGAATCGGCCTCCGATCAGCTGCTGAATCGTCGAGACGTCGCAACGGCCGTGCGAGACGCAGAACAACGCGACGTCGACTCTGCGGTCGAACGCGTCGCACGTGAGCGTGACCTCGAACGCATCGCCATCGAAATCAGAGCCGACGCATCCGAACAGCTGGCTGAGTTGGAACCGCAGGTGGTTCCCGCCGAACGGCGCTTTGAGGAGTCACTGCTGGCGAAAACGCTGCCGGGTGACCAGTACCTGTCGATCGTTGCGGTCGACGCCTACACCGTTGCCAGCCGGCGGGCGTACGAACGATGGCCGGGCTGCGGGATCGAATGGCATCAGCTCGCCGGGGTCGGCCGGGTCGAGAGCTTCCACGGGAACTTCGGCTCGAGTTCGATCGACCGACGCGGCCAAACCGCACCCCACATCCTGGGGCCTCAGCTGAACGGGGATCCGTTCCTCGCCATCCCCGATACCGACGGTGGGCTTCTCGATGGCGATCTCGAATGGGACCGGGCCGTTGGGCCGATGCAGTTCATCCCATCGAGTTGGCAAATCTTCGCCGCCGACGGAAACGGCGATGGCACCGAGGACCCCCACAATCTGTATGACGCGGCGCTAGCGGCGGCCGATCACCTGTGCGGGTCAAATCTCGGCGACCCGGGTCAGTTTCGACGAGCCCTGTTGGGTTACAACCGCAGCGTTCGTTACGGCGCCGATGTCCAACGATTCGCCTCGCAGTACCGAGAACTGGCCAACATCCCGCCACCCTGGGAATTCACCGGCTGAGTTCAACGAGCGTCTTAGGGTCCGGAGAGCTCCGACGCCGCCCGCTCGAAGTCCGACAACTCTTCGAAGTGTTTGTAGACCGAGGCGAATCTCATAGCCGACACTGGATCGAGAACCTTGAGCCCGGTGAGCACAAGTTCTCCGATCGAACTGGTCTCCAGCGGTGTCGATGATGCCCGCACGGCGTCCTCGACCGATGTCACCATGCGGGTGACCTGTTCAGAGGTGACGGGCCGACCCTTGACCGCAAGTTCGATACCGCCGCGAACCTTGCCGGCCACGAACGGTTCCCGATCGCCGCTCCGCTTGCGGACCTCCAAGGGGACTTCCTCGACCCGCTCGAAGGTTGTGAAACGAGCACCACAGGCGGCACAGGAACGCCGACGACGAATCGACGCACCATTTTCGCTGTTTCTCGAGTCGATGACACGCGTATCGGGCGCATCACACTGGCGGCACTTCACATAGTCAGCGTAGGCGGGCCGCACGCCCCGCCACGGGGCGTTCTAGAGATTTGCCACCGAGACGGGCACGATGAGTTCCTGACCGGCCCAGATGGTGGATCCACCGTTACGTTCGGCCAGTCGCTGCACCACTTCACGACGATCAGCGTCGGGGGCGAGGGCTCCTGCAATCGCCCACAGGGTGTCCCCCGGAGCGACCGAGACCACGATCTCGCCCTGCACCGCAGGACCGACCGCTGCGGCGGGTGTGTTCAGTTGGGACCATGAGGTGGCCGCAGGTCCACCTTGCACCGACCGGAACGAGACCAGGAGCAGCAGGCCGACGACGACCACCGCAGCTATGGCGACGGCGTCTGCGACAGCGATATGGCGGTGTGACACATCGACATCGGGGGATGAACCAGCATCGGTCCCGGGCGACAACTCATGGGGGGCTGGGACAGCAGTGAGATGACGCGGCCGGGACCGACGGGCGAGGGGGACGGTCTCGGGAGCGAGACGTTCGGGGAAGGTGTAGATGGGATCTGCGGTAAGAAGGGCAACCATGGGATTCATCCTCCCTGAGGGGTGTGACAGAGTTCGGAGACGAGGTGTCTTCGAGAGACGAACAACCGTTTGCCGTTCGTTGGGTTGGTGAACCTAGACCGAACATCTGTTCCGCACAACCCCTGTCACGAAACAAAAACGAACAAACGTGTGCTTTTTCGTGTCATACTGGACATATGTCGGCATCAGAACACCAGCTCACCAATCGCCAACGGGCGATCCTCGAGTTCATCGAGGCCTTCATGGAGGACAACGGATACCCACCCTCGGTGCGTGAGATTGGCAAATATGTCGGCATGCGGTCGTCCTCAACCGTCCACACCCACCTGAACAACCTTCAGGAAAAGGGTTTCCTCACCCGGGACCCCTCCACCCCACGGGGCCTGCGGGTCAACTGGGACTCCGCCACCGGCGCGGTCGATGTCGAGCGACGACCCATGCGGCACGTCCCCCTGGTGGGTGATGTTGCGGCCGGCACCGATGTGCTGGCGGCTCAGAATATTGAAGAGAGTCTGCCGGTCCCCGCCGACTTCACCGGCGAAGGTGACCTGTTCATGCTGCGGGTAAAGGGCGATTCCATGATCGACGCCGGCATCCTCGACGGTGACTTCGTGATCGCCAACGTGCAGAACACCGCACAGGCCGGTGATGTGGTGGTGGCGGGGATCCCGGGCGATGAAGCCACGATCAAGACCTACAGCGTCGATCCGGCCAGCAAACAGATCGTCCTCCTGCCCTCCAACCCCGATCTGTCCCCGATGCCGTTCGACCCCGAAGAAGTATCGATCTTTGGCCGCGTCGTCACCGTGATGCGCCGTTTGTAGCCCTGAAATCATCCCCATGCGGGGGATGGACATTCCCACAGTTTTGTGCTCGCTTCCGAGCCGGGATTGTGTCGAACGGCACAAGTTGCTATTCTTCACTCCAGTCGGGAGGGGGATGTCCGACTCACGAACCGAGGCTTTCGAGCCTCGGTTCGTTCGTTTTCACCGTGCCCCGGAGCAGCCTGAGACACGACGTCCTCGTATCCTTTGCGGGGTGACCGACCTCCTCGCCAAAACCGCCGACTTCGTCAATATCGAATCGGTCAGTTTCCAGGAGCAGAACTTCGTGGCGTGGCTCGAAGAGGACCTCAACGCCATCGCCGGCCTCGAGGTCACGCGGGTGGGTGACAACCTGGTGGCCCGGACCAACCTTGGGCGGTCGCAACGCCTGATCCTGGCCGGTCATACCGACACGGTCCCGGTAAACAACAACGGGACGGCTCGCATCGAAGGCGACACCTTGTACGGCGTGGGGTCGGCCGACATGAAGGGTGGCCTCGCCGTCTTCCATGAGATCGCACACCGGGTGACAGCGCCCGTCGTCGATCTCACCTTCGTCTTCTACGCCCGCGAAGAGGTAGCCGGTGAGCACAGCGGTCTTCGCGAACTGATCGAACAGGCTCCGGAGTTGCTGGCTGGCGATTGTGCGATCCTGGGCGAACCCACCGACGGTCAGATCGAAGCGGGTTGTCAGGGGTCGCTGCGTTTCACGATCCACCTGAAGGGGGCCAGAGCCCACACGGCCCGTCCATGGATGGGCCGTAACGCCATCCACCGAGCAGCACCGTTGCTGGCCGAGTTGGCCAACTACAAGGCGCGCCGTCCGCTACTCGACGGGTGTGAGTTCATCGAGTCGGTTCAGACGGTGGGGATCGAGGGAGGTAATGCCGGCAACGTCGTACCCGACGGAGTCACGATCACGGTTCACCATCGATTCGCTCCCGACCGCACCGCCGACGAGGCCGAGCAGTGGTTCCGTTCGCTGATCGCTCCTCACCTTGACGACGGCGACACCGTGGAACGAATCGACCGATCCCTGGCGTGTCCCCCATCGCTGGAGCATCCGCTGCTGGCGGCTCTCGCCCATGGCCGTCAGGTTTCGGCCAAGCTGGGTTGGACCGACGTCGCTCGCTTCGCTGAACTGGGAATACCGGCCACCAACTTCGGCTCTGGTGACCCGACGATCGCCCACACCCAGAACGAACACCTTCACCGGGACAGCATCGAACGAACCTACGAAGGTGTGTTTGCACTGGTAACCGGCCAGTAGGCCGCCGAGCCGGTCCAGGGCGCCGCCGGTACCGCTGACGAAACCGGGCGAGGAACCGACACTATCTTGAGCGGGATGGCGCAGAAGCGAAATCGTGTCCTCGTCGTGCTGGTGCTGCTGGTGGGCACCGTGCTCGCCAGCCCCACCGGCACTGCGGCAGCTCAGACTGGACCGGTAGCGGGGCTGTTCCCGACCAACGAGTTGTTGGTCGAGCAGGTCTACGCCGATGTCTTCGGCCGCGCGCCCGACGCCGGCGGGCTCGCATTCTGGACCGGCCAACTGAACGCCGGCCTGGGACCGGCACAGATGTACAACGCCTTCGTTGGTTCGCCGGAGTTCGGCGGCACGGTCGCCCCTGTCGCACGTCTGTACTACAGCGTGTTCGATCGGGATCCCGACCTGGGCGGCCTCCGCTTCTGGGTTGGACAACGACAGCGGGGCGCCAGTCTGACCGCTCTGGCGAGCGCCTTTCTCGCCAGCAACGAGTTCGCCGCCCTGTCCGATGCCGAGACCGAGGAAGAGATCGTCGAAGCCGTCTACGGCCGGGTGCTCGGCCGAACCCCCGATGCCGAGGGTCTCGCCTTCTGGACGGGTGAGATCGCAGCCGGACGCCTCGATGTACCAGGTTTCGTGGTGGCCGTAAGTGAGTCGGCCGAACACCGCGCCCGACGAAACCCTGATGTGCTTGTGACCACCGTGTATCTAGGACTTCTACAGCGGGTCCCCGAGCCCGAGGGGGCCGCCTACTGGAGTGACCAGGTTCGCAATGGCGCCTCGCTGGTGCAGCTGATCTTCCCGATCATGGCCAGCCCGGAGTACCGGGCTCGTTTCGCTCCTCCGCCGGCGCCGTCGGTGAGTGTGGTGGCGAACGGCTTCACCATTCCGTGGGACGTTGCCCCTCTGCCGAATGGTCAACTGCTGGTCACCGAACGGGGCGGCGGCTTCTGGTTGGTCGAGTCCAACGGCACCCGGACCGCTGTCTCCGCCAACCTCAGTGACCTGTTTGCCAACGGTGAGACAGGGCTGATGGGGCTTGCGCTGGATCCCGACTTCGGTGCGAATGGCCGCTTCTATTCCTGTCAGGGCCACGCCAGCCCACGAGAGATTCAGGTCGTGGCCTGGACCCTTTCGGGCACCACCGCCACCCGAGTGAATGATCCCCTCGTCGGCGGCCTGCCCATAAGTTCAGGCCGCCATGGAGGTTGTCAGTTGGAGGTGGACTCCGACGGGGCCCTGATCGTGGGAACCGGAGACTCCGCCAACGGCTCACTCCCCCAGAACCTCACCAGCCTTGGGGGCAAGACCCTTCGGGTGGACCGACTCACCGGCGAGGGGCTGGCGACGAACCCATTCGCCAGCTCGAGCGACGGGAACACCCGGCGAGTCCTTTCTTTTGGTCACCGAAACATCCAGGGGGTGGCGATCCACCCGGACTCGGGCGAGGTGTGGACCGTCGAACACGGACCCAACCGGGATGACGAAGTGAACCGCATCCGGTCCGGCGGCAACTACGGCTGGAATCCGGTGCCCGGGTACAACGAGTCGGTGCCAATGACCGACCTCGCCGAGTTCCCCTCGGCGATTGGTGCCGCGTGGTCGACCGGAGCACCCACTCTGGCGCTCGCGGACGCAGCCTTCCTCAGCGACGACGCCTGGGGTTCCTGGCGCACCGGCCTGGCCGTGACCGCTCTGAAGAATCGAAGCCTTCGGGTGATGTTCTTCTCCGATGACGGCTCTTACCGGGGTCGGCAGGTTGTCATCAACGGTGAGTACGGACGACTACGAGGCGTGGCCGAAGGTCCCGATGGGGCGCTCTATGTGACGACGAGCAACGGCGGTGGGCAGGATCGGATCCTGCGGGTTTCCCCCTAAACCCTCATGCCATACTCCCACGACACGCATTTAGCAGTGGTCGCAGAGTGCCCACCCTCGGTGTAGTCTTGCCGCCGTGGGCGCAAATTCAGAGTTCCGGGCCATGCTTCGACGGGTCTGTCTCGGAGTGGTCATCCTTCTGGCGGTACTTAGCTCCGCCAACCCTGCGTCAGCCCAAGACGTCAGCTTCTCCTGTGAGGTTCTTGTTGTCTCCGACTCAATAACGGTCGAATGGACGGGAACGCCACCCGACACCACCCGCATAGTCGTTGAGCGTCGGGCCTATACCGAATGGCATTGGCGGGGCCGCGTCGAGGTCGGCTCCGCAGCGATTTCATCGTTTATCGACCGACCCCTACCCAGTTTCGCGATCCTCCCCCGATACCGGGTGACCGCACAAATGGCGAACGGTCAAACGACTACGACCGGTTGTGCGATCGCCTCTTCCCCGGGACTGAGCTGTGAACTCGAGCGAACCTCGGACGGGTTCGAGATCCGCTTCGATCTCGAGCGAATCGCCCCGCTGCAGAGCTTTGTACGCGTCTTCCGGCGGGTCGAGGCCAACGGAACGCTCTGGCAGCGAACTGCATCCGCACAGAACGGCGTGTACACCGATTCAGGCTCGCCCACGGGTTTTGCCGAGTACGTCGTGGTGCTCGACACCAACACCACGGCCCCACTCGCTGCTGGGGCATGCAGTGAGCACGACGCACCACAGTGCGATCCGTTGGAGCGGATCAGCACCGACGGATTCCGAGGGACGGTTCTCCGCGGGTCCGACGGTCGAATCTTTTTCACCGATCGCGCCAACGGGGACCTGAACGCATACGACCCAGCGTCGGGCCAGACCGAGGCACTCCGTTACGAAGGGGTCGCCGTCCGTCCGGCAGTTCACGGAATCGGGCCCGAGGGAAACATCTACTTCTCGTCCAGTGCGGTCCCAAGCCCGGGATCTCCGCTCTTCTTCTACGATCCGATCCAGGATCGAGTTCGGCGGACCGATCTTCGACCTGCCGGCCTCTGGGGGCTCTCCCAGGTGGCGATTGGCCCCAACGGTCTCGTGTACCTCGTAGGCCGTCTCGGCAGCCAGAACAACGTCACGGGGATCGCAGCCTACGACCCGACCACCAACTCGGCAGTCCAGATCGTCGAAGCGCTTGACACATCCTTTGTGAGCTTGGTCCCCTTAGCTGGCGACGAGCTCATCATCGGAACGATCTCTGATAACGAGCATCAGACGTACCTCTACAACGCGGCGAGGAATTCGGTTTCCGAACTCGATCGAGGAAGAGCACTCGCTACAGGTAACCCCGTCGTCGCTCCAGACGGACGAGCTTTTCTGAATGGCGATGTCGTCTACGAGCCGAACTCAGGCCTGCTAACGGAGGTGACCGGGCCCGTACCAATCGGTTCCACAGCGATCTTCGCCGACGTCCGTGGAGAACGCGTTCTCGACTTCGGGGGTCGAAACCAGGTGATCGAGATCTGGGACGTCGCATCGGATTCGTTTTCGGTGTTCGATCCATCACCGGGATTCGATGTCCCGCGATCCTTCGTCGAGGCATCGAGCGGATTGATCTACTTCGGAAACTACGTGACCGACGCCCGGTACCGAGGCCTCTGGTCCTTCGACCCATCAACCAATGTTGGCCAGCGCGTCCTCGAGATCGGTGTCGATGAAGGTCTGGGTCTGGTAGAGCTGTCGGCTACCGAAGGAAACGACGGTCGAATCTACTTCGGATTCCGCGATGACAGCTCGGGCGTTCAGAGCCAGCTGTGGGCCTACGACCCCAGCGCCTGTGCCCCTGGCAGTTCCTGATCGAATTCGGATCGCGAGGCTCAGATTCTTGAATCCTCGACGCTGACACTGAGTTAGACGTCGTGAACCATCGCGATTCGGACGTATCCCGGTGAGGCGTCGCCATAGAATTCGCCCGGGCTGGTGATCACGCCAAGCTCACGGGCAAGGGATTCGGCGAACGTCCACGCATCACCATCGGGGGCCTGGGCCCAGAGGTAGAAACCACCTTCGGGCATCGGAACATCGATTCCGAGCCGGGTGGCCAACGTGGCGATCATCTTCTCCATGCGTGCTCGATAGACCTCGCGCTGCTGCTCCACGTGGGCAGAATCTGAGAAGGCCGCGACCGCAGCGTGTTGCATAGGTCCGGGGACGATGAATCCGCTGTGTTTGCGAACCTCGCTGAGGTAGTGGACCAGCTCAGCATCCCCGGCATAGAAGCCGGCGCGTGCCCCCGCGAGATTGGAACGTTTCGAGAGGCTGTGGACCGCCACGACCCCTTCGATCCCGTGCTGAAGGATCGAGGCCGGAGGGCTGTCCCAGCAGAACTCGATGTAACACTCGTCGGAGAACACCGGCACCCCGTTGGCTCGACCCCATTGCGCCGCCGCGGCGAGGTCTTCGACCGCACCGGTGGGATTGCCGGGCGAGTTGATCCACAGACACAACGCTCGGGCGGCATCTTCGGGGTCGATCGCATCCAGCCGCAATCGCCACTTTTCATCGACCGGAACCGGCACCGCCCGGCAGTTCCCAAGGCGTGAGCCCATTTGATAGGAGGGATAACTGACGGCCGGATACAACACGGTGTCCAGATCGGGACGTCGCAGATGCAACCAGTGAGGAAGCCCGGCCACAAACTCTTTGGAACCCACCGTGGCATAGAGATGTTGAGCCGGCACGTCGGCACCGATGAGCGCACTAAGCCACTCAGCCCCCGCTTCCCGCATGGCCATCGAGCCCGCCGACGGCGGATACCCGCGCTCGGCGTTCGACGACGACATCGCAGCCACCACCGATGCCGGTGGTGGATCACTGGGAGCACCGATGCTGAGATCGATGCCTCCGCTGCTGTGGGCCGCAGCGATCGCCTTGATCCCGTCGAGGCGATCGTAGGGATAGGGCGGAGGAACATAGGGCTCAGACACGAACGATCCATTCTTCAAGGCGGGACGCCGACGCGGCGTCGAGGCGAGCGGTGTACCGCATGCCGGTGTCTTCGGTCGTCTCCATCAGGACCTCTCCTTCGCGATGGATAGAGGCGATCACGTCGCCCCGGCCGAACGGAATCTGCAGGTCGTAGAGCTCGGAGTTGGATCGGAGCCGGTCACCGATGGCGAGCAGCAGGTCATCTATGCCAGCCCCGGTTTGGGCCGAGATGCCAACCGATCCCGGATTGAGATCCACCAGACGTTTGACCTCGGGCGACGCATCCAGCTTGTTGAAAACGAGGAGCTGTTCGACTTCGCCTGCGTTAATGCTGCTGAGCACCTCGCGCACCGCCATGATGTGACCATCCGGGTCCGGGCCGGCACCGTCGACAACATGCACGAGTAGATCGGCGCTGCCCGCAACTTCGAGCGTGGACTTGAATGCTTCGACGAGGGTATGGGGCAACTTTTTGATGAACCCCACCGTGTCGGTCAGCAGGATCTGCTCACCACCCGGCAAACGGTGTTTGCGCGTGGTGGGATCGACGGTGGCGAACAACTGATCTTCCACCTTCACCTCGGCCCCGGTGAGCGCGCGCAGGAGAGTGGACTTGCCGGCGTTCGTGTAGCCCACGATCGAGACGACCGAATACGGCGAACGATGGCGAGCCTTGCGTTGGTTCTGCCTGCGACTGGTGATGCCCTTGAGATCGCGTTCCAACTTGTGGATCCGCCGAACGAGGCGACGACGATCGACCTCGAGCTGGGTTTCGCCGGGCCCGCGGGTTCCGATACCGCCGCCCTGCTGGCTGAACGACTTCTTGCCCCTGAGTCGGGGCAGGTTGTAACGCAGCTGCGCCAGCTCAACCTGGGTCTTACCTTCGGTCGAGGTTGCGTGCTGAGCGAAGATGTCGAGAATGACCGCCGTGCGGTCCAGCGCAGTTCGCCCGAGGATCTTTTCGAGGTTGAAACCCTGAGCGGGCGTCAGTTCCTCGTCGAAGACGACGGTGTCGGCATCGAACTCCAAGGCGGCTTCGAGGATCTCCTGCACCTTGCCCTTACCAACGAAGGTGGCGCGATCGGGACGGTCTCGCCGCTGCATGATGCGAGCCGCAACGTCGGCGCCGGCGGTGTCGACGAGGAGTGCCAGTTCGTCCAGGCTGGCCTCGGCGGTTGCGACGTCCATACCTCCGTGGGCCATGCCGACGATGACGATACGTTCGCGGAACGCCCGATCGAGGAACCCGCCCCGGATCTCGCCACCGAATTCACCGAAGGCGCCACGATGGGTCTCGGGTTCGTCGGACTCGTCCCATTCGTCGGAGTCAGCAGTATCGGGACTGTCCCACCACGAACCTTCGACCGGTGGATACTCGATGAGGTTCGTCGTCTCCAACGCTTCTTCGTTTTCGGGTGATGGAGTTGAGATGGGTTCGTCCTGGGTCACGTCAGTCGGGCACGTCGATGGATGCGACGTAGGTGGTTGGGCCGGTGAGGAAGACCTCATCGGCGGTGACGTCTACTTGCGCATCGCCACCGGGCTGCCTGACAGTAACGGACGCGTCGGTGAGGCCCCAGCGATTTGTGGCCCACGCAGCCGCAGAGGCACCCGACCCGCAGGCCTGGGTGATGCCCGCCCCACGTTCCCAAACGTGCAACGTGATGTTCTGGGGGTCGTCTACCCGAATGAGGTGCAGGTTGATTCCTGCGTCGTAGCTGGTTTCGATCTCGGGCCCGATCGCTGCCAAGTCGATTCGTTCCGGTTCGTCGATCTCGACCACGAGGTGTGGGTTGCCGATATCGACGGTTTGTTGGCGCAGTGGGTCGAGACCGAAGACCTCCCACTTGTCGTACGGTTCGGGACCCTCTGTAGCCGCGCCCATCGACACCTTGGCGTGATGAACACCACTGCGACGGTCCGGCCAAATCTCCAGCTGCCGCATGCCACCGTCGGTGCGGATACTGAGGCTGCGCTCCTGAGCGCCACCGTCGGCGAGTGCGATGGCCTGTGCCATACAGCGAATCCCGTTGCCGGAGATCTCCGCCCGGCTGCCATCGGCATTCCAGAGTGTCATCGACCACAACGATCCATCCGACGCCAGCGATTCGGCCGAAATCAGACCATCGGCCCCAAGCCCTCGACGACGATCGCACCACTTCAACGCATCGGTCGGCGATAACGAACGCTGAGGCTCGACGGCGACGAGAAAGTCGTTACCCAGACCGTGGTGTTTGGTGAGCATGGTCATTCGTGCTCAGTGTACGGCTGCTGGCGACTGTCTTGTCGACGCTGGGGACTCCCGAGCGGAGCCGTTTCCCAGCTCAGGTTGAAGGTTTGGGCCCTACGCTCGTTTGGTGGAGTTCGATCGATCGGTTGCGACTGCGATTCTGGAAACGCTCGGCGGCACCGCCGGGGCAGAGAACCGGGGTGTGCCCGCCAATCGCCCAGACCTGCACGGCGACCTGCCGGGACTACCCGCTGCTCTCGGTCGCGGGC
Organism: uncultured Acidimicrobiales bacterium; assembly: GCA_937958015.1. Taxonomy (GTDB): domain Bacteria; phylum Actinomycetota; class Acidimicrobiia; order Acidimicrobiales; family SZUA-35; genus JABDIY01. Next base: position 7,577 of record CALGOA010000144.1, on the reverse strand, counting down.
TCGCCCGCATTCATGCCACTCCTCTACCTTCGGTCGCCAACCTCACCGACTTTGGGGCGGAGATCGAACAACGCCTGGATGCGGGCCAGATCGACACCGCCACGCTCCCTGAACCATACGACCGTTACGAAGCGTCCCGACTGGTGTCGATTTGGAAGTCCACATCGGCACCGGCCAGCTACGAACACCAGCCGGTCCCACTGATCGGAGGCCCGACGGTTGAACGGCTGCTTCTCACCGACGGCGAGGTGTCCGGGGTGAGTGGTTCCTTCGGCCTCATCGGTGATCGCCATGCGGACCTGGCGGCGTTACAGCACAGCATCCATCACTCGCTCGGGCCCGAAGCGGTGTTCGGGTTCTACGAGGCCTACGGACGAGACCCGAACATTGTGGTTCTCGACCAGTTCGTTCTCGCCGGCCTCCTGTGCGGTTGGATCACATGAGCCCTCAGCCGATCGTCGTGGTCGGTCCAACCGCATCCGGCAAGTCGGCGCTGGCGGTACAGCTCGCAACTCGCCTCGGGTCGTGCCAAATCATAAGTGCAGATGCAATGTCGGTCTATCGCAACATGGACATTGGAACGGCCAAGCCGACGAAGTCCGAACGAGCGGGGGTACCTCATCACCTCATCGACGTTGCCGACCCCACCGACGACTTCGGCATGGCGCAGTTTCAGGATCTCGCCCGCTCGGTCCTGAGAGAGGTCGAGGCGGCTGGCGATCGGGCCATCGTGGCAGGCGGCACCGGGCTCTACGTTCGCTCGATCGTTGACGACTTCGACACGCCAGGTAGATTCCCCGAGGTTGTTGCGACGCTCGAGGCCGAGCCCAATACGCATGCCCTCCACGAACGGCTGCGCATCCTCGATCCCACGGCAGCAGGGAAGATGGAACCGTCGAACCGCCGAAGGATAGTGAGGGCGCTAGAGGTGACGATCGGATCCGGCCAACCCTTCTCATCATTCGGACCCGGCGTCGACGCCTATCCGCCAACGCGTTTCCTCCAGATCGGTCTCAAGATCGATCGGGACGTGATGGACAGCCGAATCAACCAGCGGTACGACGATCAAATGAGCGAGGGATTTCTGGCCGAGGTCGAGAGCCTTCCGGCACCGCTCTCCCGAACCGCCGGGCAGGCGCTCGGGTACCGGGAACTCTTACAACATCTCGAAGGCGACGTTTCACTCGAGGAAGCCGTGGAAACGGCGAAGACCAGAACGCGCCGATTCGCCCGCCGTCAACAACGATGGTTCCGACGAGATCCCCGCATCCACTGGCTGGACGCCGTTTCACCAAGTCTGCTCGACGACGCCGAAGCCCTCGTCGCTGACCGCTAGAAAACTCAACCGGTCGCCTGCGAAGCGAGCGCCATCATGGTGCACGCAACCGCAACCGGGTTGACGACCTGGTGAAGGTGTTCGCCTTCGAGTCTGGCCACGGCCCACCCCTGCTCCCGCGCCTCGTCCATGCTGGGTGCATACATGTCACCCATCGCCAGGAAGGCCAAGCCGACATCGTCGGGCAGTCGAGGTGCAGGAATCTTCTGGTCGAACATGGCTCGGGGAACCGGGCGCGCTTCGGAGAAGACTCGTTGACGATCGGCCTCGTCGGGGAGCATGTCCTCCATGAGCGAACCCCACCATCGGTGCCAAGGCGGAACATGATCATCGGGCCGCGTGAGGTTGTCGAGCAGTCGACCGAGCGGCGGATCGAGATCGGTGGCTGACGAACCGTCGATCGGAACCCGCCCGTTGACCAGAATGACGGTGGAGACGTTGTGGCCCCGCAGCATCGCACCTTCGGCCACCAACAGCAGCCGAGGGCAGGCGGCCGAGTGGCCCGCGATCACCAGAGGCGGAGCGGGGGTGTCGAGACCATCCTGAGGATTGGGAGGGTCGGGCAGGGCGCCGAGGACGTCCTCCAACCACGGGGTCAGAAAGTCCTCGACCTTGCAGGACACCGGTTTGGGATCGGCGATGAAGGGACGCTGCTGCAGATCCTCGAGCACCGTGGAGACACCGGTCCAGGATTCGGGACCGAGGAACATGCTGGGAATGAGGAGCCATCGACGCTCCGACAGGCCCCCGGCGGACCCGTCTGCTCCCTGCAATACCATCTAACCAAGCTAGTGAAGTCGGTCACAACCCACCAAAAGGTGCGTACGCAACGGGGTAGCGGTCGAGGTCAGGCGGTCACGATCACACACGAATGAGGAGTTCACCGTTGGGGACGACAAACCACGCATCAGGATCGCTCGCCCAAGAGGACCACCCGGCTGCGATCACGGCCTGATCCTCCTCGGTGGCGATCCCGTAGTCACGAGCCTGTTCGCCAAAGGCTGAATCGACCGAACGGTCAGCCCACAGATCTCCCCACCACGCCCGCTCTTCAGGGGTGGAGAACAACCAGGAATCGACCGATGCCTCGATTCGATCACGTTCGACCCCCGCCTCGCGGGCCCACCGAAGCAGATGGCGGGCTGCGTCCGGTTCGGCATCGTTACGACGAGCGACGGCCTGGTACACCTCCATCCAGCGATGTAGGGCCGGGGTCTCGGGGTACCAACTCATCGCGTGGTAGTCGGCGTCGCGCACTGCGACGAGCCCGCCCTTCTTCGTCACCCTCATCATCTCCCGTAGTGCTGCGACGGGGTCGGTGAGATGCTGCAGCACCTGATGGGCATGGGCCACATCAAACGTGCCGTCAGGAAAATCCAGCGAATACACATCGCCGTTTTGGAACTCGACGTTGTCTGCACCCCATTCGATCTTGGTGGCTTCGGCCCGGTCGAGAATTCCGGCGGCCTGTTCGATCCCGATGACCGACGCCACCCGGGTCGCAAGATCGCAGGTGATGGTGGCGGGCCCACAACCCACGTCGAGGATCGTCATTGAACTGGTCAGGTGGCTCAGTAGGTACCCGGCGGAGTTTTTGGCCGTTCGCCACGTGTGGGACCGGAGCACGCTGGCGTGGTGTCCATGGGTGTACGTGTCGTTCATAGACCGACGATATAACCGAGTGGTGAGTCACGCCCCCGACCAAGCGCTTCGCGACGACATCCGACGATTGGGCCGCCAATTGGGCCAGTCGATCACCCGACAGGAAGGTGGATCGTTCTTCGAATTGGTCGAACGGGTCCGCACGTTGTCCCGCTCGCTCCGGCGCGACGGCGACGAAGGGGCCGGGGAACAACTCTCCAAGGAGCTGGCCGGCGCCGACCTCCAGGATTCGATGAAGTTGGTCCGGGCGTTCACCACCTACTTCCATCTCGCCAACGTGGTCGAGCAGGTCCATCGCATCGAAGACCTCAACCTCAAGAAGGCCAATGCCGGTCGCCTGTCCGACACGGTTCCACGCCTGGCCGAGCTGGGTTTCAGCGGAGACAACATCCTCGAAGGCCTGCACCGATCAGCACTCCAGCCGGTTTTCACTGCCCACCCAACCGAAGCCTCGCGTCGATCAATGCTGGACAAGTTGCGCGAGATTGCTCGCCTGGTAGAGGAGCGGGGCCACGAGCGATGTACCAGTTGGGAACAGCGCCGCATCGATCGTCGGGTCAACGAACTGATCGACGGCATGTGGCAAACCGATGAAATTCGGCGGGAAAAGCCTCAGCCCCTCGACGAAGCTCGCACGCTGCTCTACTACGTGGAACAGGTGGTGCGGAGCAGCCTCCCCCACATCTGGGAGGACCTCGACGTTGCACTGGACGAGGTGGGGGCCACGCTCGACCCCACCGTGGCCCCGGTGGTATTCGGCAGCTGGGTCGGTGGCGACCGAGACGGCAATCCGAACGTCACCCCCGATACAACTCGCGAGGTCGTGCTGCTGCAGCGGTCACGGGCGTTGCGCATTCTGACCGATGAGCTCGAGGGCCTCCGGGCAGAACTCTCCCCCACCGAACTGATCCGGCCAGCCAGTGACGAATTGATCGCTGCGGTCGAGGACGATCGAAAACGTTTCGCCGACGTACACGAGCGAGTGGACCGGATCAACGAGGGCGAGTGGTACCGGCTTCGCCTCGCAGTGATGATCCAGCGGCTGAACGAGGCCGCGCGGCTCCCGATGGGTGACCGTCGATATCACCGACCCGCCGAGTTGGAGGCCGATCTTCAGCTCCTCGACCGGTCCCTGCGAGAAAACGATGGTGCGTTACTCGCCGACGGACGGCTGGCCCGGGTGCGCCGGCAGGTGGCGACGATTGGTTTCCACCTTGCGATCTTGGATGTTCGCGAACACACGGTCCGCCATCACGAGAGTCTGTCGCGCCTGTTCGTCTCGGCCGGCACGTCCTATCCACCGGAGCGTCCAGGCCGCATCGCGCTGCTGACGGCCGAACTCAACTCTCGGCGACCGCTCTCGCCTCCGGGAACACCGCTGGAGGAACGGGATGCCCTTTCCCTCTTCCGCACGCTCCGGGACCTCATGGACGAGTACGGCGATGAGCTGATCCGCAGCTACATCGTCTCGATGACCGAAGGGGTCGACGACATTCTCGCTCCGGTGCTTCTGGCTCGGGAGGTCGGACTGGTCGACCTGTCGGCGGGCGTGGCTCGGCTCGGGTTCGTCCCACTCTTTGAAACCATCGGCGATCTCCGCAACATCGAGTCGACCCTCGATCAGCTGCTCACGATTCCGTCCTACCGACGCATCGTTGAATTGCGGGGCGGCACGCAGGAGGTCATGGTCGGATACTCCGATTCGAACAAGGACGGTGGCATCACCACCAGCCAGTGGGAGATCCACAAGGCGCTGCGGGCCATTCGTAACGTGTCGCAGAAACACAACGTGCGGATGCGGGTCTTCCACGGACGCGGTGGCTCGGTGGGGCGTGGTGGCGGACCGACCAACGAGGCGATCCTCAGCCAACCCTCGGGCGTTGTGGATGGCGAACTGAAGATCACCGAACAGGGCGAGGTGATCGCCGACAAGTACGGACAGCCAGAAATCGCCCATCGCAACATCGACCTGGCCTTGGCGGCAGTGCTCGAAGCGACGGTTGCCCAACGCGAGTCCCGCCACAATCCGGACAGCCTCGCATCGTGGTCGCAGGTGATGGAGGCCATGAGCGATGCTGCGTTTGGTGCCTACCGCACCTTCGTGGAAGACCCATCACTGCCGATCTACTTCCAGACATCCACGCCCGTCGAGGAGCTCGGAGCTCTCAACATCGGGTCGCGCCCAGCTCGCCGGTCCGGCGGGGGCACCAGCATTGATGACCTACGCGCCATTCCGTGGGTCTTCGGATGGACTCAGAGCCGCCAGATCATCCCTGGCTGGTTCGGTGTCGGTTCCGGACTCGAGGCCGTTCGGGCCGCCGGCCACAGTGACACGCTGGCCGAGATGTTCACGCAATGGAGGTTCCTCCAAACGTTCATCGGAAACGTAGAGATGACGCTGGCCAAGACCGACCTGGGGATCGCCCAGAGGTATGTGGACTCGCTGGTCTCAGACGACCATCGCCACCTCTTCGATGTGGTGAAGGCCGAACACGCCCGCACCGTCGATCAGGTCCGCGAGCTCACCGGGCGCGAGATTCTGGGAGACCTTCCGGTGCTGGCCAGGACCCTTCAGACCAGGGCGTTCTACCTCGACCCTCTCCACGTCCTGCAGGTTGATCTGCTGGCTCGCTCACGCGAACAGGCCACCACCAATGCGTTGGCGGCGGGCGACGCCGACGAAATGGACCCCGGTGTCCGGCGGGCCCTGCTGCTTACCGTGAACGGCGTCGCCGCCGGCATGCGCAACACCGGCTGAGCAGCACGTCCTGACGGGCGGGCGCGGAAACGACCCGCCCATCTACACTGGTCCAGATGTCGAAGCGGTACCTCGTTCAAACGTTTGGTTGCCAGAAAGTGCGTGAGAAGCGTATTAAGGCGACGCCTCGTTAGGCCCGACGGCCTACAGAGACACGCTCGTGTTGAGCGATGGTGCCCGGTTCGGGCACTTGTTTGTTCGTATGGGCGGTTGCCGATCTACACCTAAGTAGAGGGCGTTTCTCGGCCTAGTCGGGCATTTGCCTCTAGGTCCCCCTCTATCGCTGACGCGTTCAGTTCTCACCAGGTTCCTGCTTTCGCCAGCGTTGGGAGCCCGTGTGGGCTCTTTGTCGCGTTTGCGAATATCCCGGTGCTCTTTGCGACCGGGGTGCTTTTCTCGCGGTCTGCTTTGTGTGCCCTCCACTGTGACGGCCCGGTAGAGCCCAAGCGACTGACCCCCGGTTTGGGTGGTCGGCGCTCCTCCTCTTGCTCCTCGTTCGGCGACACCGGCGGGGGCGTTGGCGGCAACCACGAACGGTCGGGCGTCACCCGCCGGGGATGAGTCCATCAACCTTCTTTAGACCCCCCAAAGGACTCAACAATGAGCCTCATTTCTCTCAAGGCCGTCCATTCGGCGCGCCTTACCGCACAAACCGAACTCCGTAACCTTTATGACCTCAGTAGCGGCCCCCTCTCGGGCGAAGCCCGTCAAACCGAGGCCCGACTCATCGACGAGATTCGGGGTCTCACCGAGCGTGAGACCAACCTGATTAACCTCGCCGACCACGAGACGCGCTCGGACGCGGCCTATCGGGCCTCGGGCCTGTCGTCGGTGCAGCCAACCCCCGCGTTTGGCGCCGCTGTCGGTCTCGACTCTGAACTGCGAGCCCTCGTTGGTGGAGACACAAACTCCATTGAACTTCGCGCCGTGAACACCGCCACGGTGTCCGAGGGCGCCGAAACGGTGCCCGAGCTGATTTGGCCCGAGGTCGTTGTCTCGGCGTTGGCAAAGACCACCCCCGCCCTTGTCGGTGCCAAGGTTCTCGTCACCGAGACCGGCGCCGATTTACGAATCCCTCGGATCGTGGGTCAGTCGACGGCCACCAAGACCGCCGAGGGCGACCCCATCCCCGAAAGTGACCCGGTTTTTGACTCGGTCACCCTCGCGAGTTTCAAGCACTCAGTTCTCATGGACGTGACCAACGAGGCCGGAACCGACGGCGTCGCCGTCCTTCGCGATGTTCTCATGGGCCAAATGCTCGAAGCGTGCTACCGCAGCATCGGCGCCGATTACGCCACCGCCGTGGCGGCCGCCCCATCGGGCAAGACGGCCTCGGCGACCGACGCGGTTACCGGTAACGAACTCATCGACCTCCAGCACTCGGTTATCGCCCAGTACCGCGCAAACGGTACGTGGCTGATGAACGACGCAACCCTTGCCGAGATTCGCAAGCTCAAAGACAACGACGGCGCCTACCTGTGGAACCCCGGCCTAATCCCGGGTGTCCCCGACACTCTCCTTGGCCGCCCCGTTGTGACCGGTCCCGATATCGCTCTCATGGCCGCTGGTAACTCCTCGGTCGTGTTCGGCGATTTCGAAGCGGGAAGCGTGATCCGCTACGTCGGTAACCCCCGACTCGAAAGCTCCGACGCCTACAAGTTCGGAAACGACATCGTCACCTACCGGTGCATCGTTCGCTCGGACTCGACCGTCACTGACACGGCCGCCCTGCGCACCCTCACAATGGCCGCCTCCTAACGAGGCCAAGGTCTACCTCGGCGAGCATCGGCGCCGAAAACCAGTTCCCGTCGGGGTCAAACC